>JADGDJ010000248.1:0-6080 GCA_016744925.1 Spirochaetaceae bacterium
AGTGCTTATATTTACCATCAATCACCCGGAAGAACTTTCAAAGATGGAAAAGCTGAATGTCGATGGGGTGTTTACTAATAACCGATATCGTCTGTTGGGCGAATCTTAAATGCTGTTTCGGAAGGAATTATAGCACATTGATATTTGTGTGATCTATGGAATCTACTGAGTAGTTTTTTAATTCAACCATCATTTTTAGGGAAAATATATTGGAAGGATGACATTGTTATTTAGTTTTCATTTTAATAACTAGTATCTGGATAAGTCAGAACTGATCGGACTTGTGTAAATCAATATTATCTTAATTATCAATGGGTATGCTGAAATAAAGAAGAGCGGCTGTTCATAGAAACACCGCTCTATTATTATAATCAGGTAGTGTATATAAATTAATTCACTGAAGGATTAAAGAGCTTGTAAATTTGTCAATACTCAAATTGAGGCTCAATTGAGATTCGCCATTTTCTTCAAACATCTCTGAAATAGTTGAAATCCCGATCATAATCCTTTTGTCTCCACACCTTCGGTTGATGGACAGGTTCAAAGCTAATTACTGATTAAATAATGGATATGCAACTGCTGCATATTCAACATTGAAGCTGTACATATAGGAGCTGGTGAAAAGTGAAATATCCACTTCATCTTTTACGTAAAACTCAGAACCTTCTGATTTCTGCACTTCGTTAATATTTTCCGGCCTCCTCAGCCAGAGGAACGAGGAGTTTCAGTTTCCATGGTTCAGTCCGTGGAGCAACGGAACAGGCCGTGCTGAGAATATACGCATTTGTTGGTTTGCCTAAACTGATTCTGCCGGCTGCATGTTCTATAACTTTTTCTTCAGTATCATAATTCAGCAGTTCTACGGCATTCATATTGCCCTTAACAAAAACCTGTCCATCGAGTTCCTTCAGTGCTGTCTTCAGATCAGAATTGCCAAGGGGAGGAGGATCGAGGGTATCTATACCCATGGTTCCCGTTTCAACCATCAGATCGAGCCGGTCTCCGATACTGCCGCACGTATGGGTATACACCGGCTTGCCGGTTTTTTTCACAGCATCGGTCAGTTCTTTCTCATAAGGCACTATAAACTCTTTGTACATCTCTCTCGAGAGGAAGGGACCGCCGGCAAATGCGGAAGATATGAGAACGGCATCTACATCTTGCTTCCCCATGTTATATCCGTGCTTCACAGTCACTTCTGTCAGATATTCCATAATTTTATGCGCTTTTTCCGGATCGATGAGAAGACTCATCAGGGCTTCTTCGTAACCGAGAAGTTCCACGTAGTGGGTGAAAGGAGAATTAACTTCTCCATGGAGTGAAATATCCTCTCCGGCCTTTTCTCTGACCATTTTTACAGTATTAAAAAGATAATCAGGGGTTTCTCCCGGTGTGAAATTTCCTGTCAGTTTCGGGAAATTGGGCATATGGTAAATATTCCAGAAGTATCCATTTATATCGTGTATGGCATCGAGATTATTCACATCTATGGTCTCAAAATCTGCTCTATCGAGGGGCTCTCTGTTCTTATTATAGTGATGGGCATTATCGTCGGACGGTACCACAGTTATTTCCCCATTTTTCCAGGTTATAATTGTGTTTTCATCTTCCTTTTCGACAGTTTGGATATAATCCAGCAGAGATTCGGGCATTCCCCAGATATTCACAAGTATTCCGTCAAAGTTGTAACGATTCCGGATCTGAACAAGGGCGTCTGAAAATCCCTCGCTGGAATTCCAAATTTTATAAGGTTCTATGTCCGCATTCAGAAAATAGTGGCCTATAGCCAGCTGGCACATAACCGGAACTCTATCGGCTTTTTGATGGCTCATAGCCAGAGCCATGCGTTCTCTACTGTTCATTTCACTTTTCTCCTTGTTTCATTTCTTCCAGCAGCTGCCATGTCAGTAACTGCTGTCTGGGCAGATGAAAACAGCTCTTCCAGTTGTTCCCTTTAAGTGTATTGGATACGGTACCGTCATAATTCAGATATCCGAACCATTCACCAGACTTTCTGTCGGGAAAATGACTGTCGCTCCATTGGTGGATTTTCTCAAACCACTCTGAATATCTGTTTTCACCTGTTAAATGATGAGCCAGCAATGTGGCGTATAATGCCTCATTATGAGGCCACCAGAATTTCATATTCCACTCGATCTGTTCCGGCTGGTAACCCGAGCAGTCGACGAAGGAGTATAATCCACCGTACTTCTTATCCCAACCCAATTCGAGATGCCAGTCCAGTATTGGGAGTATCCGATTAAGCATTGTTTTATCATTTTGATATTTTGCTTCTTCCATTATAAACCAGGCAGTTTCGATGGCGTGTCCGGGATTTATGGTCCTGCCTTCAGGTGTATCTAGAAATTCCCCATGGGGACCTACGGTTTCAAACAGGCATTTTTTGTCTTTATGCACGAAATATTTGAATATTTCATCGATTTGAATATTTATTCTCTGATTGTATTCTCCTTCGGGATCAGCGGATCTTAAGATCTGCAGCACCGAAATGAGAATCATGGTCAGACTGTGGCCTTTCGTTTGGACACTTTCATGAAATTTGGGATCTGTTCCATCCTCTTTCAGTTTAAAAATGAGTTCCAGGACTTTATGAGCCAGTTCGAGAGCTTCTCGGTCTCCTGATGCTTTGTAGTATTCAGCGCAGGCGATCACCGCAAAGGTTTCGACAAAGAGGTATCTTCGCCGTCTGACGGGATTTCCCTCTCTTGTAACTGTAAACCAGCCTCTTCCATTATCATCGAGAATAGAAGTCTTTAAAAACTCATATCCTGACTTTGCCAGAGACAGCCATTCATCTTTTTTATCAACTTCATTGTAGAGCCGGGAAAACATCCAGGTCATTCTTCCCTGAACCCATCCGTTTTTATCCGTTGAGAGTCTTTTCCCTTCTCTATCAAAATAAGTCAGATATCCGCCGAACTCTTTATCAAGGCATCGGCTGCTCCAGAAGGGAATGGTATCTTCCAGTAAAGAGTTTTTGTAATATTCTATGTATTCATTTATCTTTTCTGTTTTCATATAGTTTTAACCTTTCACTGCTCCGAATGTGAGTCCGTTTACCAGATATTTCTGAGCGACAAGGGCAAAAAGTAGCATAGGCAGAATCATAATCAGACTCATGGCAGCCATCTGACCCCATTGAATCCCTTTATCACTAACAAAACTGGCCACGGCAATAGAAAGAACAGTAGCATCACGCCTTGTAATACTGGACGCTATCAGAAACTCATTCCACGACATAAATGAAGCCAGGATAGCCGATGAGGCAACCGACGGTGCTGTCATGGGAAAAATGATCATTAAAAATCTCTGTATGGGAGTTGCACCATCTACAAGAGCCGCCTCTTCAATGCTGTAGGGGAGATCGTTGTACACAACGAGCATCAGCCAGGTTACAAAAGGGATTGTTATCCCTAGATGGCCCAGTATAACAGCCCAGACCGTGTCGAGAAGGTTCAGTTTTCTCATGATAATGAAATAGGGCATGATGGTGGTAACTTTGGGATAAAATCTTATGAATAAAAAGGTAAAAATTACCATACCCAGAGCGTGTTTTGATAATTTCATACGGGAGAGACCGTATGCTGCAAATGATCCCAGAATTATAGTGACAAATGTTGTGACAGAAGTCACTGTGAGGCTATTTGTAAAATATTTGAGTGTTTTTGCTTTTGTAAACAGACTGGCATAGTGTTTTAAAGTAACGACTTCCGGTAGAAATGTAGGAGGCACTTTCAGGAAATCTCTAGGGAGTTTCAGGCTGTTCATCACCAGATATATAATCGGTACGAGAACAACAAATGCTGAAATTACTACCAATATATAATATAAAGCGGTAATAAGCATTTGAGATGGGTGTTGTTTACTTTTATTTAATTCCATTTATTTATCCTTATTCTGAAATCGGAAAACCCATACTATGCAAAGAGACGTAAATATCATGAATAACCACGATGCAGCAGCGGCCTGGCCGAAATTAAAACTTCTCAATCCCTCGTTGTAAATAAAGAAGGTGAGCGTGTAGGTGCTGTAACCGGGGCCGCCGAATGTCAAAGAGTAGATCGAATCAAGTGAAAGGAGTGATTCCAGAACTCTGAAAATCATAGTTAGTGCCAGTGTGGGAGCCAAAAGGGGCAGATCTACATTTTTGAAGGTCATCAATCGCCCGGCTCCGTCAATTGAAGCGGCTTCCCTGAGTGATTTGGGTATACTTGTTATAGCAGCTGCGGAAATAATCATGACAAATGGGGTAAACTGCCAGATTTCCAGAAGGATAACAGAGACTAAAGACCATTGGGGATCTGCAAGCCAGTTGGGTCCGTGAATATTGATAAAGGACAATATATGATTAACTAATCCGGCTCTGCCGTTGAGCATCATTCTCCACAGTGTACCGGCAGCAACAGGTGCGATAACCATGGGAAGAAGGATTAAAGTTCTTACAATACTGTTTAAACGCCGTTCTTTATTGAATAGATAGGCCAGTGATAGACCTATAATCAATTCGAAAAATACAGCGGTTCCCGAGATGATCAGGCTGTTTACAACAGATCTCCGGAATACATCATTTTTGAAAATATTAATTAGGTTCCATAAGCCGATGAATCCTTTCGGTTCTGGGGATTCCGTCAGTTTCCAGTCCTGAAATACCAGAAAGAGCGAATAAATAAGTGGATATAACTGCAACAATATGACAACTAAAAGAGCCGGTAGAATAAATATCAGCCAGCTGCTGAGTTCTTTGTCTTTTTGTCGTATTTTAGTAGACAAAAGGGTCCTCCTGAAAGATCAGCTGTGACTTGCACAACTGATCCAATGTTTTATTATAACTTTCGATTATTTTTCCATCTGTCCCTGTGATGCTGCTGATTGAACAAGAGCTTCGGGAGGGTTTATGGGACCCCATTGTTCATTTACGTTTGAAACAAAAGCGGAAGCATCTATATTTCCGATAACGAATTCTCCCAGATTTCTGAAAAAGATTTCATAGGCTTCGAAAGTCCATGGAACTGTTTTAGCTCTGTTGAGATTGGCAATTGTCGCAGGAAAGTCATGAGCAAATTTTTCTTTTAACTCAGGATCTTCGTATGTGCTTTTAAAAGGAGAACCTATTCCGTATTTTACAAATCTCTCTTTAGCCTTTTCCGGGCTTACGTAATGATCGATCCATGCCCAGGCAGACTCAGGATCATCAGTGTATTTTGAAATGAACAGGTTCCATGCCGAAAGGAAAGGTGCTCCCGGTCCGGGGAAGACTGCTGTTTCCCACAGATCAACGATATTCGAGGAATCTGTATTCTGTGCTTCAGCTCTTACAAAACCTACCCAGCCGATCATTGTTGCAGCCTGGCCTGTTAAAAATACAGAGTTTGATTCATCAATACTCAGTGCTATAGCACCCTCAGGGTTATATTTGAGCAGACTTTTCATTTTATCCAGAGCCGGTACCGCTTCCTTAGCATCGAGCATGTATTTTCCGTTTTTGGTTACAAGATAGCTGTCATACATTCCGAGGAAGATGGCCATAGGCTGGTCCGGAGCACCCCAGCTGTGAACATTGGGAGCGATTCCGGTTCCCGCGAGATATTCATCCAACTTGTCCATTACGGCAATAAAATCATCCCATGTTTCCCAGTCTGCGCTCAATCCGTATTTGTCAAAGAGATCATTTCTATAGACAATTCCGTAAGCTTCCGCGCTGTAAGGGACACCTATTCTCTTCCCGTCAAAGTGTCCGCTTGGACCGGGTTTCCATATTCCGGGAATATAGAGAGACTCCATGTCTTTTGCTTTATCATCTAAAGGCATCATGTGATTCCATACTGAAGCGATCCAGAATTCTCCGGACATGACATCATATTCACCTGTTCCTGTCGTCAGGTCAGTAATGTGATTCTGATTCAGTACGGCCCAGGGGGAGGTAATGATATCTGCCTGTATGCCAGTTGCGGACTCAAATTCCTCCTCAATTGCCTCAGCAGCCACATCATAGGTTCCCGACTGCATGTAGGTTACAACAACTTCTTTCTGTGCTGTCTCTTCCTGTTCACCGGAAGCGG
>JADGDJ010000248.1:6090-6480 GCA_016744925.1 Spirochaetaceae bacterium
AGTCAGAACCATGGTTTCAAATACTTTTTTCATTATTATCTCCTTTATTGATTAGTTGTCTAATGGTAAAACCGGTTTTGCAGCCTAACAATGAGGCATCGGTACCAATCACGGTACTATTTTTGTAAAAAAGTAATAGAAAGTACTTATTTTTACAAAAAGCTTGATTTCCGGCAGGCAACACTTATACCATAACCAAATGAAAAAATATTCCGTTTTTATGATAATCTGCGTAATTTTTATAAGGCTGGTTACTACTTACTGGTTTTATCTTTATGGCGCCGGCCTTACAAATCTCAATGGGTGGAATATCCAATTTTCTATTATTATTTTTTTAAGTGTATTTAATTTTCATTATCTCTATAAAACCAATAAAATAGTTTACATCTT
>JADGDJ010000249.1 GCA_016744925.1 Spirochaetaceae bacterium
TTTCTGAAAATACGACCATTAATGAAATATCTTATTCCCTTTTTTATCAGCATCTTGACGATGGGATAATTCAGAAAATTGAAATATTAGACCAAAGGGAAATTATGGGTACTCTTATCGATAGGACCGGTTCTGTCACAACCTTTAAAACTGAGATCCCTTATTACGATGAGCAATTGATGGAAGAGGTTAAGAATAAAGGGGTTGAAGTCACTGGTGGTGCAAAAAAAATTGGTTTGGGAACTATCCTCATTCAGGTCCTTCCTTTTATCCTCATGTTCGGATTTATATGGTGGATGTTTCGTTCTGTACAGGGAGGATCCGGAGGTGGAAAGGCTTTTTCTTTCGGTAAAAGCAAAGCGAGGAAATATGAAAAGGATACCAATACAATTACATTTTCCGATGTTGCAGGTCAGCTGGAAGCCAAATATGAACTGGAAGAAGTTGTCGAGTTTTTAAAAACGCCAGCTAGATTCACAAGTCTTGGTGCGAAAATACCTAAAGGCGTTTTGCTGGTTGGAAGTCCGGGAACAGGAAAAACTCTCCTGGCAAAAGCTGTAGCCGGAGAAGCAGGTGTCGCCTTTTTTCATATGTCAGGTTCTGATTTTGTTGAGATGTTTGTCGGTGTCGGTGCCAGTCGCGTAAGAGATCTTTTTGAAACGGGTAGAAAAAATGCTCCCTGTATACTTTTTATAGATGAAATAGATGCTGTTGGAAGAACTCGAGGAGCCGGTTATGGAGGTGGACATGATGAACGGGAACAGACGCTCAATCAACTCTTAGTCGAAATGGATGGTTTCGAAGCTCAGGACGGGGTGATAATCATTGCCGCTACCAACAGGCCGGATGTTCTCGATCCTGCTCTACTGAGACCCGGTCGCTTTGACAGACAGGTTGTCGTTGATCTTCCCGATGTGAAGGAGAGAGAGGCAATCCTGAAGATCCACTCCAGGAAAATCAATCTCGATGATTCGGTTGATCTCTCAATTATTGCCAGAGCAACCCCGGGATCATCCGGTGCGGATATAGCAAATTTAGTCAATGAAGCAGCTCTATTTGCCGCAAGAAGAAAAAAATCATTGGTTCATATGGCTGATTTTGAAGAAGCTCGAGACAAAGTTCTCATGGGTGTTGCCCGAAAATCTAGAGTTTTTTCAGATTCTGAAAAAAGGATGACAGCCTTTCACGAGGCGGGACATGCGCTTTTGCACTATTTCCTGAAAAATGCTGATCCGATCCACAAAGTCACCATTATTCCAAGAGGGAGGGCTCTCGGTGTCACATTTTCACTTCCCGAAGAGGACAAGTATTCCAGAAGTAGTGGATGGATTTATGACCGCATAAAAATATGCTATGGAGGTTATGCCGCAGAAGAACTCATTTTTGGTGAGACTTCTACAGGGGCACAAAATGATTTAGAACAAGCTACAGAGCTAGCTAGGAAGATGGTTTGTGATTGGGGAATGAGTGCCGAACTGGGACCAGTTTCCTATGGACAAAATGATGAACCCATTTTTATTGGAAAGCAGATCGCACAGCATAAAGACTATTCAGATGCTACGGCATCTCAAATAGATAATGAAATAAAGAAAATACTTCAGGAATCGCTCGATATTGTGAGAATTTTATTAAAAGATCATATTGTTATGCTGAATAAATTGACAGATTCGCTCTTAGAAAGAGAAACTCTTGACGATAAAGAAATAAGAGTCTTGCTCGAAATACCTTTACCTGGAGAGTGAAAAAATATTTTGAAAAAAATACTTATTTCTATATTAGTCCTCATCTGTACACAAGCCGTATTTTCTGAAACAGACATAGAGCTTGCTCAGTTATATGTGGATGAAGCCTATTATTATTACAACCGGGATAACTTCAATTCTGCAGAGGTGTATCTGCAGAAAGCAATGGATTTTTCGGAAGAATTGCCTGATGCCTGGTATCTGTCAGGATTGATAAGGGAAGAGCAGGGAAATCGTTTGAAATCTCTTGATATGTATAGACAGAGTATTAGCCTCGGAGATGTCTACTCTGATTATTTCTATGATCTTTATTTTCGGTATTTGAATCTACTCAATATAACCGCACATCACAAAGATGTTCTGGATTTTTATGATATAAACAGGAAGATTTTTGACCATGACAATCAGATTATACTCAAGGTCTCAGATTCAGCATATAAATATGGATTAATAGATTACAGCATAGAGTTGGCTTTGGATGTTTATAAAAGAAATCCCTATAATTTGAAATCGATTATCTACCTCATCCGATCAACAGGTAATAAGAACTTTTACAAAAATATTGAACAGAGCTTACATCGTCTAGAGAAAGATAGGCTGGATGAAATCCTTTTTCAGGAAATCATTCTCTCAAATTTCCAATCGGCAAGTGATCAGGCAGTAGAGCTCTATAAGGCTATTTTCGGAGAAACTCCTTTTTTGAAAATGCTTTTCGATTCAGATAATCCCTTAATTGACATAAGTCGAAATTTAATGATTCGCTCTACAGGAAATGAAGAACTTGGTGACGGTATCTATTTCGGAGATTATAATTTCGACGGTATTTCCGATGAAATAGTCTCTGTTGTTGAGAATGAATTGACTTATCTTAAAGATGAGAACCAGGACAATATTACTGACCTTTCTATTAATTTCAAAAATGGTATCCCAACGGGTGTTTTCCTGAATAGAGGGGATATCGGTTATGAATTTGTATATACTGATTATCCCTATTTGGACGAAGTACACTTCAGTAATAATAACCTTACAAGGATCTATAAAATCTATCCTGGGACAAGTTATACACCATTAAGAGATTTGAATTTATTCAACTGGAAATACAATAAAGATCGAAAAGCTATTGTCGAAGATTTTGTTTTAACTCCTGTGGACCTGCTCAAGATGTCTTATCAGTTTGAAGAATCTTTTTCCGGTAATCACAATATTTTTCGTGAATATTCTCTTAAAAATGGTGAAGTTACTGAAATTAAGGAAGATTCTCTCAATAGTGGAGTTTTTGATCATTTTCTAGAAATATCCGCATGGCAACCCGAATCGGGTAAACGGGATATTAATGAAGATGGAATAATCGATGTATTTGAATATTATGAGGATGGAAAAATTACTGGTATTGCAGTAGATTGGAATAATAACGGAAAACCGGAATATCTTGAGGATTGGTCAGTTCTGAATATTAAAACCTGGGATTTTAACGAAGATTCCTATACTGATGCCGAGTATATCAGTTCTCTGAGAGATGAGCTCTACTATTCTGTCCCTATCGAAAAAACAAATGTGAATCACTATGATAGTTTTTCTTGGGATTTTACCTTTGAGAACTTCTGGTTTAATAACAATTAAGGTGATCTATGTTAAAAAAAATAATTCTCTTTACTCTTATTTCTGCTTTTATATCCTGTACATCCGGTCCAGATTTCAGTGTCCTCACTGAGAGTGAAATAGAACGGTCTCTAATAGACATCTCTGTAGGAAATATCGATAACCTCATAGAGGAAGAACATTTTCTTAAAGCAGTTCAACTGATATTGTCTGTTGACGAAGATAGTCCTGATTATAGCCAGCTCAATGAAAGATTACCGATGCTACTCTCCGAAATGGACAGGATACTTGTAGAGTCCGTTGAAAAAAAATCTTTCAGAGAAGCTTTGAAATATTACACATCCTTTGCATCACTTGATCTGACTGATACTTTCAATGATTTTAAATGGGAAGATCTTCAGTATGAATACGTTAATGAATTATTCAGCGATGGGGCGGATTCCGCTGCAGTTGCATATTTTAATGATAATCTAGAATATGGTAATTTGACCCCTGAGCAGCTTGATCAGCTGGAGGATCATTTCCTCAAAACAGAAAACAAAGGAGCCTTAGCGGATCTTTTTGACTACTATTTGAAGAATTCTCTCAATGCAAAAGCCGATACTATCAGACTCCTCAATGAGCCTTCATCCATTGAAAGAATGATTAAAGGAACCGTAACAGTTTGGGTTAATAAAGGTATCAAGATCGAAAATGGAATGGGTTATCCCGATAGAGTCATCGGAAGTGGATTCTTTATTGATCAACGTGGGTATATACTCACAAATTATCATGTAATCTCCAGTGAAGTAGATCCGGAATACGAAGGATTTTCACGACTATATATTAAATTGTCAGATGATAATGATGAGAGGATTCCTGCAAAAGTAATCGGTTGGGATAGGGAATTCGATATTGCTCTTTTAAAAGCCGAAGTGGATCCGGAATACATTTTTTCTGTTGCAAAAACATATGAGCCACAACTTGGTGATAAAATCTTTGCCATCGGTTCTCCCGGTGGTTTGAAAAATACGATGACCTCGGGATCCGTCTCATCTCTCAGCAGGCAGCTTTTGCCTCTTGGTGATACTCTACAGATTGATGTTCCCATAAATCCCGGAAACAGCGGTGGACCTTTACTCAATTCTAAAGGGGAAGTTATTGGTATTATTTTTGCCGGAATTGAGCAGTTTGAAGGTGTCAATTTTGCGATCCCCGTATCTGATGTCAAGGTATCTCTACCCGACTTGTATAAGGGGGGAGATATTCGTCACCCCTGGCTGGGCTGCGGATTGTTCGAAAGATCCGGAAAGTTGGAAGTTCTCTATGTTCTGCCCGGTTCCCCGGCATTCCAGATTGGTTTAAAAAAAGGTGATATAATTCAAAAGTTAAATGGTATTGAGTACAGCAGTATTGCCGAAATTCAGAGAGCTCTCCTTAAATATGATCCTGAAACACTTGTTAAATTAGAATGGGCTGATAAAAATAAAAACTATTCTGCAATAGCTTCACTAGATGAAAGACCGCATAATCCCATGGGTACAGCTCTGAAAAAAGATGCCGTTGATAATTTGTTTGTTCCATTTTTCGGTATGGAGGTGGAGAGAATCCGAGGGCGGGGCAATAAAAATGTATTGTACAGTTTAAAAGATGTTTATCCCGGACTAATAGCAGATGAATCCGGTTTGTCAGTAGGCGATACACTCCTATTGCGTAAATGGGTTATTGATGAAGAGAATAAGGTCCTGATCATCCAAATTATTATGAAGAGCAGAAAAGCGGGTTTTATTGAGTCCGCAGTTCAACTGGGGACATATATCAGCAAAGGATTTTTATTTTAGCGACTATAATAGATTGAAATCTCCACGAACATTAATATAATTTACTATATAGCTTAATTATTTTCACAATATATAGCGTGTTAGTATGATTTTTGGAGGAAATATGGATGATGGTATTATAGTTGTGACCTTTGAAGGATCTCAAACCATTGAGAAAGCCGAACTTGTTAAAAACACTTTACTTCAAGCCATTATGGGAAAGAAGAATGAAATTCTTCTGAATTTATCCAAAATTGACAAAGTAGACCTCTCTTTTCTTCAACTTTTATATTCAGCTAGCCTTGAAGCATCAGCAAAAAATAAAAAAATCACAATCACCGAAGAAGTCCCCAAGACAATCATTGAAATGATCCGTTTATCCGGTTTCGATAAACAAATCACTAGTGATTCCGTCAAATTATTCGCTGATTTCATAAAAGAAGAGGAGTGAGTTCGTGATAGATCAATTTAAAGAAGCTTTTCGAGAAGAGGCGTTTGAACTATTAGGAGAACTGGAAACAGCCCTTCTGCAATTGGAGGAAGAACCGGACGATCCGGAGACTATTTCATCTGTTTTCAGGATAATGCATACCATAAAGGGTTCGGCAGCCATGTTTGGTTTCGATGAGATTTCTCTTTTTACCCACGAGGTTGAAAATGTAATGGATCTTTTGAGATCCGGGAAATTGGTCGTAAATAAAAATCTGATTGATCTCACATTGAAATCTCGAGATTATATAAAAGACATGCTTGAAGATTCTACTGTCAAACTCAATGAGGAAACAAATCTGGTAATCAAAAATTTTAAATCTGAAGTTGCCATTCAGACAGGTCAAGTTTCTCCTGATGTTGTTGCCAACAGCATTGGTTCCCAATCGGACTCTGCAATAGATCTCGATGAAGATAATTTTGAGTCAAGAGATGTGTTAACCTATAGAATTATATTTTGTCCTGATAATAATATATTTCTCACAGGAACAAACCCTCTACTTCTTCTCTCAGAAATTAAGGATTTGGGAGAATATTCTGTCCTGGCTGTCCTCGATGAAATCCCTTCACTATCTAAAATAAATCCTGAATACAGTTACTCATCATGGGAAATAATACTTTCGACCACTTACCGTGAAGATGAAATTCGGGATATCTTTATATTTGTAGAAAGTTCAGCTGAGATAAGGATCAATGTCATTGCTGATGAACAGGTTGAATCGGATAGAAAAATAGGAGAAATCCTTGTTGATCGCGGATTGGTGAAATCAGAGGAAATCAGTAAAGTCCTTACAGAACAGCAAAAAGT
>JADGDJ010000250.1 GCA_016744925.1 Spirochaetaceae bacterium
ATAAATTAACTAATAATTTATTCAGGATTATTACAGTTGGCACATATAATGCATATAAATACATAGATAATACATGAATGGAGAATATATAATGGAGAACGAACCTAGAATCTGTACATCACCAGTTGAAGAAATTTACGGAGAAAACAGCTTTAGCTACTCGCTGATGAAGCAAAGACTCCCAAAAAGTATTTTTAAAGAACTTCAGAAAGTTCAGATGGGAGAACAGGTCCTCTCAAAAGATGTTGCTGAAGTTGTCGCTTCCGCTATGAAAGATTGGGCTATTTCTAAGGGTGCGACTCACTTTACGCACTGGTTTCAGCCATTAACAGGACTAACAGCTGAAAAACACGATTCTTTTATTTCGCCTGCCGGTGATGGTACAGTTATGATGGAGTTCTCCGGTAAGGAACTGATACAGGGAGAACCCGACGCTTCCTCTTTTCCAAACGGTGGACTTAGAGCGACATTTGAAGCCCGTGGATACACTGCATGGGATACAACATCACCGGCATTCCTCAAAGAGGATAAAACCGGCTTAACACTGACAATACCTACAGCCTTCATCTCTTATACAGGTGAAGCACTCGATAAAAAAGTACCGCTCCTGAGGTCAATGGAAGCAGTTTCCGGTCCCGCATTGAGAGTTCTCAAAGTGCTTGGAAACACAACGACTACAAAAATTTACTCTCAGACAGGACCTGAACAGGAATACTTCCTCGTTGACAAAGAGCTGTACAATAAACGCCCAGACTTGAGACTTACCGGACGAACCGTATTCGGTACTATGTCCGCCAAGGGCCAGGAAATGGATGACCATTATTTCGGAGCCATTAAAGAAAAAGTTGCCTATTTTATGAGGGAGCTCAACTGTGAATTATGGAAAATGGGAATCAGTGCCAAAACACAGCACAACGAAGTGGCTCCCAACCAGTTTGAACTGGCGACCATTTATACAACGACAAATGTTGCAACCGACAACAACCAGATCGTTATGGAAACAATGAAAAAAGTTGCCGAAAGACACAGTATGGTATGCCTGCTTCATGAAAAACCTTTTGCCGGTGTAAACGGTTCTGGTAAGCACAACAACTGGTCCCTTGGAACTGATGACGGAATGAACCTTCTTGAGCCGGGAACCAATCCGCAGAACAATGCCAGATTCCTCATCTTCCTTGCAGCCATAATCAAAGCGGTAGATATTTATGCACCTCTGATAAGATTATCTGCATCAAACTCGGGAAACGATCACAGACTGGGAGCTAATGAAGCACCTCCTGCAATCATCTCAATCTTCCTGGGTACAGAACTGGATGAAATCCTGAGAAAATTTGAAGCCGGAGAGAAAGTTCCCTCTAGAGATGGCGGTATAATGGAAATAGGACAGACAATGTTACCCGATCTGCCCCTTGATTCAACAGATAGAAACAGGACATCGCCATTTGCTTTTACTGGAAACAAATTTGAGTTCAGAATGGTAGGATCCACACAATCCATATCGGGAGCAAATGTGATCCTCAACACAGCTGTTGCTGAAGTTCTAAAAGGATTTGCAGACATTCTCGAAAATGCTCCGGATGTAAATAAAGCTGTTAAAGAAATTGTTATTGAAACATACAAAAAGCATAAGAGAGTTATTTTCAACGGAAACGGATATTCTGATGACTGGGTTGTTGAAGCAGAAAAAAGAGGACTTCCAAACCTGAAATCTTCAGTCGATGTTTTCCCTGAGTTGATAAAAGACTATTCAGTAAAACTTTTTGAAAGCAATAGAGTACTTTCGAAAGCTGAGCTGGAAGCAAGATACGAAATTCATCTGGAAACATTTAGCAAACAGATCAATATCGAGGCCGGTATTATGGTTGAAATGGCCGAGAGACTGATATTCCCGGCAAGCAGCAAATATGCGGCAAAAGTTGTTAAAACTATTAGTGCCATTAAAGGCATTGCTCCTGCTGTTACTCTTAAACCGCAGGAAGAGCTTGTGGCCAAACTGGGTGAGAACCTCAGCGGACTACTGGAAGCATCTGCCAAAGTAACAATAGAGATGAATGCCGCCTTTGACCTTGAAGAGGATCTTCTGACTCAGGCAAAAGCCTATCGAGAAAAAGTTATTCCCGCTATGGCTGAACTGAGAATATTCGGTGATGCGCTGGAAAAAATAACCGATAAAGAATTGTGGCCTTACCCCTCATATGAGGATATGCTGTTCACGCTTTAGTTAAGAGGATAAGGGAGATGGGAGAAAGGAAGAAATTCCTCCCTCCTCCCTTTTTTTATCTGTTATATAAAGAGATTAGCCTGCGATGAATCTGCCGATTCAAGGAATGCGGCCACTCCGCCGATCTCCACACCATTGAGAAGTTCTTCTTCACTGACTCCCATAATATCCATTGACATTTGACAGGCAACCAGCCGTACTCCCGAATCGATAGCCGTCTGAATCATGCTTTCCAGAGATTCAACACCCTTGGCTTTCATCTGCATACGCATCATTCTTGCACCGAGACCACCCATGTTCATTTTGGACAATTTCAATGCCAGACTGCTCTTTGCCATCATAAGAGCGAATATTTTACTCATAAAATCTTTCTTAAGGGCAGGTTTTTTATGCTTCTTGATAACATTCAGCCCCCAAAATGTGAAAAACAGAGTGACATCTTTCCCTGAAGCAACCGCTCCGTTGGCGATGACAAATGCGGCCAGGGCTCTATCGAAGTCATCACTGAAAACAACTGCAGAAGTACCGTTGGCGTCGGAATTACTCTTTGATATCTTTTTGCCGGAACCTTTCTCGACGAGCGCTTTAACTTTCCCGCCGTCTCTTTCCACACTAAGGACTTTATTCCCTGTCATATTTGCCCAGGAGTAAACATCTTTGGCAAACCCGGGATCGGAAGCAATCTCCATCAATCTGTCACCGGTTGCCAGCTTGTCCATTTCCGTTTTCAACTTAAGAATAGGACCGGGACACTGAAGACCGCAGGCATTGACCTCTATCACTTTTTCAAGAGAGTGATCCACTTCCGGTGTACCCACCTGATAGAGAATATCATCTTTCCCAATATGATCATTTTCAAAAATATCTTCATTACCCTGTGTCATGGTGGCCATTGAATACGTCTTAATACCGCCAGTCAGGTTGTAGAGATCATCAAATCCATTCTGAATGAGAATCCTCTCAGCCACATATCCTCTCAAGCCGACACCACAGAAAAGAACAATCTTTTTATCCTTCGGGATTTCTTCAAGATGATCTCTCATCTCTGTATGAGGTATATTAACAGCTCCTTCAATGGTACCCAAAGCAAACTCATCACTTGTTCTCACATCGATCAAATGCAATTTAGCGTGATCCATCTTCTCCAGTTCATACCACTGAATAATCCTGGATTTTCCTTTGATAATGTTCTCTGCAATAAATCCAATAATATTGACAGGATCCTTCGCGGAGGAGAAAGGAGGTGCATAAGCGTGTTCCAGTTCTTCGAGGTCATAAATGGAACCGCCCATGGAAATTACCGCGGCAATCATATCGATTCTCTTATCGACTCCATCGTATCCGACAATCTGTGCCCCCAGAACTTTACCGTCTTTTTTGGAGAAAAGAGCTTTGATCGACATAGGAATTGCATCGGGATAATATCCCGCATGGGAAGAGGGATGAATTATAATTGATTCGTATTCAATGTTCTCCCTTTTGGCCAGTTTTTCCGAGATACCAGTTGAAGCTACGGTCAGATCAAAAACCTTTGCGATTCCAGTAGCAATGGTCCCCTTATATGTACGGCTGTTCCCATCTATAATATTGTCCGCAACGATCCGCCCCTGCTTGTTAGCCGGTCCCGCCAGAGGAACTATGGCTGAAGTACCAGTAAGAGGATTAATAAAGGATATTGCATCACCTAGAGCATAAATGTGAGGATCATTTGTGAGAAGATGCTCGTTGACGACAATTCCACCTCTTTCACTGATTTCCAGTTCCGCATCGACTGCCAGCTTGATTTCCGGTTTCACTCCGATAGACAGAATCACTAAATCCGCATCCAGCTCTTTACCACTGTTCAGAGTCACTGAAAGAGAGTCATCTTTCCTATTGATGGAACTCACGCCGTTTTTCAGATAGAACTCGACATTGTGCACTTTCAAATGCTGATGAACCTCTGCGGCCATTTCATAATCGAGAATATTCATCACCTGCTCAGCCATCTCTACTATGGTGACAAAAACACCCTGTTTATGAAGGTTTTCAGCCATTTCAAGACCGATAAAACCGGCACCGATAATCACCGCCCTTCTCGGGTTTTTCTCCTCAATAATTTTTTTTACAGCATCTGTGTCGGGAACATTCCTCAGGGTGTAAATTCCCGGCAGATTAATCCCCGGAATGGGAGGTCTTATTGGCTCTGCTCCCGGAGAGAGAACAAGTTTGTCGTAAGACTCTTCATACTCTTCTCCCTTGGCCAGATTGCGAACTGTCAGGGTCTTCTGCTCTCTATTGATACTGACAACTTCGTTGAGGACTCTAACCTCCATATTAAACAGCTGAGAAAATTCTTCAGGAGTTTTAACAAAAAGCTGATCCCGGTCCTGTATGGTATTTCCGATATAATAGGGTAAACCACAATTTGCATAAGAGATATGCTGCCCTCTTTCGAACAGTATAATTTCGGCATTTTCATCATTTCTTCTCAGTCGCGCTGCTGTAGTCGCCCCACCGGCAACACCACCGACAATAAGACATTTCATATAATTACTCCCTTATATTATTTTTCATATATATCATTTACTTTTATATTAAGAGAATAATTCTTTGATAAAATTTTATCAATAGAGAGATATCGATATATAAAAAAAATTAAATATAGCAATATATCCAGAATAGTGTTAGCCATGTTTAATGACAGGAAGTCATAGTATGAGACATTTACGAGACAGTGGAAGAGAAATAATGTCATAAATTAGTCTCATAATGATTCTGACAAACCTTTCTTCTAAAAAAATTAATTGATAAATAAATTTATTGAAATTTTCTATAAAAGATCTATTTTAAGGATCATCCCATATTACAGATTTCCTTCTTTTTTCCTTTACATAAATTCAATGTTCTGAAACAGCAGAACATCCTCTTTAAGACTGTTAAAAAAAGCACATTCGGTTCATTTTTTATCAATAAATAATGATTTAATTATTTATTGATAAAAGATCTTGATTTTGATAAGGTGGTGTCTTATAGTGGTTTTTAATGTGATTAACTCCACATATAGTGTATATGAGGTTTAGATGAAATGTCCCTTCTGCGGCAGCCTGGATGATAAGGTAATTGAGTCGCGTCAGAATAATAGTGGATCGACAATTAGGCGTAGACGGGAATGTCTGGCCTGTAGTTATCGCTTTACTTCATATGAGCGTATAGAAGAAGTTCCTTTAAAAGTCGTTAAAAGCGATGGACACAGACAGGATTTTGATTTGAAAAAAATTGAAAAAGGTCTGTGGAGATCTTTGGAAAAAAGACCGGTTTCCCGTGCGGTAGTAGAGAATCTGCTCCATGAGCTGGAAGATGAAGTTCATCTGAAAGGGAAAAGTAACAATGAGATAAAGTCATCCGAAATCGGAGCCATGATCCTGGGAAAGCTGTACTCGCTTGATCACGTGGCCTATGTGCGGTTTGCATCTGTATATAGGAATTTTGAAGATGTAAACGAATTCATTAATGAAATTGAAAATATAAGCAAAGATTTAAAAGATTCTAAAGATTCGCACCTTTAGAACCTCTGATCGTTAATGAGTCGGTCGGATCACCAGAGTTTGTTCTGAGAAATGACCTTAATGCGTTCTTGGTTGCAGCAAAGCTGCGTTGTATATAATGCCTTCATCCCCGAAGCGTGCTTCAAGGGATGAAGGCTATCTAATAAAAAATTGATAAAGGGGCGGTAGTGGAAAAAAAGGGAGACAGTGGAGACTGGAAGGAATTTCTCGGTCTTACAGTTGAAAAGGGACTTGGTAAAAGCATTATCAAACAGGTTGTTAAACGAAACGGCCAGGCTGTCCCTTACGATAGAAATATCATAGCCAACGCCATTAGGAAGTCGGCTTTGGCTACAGGCATTAAAGAGGCCGAATTATTTGTCCAGAAACAAACGGGAATCGTCGAAATCAAACTGGAAAATATCATGTCTAAAAGACATCCCAATTCGGCACCGGCGGTAGAGGAAATTCAGGATATTGTTGAAAACGTTCTGATAGCTTCGGATCACCCGGAACTGGCCAAGAATTATATTCTTTACAGAGCCAGGCACGAGGCGATCCGCGATGCACAGAAACTGATGCTGGATATTGATGATACCATGGATGGTTATCTGTCACAGTCCGATTGGAGAGTGAATGAGAATGCGAATGTCAATTTCTCACTGGGAGGACTCATTCTTCATAA
>JADGDJ010000025.1 GCA_016744925.1 Spirochaetaceae bacterium
TTTACCGTAGGCTCCTGTTCTTCATTTGCCGACCCGGCGACAGAAAAAATTGCTAAAAAAGCAAATAATGAATACAAGTTGAGTGGCCCAATGGAGCTCTTGGCATACTATGATCGGCAACCGGTTTTTTATGTTTAATAGGCTAATGAACTGCTGATTTCCAGTTCATAAGTATCTGGATCGGAAGAAAAGAGACTATTGAGGTCAGCACCAAATGAAAATCGAAACTGCAGGCTGCTGAAACGATCGGCAAAAACAATGAGATCAGTCCCTCCGGAAAAGCGGAAGTCACTTTTGAAAACCGTACCCATGTCAATAAAAGGCTGAAGGTGTAATTCGAATTTATCCTTGACATCCACAATGGGAAACTCGAGGCTGAAATTAAAAAACAGAGCCTGTTCTCCAAACATGTAGTCGTCGAGCACACCTCTCATATTTTCTCCCAGATCTTCAATCTCTTCGTTCCAGCTTTTTATGGCATAAAAACGGATTGATGGATTTATTTTCCTCCAAGTATGAAAATAAAGAATTTCTAGATCGATAGACGTACTGATTTTTACATCGTCATCATAAGGAGAAAATCCCAGAGAGTGACCTGCTTCTCCAGAGAATCCCGATCTCTTGAAATCCAACCAGTCGATGGCTTCATAGGAGAAAGAGTGCTTCCAGTAAAATTGAAAGGGGTAGTACTGAGCCGTTCCAAGGTGGTCTTCAAAGCCGTAGGCAAAGCGGAACTCTGGTGAAACCGTGTAAAAGATATTTTCAGATTCGGGCAAATTTATCTTTGAGCTTATAATCAAGTCTGTACGATATACATCGTAGTCCCTCTGGAGGACATAATTCTCAATTGTTCTGTTATTGGTAAAACTTTGAAGAATTTCAGCAGAGAAGATAAAACTTCCGATTTTAATATTGTTGACCGAGGGGTTAATTTTCCAGTCTCCCGTCTTCATTCTGCCATTTTCCAATTTTAAGTCCACTGCCCCTTCAATGAAAAAATTAAGAAGAGAACCTCCGACATTAAAATAATAAAATTCCATCCCTAGGCGGAAGCCTGTATTGGAGTCGTATTTGGGGTAGGGTATGGGATATATTTTCCAACCGTCTTTTAGGTAAATAGTTAGAGTAAATTCATTCCCGATTTCAGTCTCGAGTTCATAAGACCCCTCCTGGAAGAGTCTTAGGTTGAGTAGGTTCTGCACTTCTTCAGCAATTGTTTGTTCCATTTCTATATAAGAGGAAAATTGATCTCCAGAGTGAAGATCCATATATCTCTCCAGGGCACCTGATGTTGTCTGCCCTTCAATTTTGTAGACTATTTCGCCAATGGAATATGGTTGTGTTTCGGCAAAAGCCGGAGAAAGTGCTGCCAAAAGAATCAGCAGCACTATTGTTTTATGTATCATCTTATACAATATTACGCAGAACTTCTATTTTCCAATTCATATTTAATAAGAAACTGAACTCGTGATATCAATTTCGTATCGGCTTGACCAATCGGGATTGCTTAAATCAAAACCGATAGTGGCTCTTGCCTGCATGCTGTTCAGTTTGTCGAGATAGAGAACAAAGTCGGCTCCGGTTGTATAAGCAAAGTCATTTTCAAGATCAAAATCTACATCACTTTTTTTAACGGCACCAATTTCAAAGAAAGGTCTAATCTGGATTTCACCGACACCGTCCCAGTCAAATACGGATATATTCAGGTCTACACTCATAAAGGCTCCCATATATCCGTACATATAATCATCAACGACACCTCTCAGGTACTCCCCCATTCCTGTCATTTCATAATTGTATGAGTAAGCCCCATTAATTTGAGAGGATAAATTCAAATATTTGCTGATTATCCAGAACCCTTTAGCTCCTAATTTAAAATCTGATTTAAAAGTGACATCATTTTCTAGGTCATATGAAGCAATTAGTGCATTAGAGAGTGAGACTGAATAGCCCTCTCGGAAATTTCCGATCCAATCTAAACAATCATAACCCAATTCATGGTTGAAAGTGAAATTGAAAAATTCATAATCTATGCGGGTGTTGTATTGCGGAAGCTCTACATTATTACTGTCATATCGTAATTCCTTTATCCCGTAGTTAAAACTCACGCTGGGTTCCATTGAATAATATAAATCAAGGGGAAATTGAAACTTTGTTCCTATACCGATGCTTGACGTATGAACTGTAAACTCCTGCTGTAGAGTGTCGTTTTCGTATTTTTTAACTGTAGAAAAGCTTTGATCCAGAGATACACTGAATTCCTGTCCCCATAAGTTTATCCCTTCCAGACCCGGCGAAATATTCCAGTCGGATATTTCCCATTCGTTTTTTGCTGTATTTTTATCGATGTTCATTCCTGTAAACAGCTGAAAATCCATGAGAGTGCCGAAGGCATTAAAATAAAAAAACTTTATCCCAAGTCGAAAACCTGTATTCGATGAGTATTTAGGATAGGGGATAGGGTAGATATTCCATGTATCCCGAACTCTCAAGGTGACTGTGTACTTAGTTTTCTGGTCATCTGAACTTGTCTCTAACAATTCGTATTCAGCCATTTCGAAAACTCTCATATTGATGAGATCCTGAGTGTTCTCTTCCATATATTCAACAAGAGATTCATAATCAGTGAATTCTTTGCCTTCAAAGAGATCTATTTCACCGAGGAGATACTTCCTTTTTGTCGATCCGTCAATTTCTGTTTCTATTTTTGTTATGACTGCTCTTTTATCCATTGATTCAGCTGATAAATTTACTGTAATAGCGGTAAGCAGCAGTGATATCAGAATAATTGTGTAAAATCTTTTGTATGTATTTTTCATATGCTGTGAATTTATCACATAGATGTTCGAATAACAAGCTTGTCTAAAGGCAATCGACTGTCTATAATTTTGATTATGAACGATATTCGCACATTCCAATTTGGAAATTTCACAACAAGAACTGTATTCTGCTCTCCTGACGAAGTGCTGGAAGATGCCCTGCTCGTATTTGATGAAAATACGGTTAAACTCTTTCCAGAAAGAAGTGTCCGCAATTCTATCATCCTCCCTCCGGGAGAGAAATCCAAAAACTGGCAATCAATTGATACTATTGTCAAATCAGCTATTGAAGGATCATACGGAAGAGATGGTTGCTTTTGCGCTATTGGCGGCGGTGTCCTCTGTGATATGACGGCTTTTGCCGCATCTGTTTATATGCGGGGGTGTTCGGTAATTCTCGTTCCAACAACCTTGCTGGCCATGGTTGATGCTTCCCTCGGTGGAAAAACCGGTATTGATTATGAAGGGTATAAAAATATGGTGGGCACTTTTTATCCCGCATCGGAAGTGCGTTATTGTCCGGAACTGCTTAAAACACTACCGGAAAAAGAGTTTCTGAGCGGATTGGGAGAAGTTGTAAAAACGGCCATGCTCGGTGACAGCGATTTGTTCACCTATCTGAAAGAGAATAAAGATCTTGTTCTGCAGAGAGATCTGGATGCTCTGAAAGAGATTATAAGACGGTGTATTCACGTAAAAGGCCGGGTCGTCGAGAAGGATCTTCATGAGAGAGGAGTCCGGGCTACCTTAAATCTCGGTCATACTTTTGCTCATGCTCTCGAATCTGTGTCCGGTTTTAGCGACTGGTCTCACGGTGAAGCCGTAGCCTGGGGATTGTTAATGGCTATGGAAACCGGTGTGGAATTGCAGATCACCGATAATTACTACGCTCTGGAAGTGAGAAAAATACTTGAGGATTACAATTTCAGGCTTTATGCTGAATTTGATACGGATCAGATGATAGAGGCGATGAATCAAGATAAGAAAAAGAAAGGCGGAATCGTCAATTTTATTCTTCAGAAGAATCTTGAGGAGACCATTATCAGGCCCGTAGATAAAGAGATCATTAAAACTGTCTTAGAGCGAAACAGAAAAAGAGCAGGTGAAATGTGAAGTTAAACGGAAATGTTTTTAACAAATTTATACAGAATATCGAAGCCGGACATACCATTTTTCGAGAGGGAGATGCGGGAAACCAAATGTTTCTCATTGTTGAAGGTGATGTGGAAATCAGAAAAAAAACCACTGAGAAGTCCACTACGACACTGGCAACACTAAAAAAAGGAGACTTTTTTGGTGAAATGGCTATGGTGGAGCGCAAACCGCGGTCCGCTTCGGCAATTGCTCTTTCTACATGTCGCCTGCTGGCTCTGGATCAGAACGCTTTTATGGCTCTTATTGAGCAGAACTCGGATTTTGCTGTGAGAATGATTAAAGTACTAGCAACCAGGCTGAGGCGAACCAATCTTCTTGTTGAGCAGGTTATGGGTTCCGATATACAAAAACAGGTTTTTCTGGGTTTGGGAGATTATTTTAATCACACAGGCTCCAAATCTGATCTTTCAGCCAATAATGGAGTCGTTATCGAAATAGATAATTTCGCAAAATGGGCATCCAAACATCTTGGGATTCCCGAGAGCTCCATTCCCGGAGCTATATCAGGTCTGTTGAAACGTCGTGTCGTGCACACAGTTCCCGGATCTGATGATGAGACTCATATTTTTATTGAAAAGCGCATCATCCTGCGAATGCAGTAATTTCAACGCAGAGCCAAATCGAAGCTCTGCGTTATTTGTTTCTACCGACCGTTTTAATTCTCTATAAACCACTCATCGAGCCATCGATAAACCTTATTGATTCTTTTCCACAATTCTTCGTTTATATCTTCAGATACTTCGTCGGCTAGCAATTCCAGTGAAGCCAGACTTTCGTTGAGTGATGTGTTGAGCTGGCGGCTGCTCTTAAACCAGTAACTTCCCTTACCGTCGGTCATGAGGGTTAAAAATCCGAGGGTTTGTTTTTTTCTCTTCCCCCCCTCGACAGCTTTGAGTATATAACATAACTGGAAGGACAATTCCTCCAGTTGCTGCTGATTTTCCACATGATAGTTTTTGTTGGGAAATTTCTTAATGATGTCTTTGGCGGGGTTGAGCATTTTGGCCGCTTTTAAGATTGTGCTGACCCGGGTTACTGTCATAAACTCTATCCCCTGGTAGTACATCTTGCCTTTCAATCCTCCGAAATCGGGCAATTGGTCCCGATTGTATGGTTTGAGAGCCTGAGAGAGTTTCTCCCAGTCCATTATGGCAATTTTTTTCCCTTTCCCTCTGTCCTGCACCAATTTGAACACTGTTGATCCGATCTTGATCTCCCAGGTGGTGTCTCTTTTCCCTTTTACCAGTTCTTTGCGCGTTTTATTTCCCGCTTTTTCCTGAATCTGCATGCTGTCCGCCAGGTCGGGGCTTATATTTTTAATCCAGTGTTTTTCCAGGGGCGATACGGATCTGGCATAGGTTCTCGATGTTTTTACGATCTCGCCTGCAACGATAAAGCGGGGATTTTCTCTGAACATGACCGAACCGGGGTGGATGATTATCTTTTCAGCTGTGAGGCTTTTGTAAACTCCTCTTCCCGAACGGACGCAGACAAACTGGATCAATCCTTTGGCACATGTGGTGAGGAAATCCTCTACAGAACCACCTTCGGATATGGGGATTCCCATATCGCTGACAATTTCCTCCAGTTGATTTTCAATATTCACCAGATCATTCATGGTTCTCAGGTCCAGATAGTTTATACTGCAGAATTTTTCACTGTTTTCGGCCTTCAGAAATAAGTTGAAGAGGTTGAGGTAGGTTAGGAAATCTCCTCCGTCCCGCCTGAAACGGTGATGGGCTTTTCTTGCCTCCAGCTCCTCTCCCTGAGGGAGGAGATAAGGGGAGTTCGTCGAGAGAAAAGTTGTGGCTATGATCACTTCCTTAAGGACCGACGGAGTTTTCATAACCGCTTCGACAATCATTCGGGCATGGCGTGGCATGAGAGGGAATTTTACCATCATTTCACCGATGGCTGAGAGACTGTTGTCATCTTCCAGAGCATTGAGTAATTTCAGGGTTTCCACCGCGCCGATGATCCCTTTTCTACCGGGAGGAGAGATAAAATCGAAAGAGTGAAAATCCCGTATTCCGATCTCCGACATTCTCAATACCACTTCCGCCAGATCCGTTCTATATATCTCTTCGCGGGTATAGAGCGGGCGAATCTTAAAACTATCTTTTTCATAGAGACGGAAACACATTCCCGGCTGGGTTCGTCCAGCGCGCCCTTTTCTCTGATTGCTCGAGGCTTGTGATATTTCTGTTTCGATGAGTGATGATGTAAAAGTCTTCGGATTGTAATAATTCTGTTTGCACAAGCCTGAATCTATTACTGTTGTAACACCGTCAATAGTGACACTCGTTTCGGCTATATTGGTGGAGACCACCACTTTAGTTTTGCCCAGAGGTGCTTTGATAAAGACTTTTTCCTGTTCCTCTTTCCCAAGCCGTCCATAGAGACCCTGGACGTGCAGTTTTCTTCTTACTGACGATGCCTGTAGTTTGGCAATGGTATCTTTTATGAACTTTTCCCCTTGCAGGAATATGAGAATGTCCCCTTTTTCTCTGGAGGTCCGCTCCACTATGGATGCAATTTTATTGACCAGAACTTCCGGGTCATCACTTTGAGGGGGATCATATAAGACTGTTACAGGGTAAGGTTGTGTTTCTATACGCACGATAGGGCAGGCACCGAAATACTCGGAGAAAACCGATGTATTCAGTGTCGCCGAAGAGATGATGACTTTAAATTCGGGCCGATTGGCAATGACATTTTTAAGCAGTCCCAGGATGAAGTCGATGTTGAGGCTCCTCTCGTGGGCTTCATCAACCATCATCACCGAATATTTGCTCAGCATAGGGTCTGTTTTCATCTCCTGAAGCAGAATCCCGTCGGTCATAATTTTGAGTTTGGTCGAGAAGATGGTTTCGTCTTCAAAGCGCATTTTGTATCCCACTAGTCCGGGGATTTTTTCTCCAAGCTGTTTAGCTATATATTCACTGACAGAAACGGCTGCTATTCTTCTGGGCTGTGTGACACCGACCATACCGTAATTGGTATATCCGGCTTCGTGGAGGATCAAAGGGAGCTGTGTTGTTTTTCCCGATCCTGTGGGACTTTCGACTACGATTACCTGATTTTTCTCCAGGGCGTCCAGTATTTTATCTTTCTGTTTATAAACAGGTAAATCTTTCGCTTTCATACCCTAAGTGTAACAGTAACAGAGATATTAAGCAAAAGGCAATGTGAGGTGAAAAGAGTAAGGGAGAAGGTCTTCCTCTCTCCGAACTCCTTACTCCCATCTCTTCTTACTTACTGATCAGAGCCTTCACCTTTCCGATTGCCTCTTCAAGAGTCAAATCATTCCAGTTTTCCCTCTCCGTTAGATCTTTCAGATTCACAACACCCTTGTCGAATTCCTCTTCACCGCAGACCAGTGCATAGGGAATGCTCTTTGCTTCGGCAAATTTAAACTGAGCGTTGATTTTCTTTTTCATATGGTACACTTCGCAGTTGATTCCCGCTTTTCTGAAGACGGAAGACAGTTTGTGGTAGTGGCCGAAAAGTTTTTCATCCATAGCGAGGATAAGAAGATCAGTGAAGCTCTTTTTATCAGAACTGCGGCCGAGCTCTTCCAAGGCGGCTATCAGCCTGTCCAGGCCGATGGATGCTCCTACACCGGGAAGCTCCTCTTTTGTATAGAGGTTAGCCAGGTTGTTGTAACGACCTCCCGAGCATACCGATCCGATTCCGGGAAGTTCATTGAGGAATGTTTCATAGACGATTCCCGTGTAATAGTCCAATCCTCTGGTTATGGAGGGATCGAGTTTGAAAAAGTCCTCCATTTCATTTTCTTTTATGTATCCGAAAACGGTGCGCAGTCTTTCAGAGTCTTCATCTGCTCCACCGGCTGCAGTTTCCATTTTTTCAAGTGTTTCCAGGGAACTACCGGCCGGTTTGATGAATTCTACGATCTCCCGGGCATTGTCTTCAGTGGTGAGCTCTGCAAGCAGTCGAATCACTTCATCTTCACCGATTTTTGCCAGTTTATCGACAATTCTCAGGATCTCTACAGAATTTTTTGCAATATCCAGCTTGCCCAGCAGTCTGTTGAAAATACCCCTATGACTGAAGTGAACTGTGACATCGCTGACTTTCAGAGCGGTCATCGAGTCGCGCATCATCATCAGAATTTCAAAATCAGCTGAAGGTGAATCTATTCCAACAATATCAAAATCGCACTGCATAAATTCTCTATATCTTCCGCGTTGAGTGTTTTCCCCACGCCATACTTTATTGATGTGATATCGTTTGAAAGGGAGATGGAGGTCGGATCTGTTTTTAGCCATATATCGTGCAAAGGGGACTGTCAGGTCAAATCTCATGGAAACATCTCTTCCGCCGTTATCATTAAACCGATAAACCTGCTTGTCTGTTTCTCCGCCGCCTTTTCCCAGCAGTACTTCCGTATATTCAAGCACAGGAGTGTCTATGGGGACAAATCCGAAACTTTCGAATTTCTGTTCTAATATACTGATAATCCTTTTTCTTTCAATCTCCTTAACCGGGAGAAAGTCTCTGAAACCTTTTAAAATTTTAGGTTCAATTTTTGCCATGCTGTACCTCTTCAAACACAAATCCCCCGGAAGCTGCTCCGGGGATTTTTATAATGCCTTTTTTCATTAACAGATTCAAGTCGCTATTTTAAAGGTTTCCATTGACTTTAAAGAGTATAAATCGGATTATTAGCTATCATGCTGATCAGATACACAAAAAACGCCAAAGGCAAGCTTATTCGGCAGGCCGAAATTTATACGAAAAATGAACACAATATCCCTTTGAACAAAGTCGATAACGATGCCATCAGGGCTTGTGACAGGCTGAGACGCGAAGGGTTTCAAGCCTATATCGTCGGCGGAGCTGTCAGAGATCTTCTTTTGGGGAAAGAACCTAAAGATTTTGATCTTGTCACAGATGCGGATCCTTCAAAGGTTCGTAAAATCTTCAGAAATTCAAGAGTGATCGGTAAGCGTTTTAAGCTGGTCCATCTCTATTATTCCGATAAAAAGATTCTCGAACTGGCCACATTCCGTTCAGTTGAAGCCTCGGATAGAAAAAATATCTATGGAACGATTGAGGAAGATGTCCTTCGTCGGGATTTTACTTTCAATGCCCTGTTCTATTCTCCTCAGGAAGAACAGGTTATAGATTATGTCGGTGGCGTAAAAGATATCCGAAAAGGGAAAGTCGTAAGCATTATCCCTCTGAAAGATACCTTTGTAGAAGATCCCGTTCGTATGGTCCGGGCATTGAAATACTCGGTGACTACAGGGTCTAAAATTCCCTTCAGATTGAAGAGAGCTATTAAAAAATCCGCTCCATTGCTCATGTCCTGTTCCGTTTCACGGCTCAGTGAAGAGATATTTAAAATACTTCAATCCGGTAACAGCTGGAGCATTATGCAGCTGACTGCCGAGATGGATCTATTCCATTATCTCCTTCCTGAAATTGAGGAGAAATTTCACGGACGCGGTGGAAAACAGTTTCACAAGAGTTTCTTTAAATCCCTGAGAAGACTCGATGAGAATGTTAAGAGAAAAGGGGAGAGAAGAAGGTCGAGAATGATTCGTCGTCTTGTCCAACCCTCACTCGATTCTGATAATATATTTGACACACCTGATCTGGAATACCTCGATGTGGTTAAAGCGGCAAAACAGGCCATTCTTCCTATGATTGCACCCAATAGGGATGTGGAAGATGCTGTTCGATTGATCTTTAAGGTGAGAAATGTTTCCATGCCCAAAAGAAGTTATTTAAAACATCCTGATAGACGCAGGGCAAAAAGAACCAGAAATCGTACGAAAAGGCCTATCGCTAGTAGTCATAATTAATACGATAATTGAACCGTGGTACCGTTTATTAAAAATCAATTCTTTCTCTTTTTATTCATTTTTCTAGGCTTTTTTTTATCCGCGCAAACTCTCAGTTTTACAAACGATGCCTCAACGTGGGTATTTCTTCCCGAATGGGATGATTATGAAACGAATTCATTTGCTCTGGATTATTCATGGTCTGATTGGTATACAGAACTGCAATATAGAATATTTACTGATAGAAACACCTCCGCGGCGGATTCCGGCAGGATAGACAGTTTTCTCTTATCGTCTTTATATAATATCCCTATTTCTTCAGCCGGGAACATCCGAATCAATATGAAGTCCGGTCTGGCACTTCAATTATTCGGCGATTACGGGGGATATAAAATCCAAGGGGGATGGCACAACAATGTTTTGGTTAAAAGGGGAATCCCCGCATCTTATGAAGATTCATTTAATCAGCTTATTCTGCCTATAGAACTGAAAATTTCCTTCCCATTCTATTTTACACCCTATATTAAAACGAGTCATAGAATCGCCTGGCCTATGGAACTGGCTGGTGATCTGAGCCTGGGCATCATATTCCCTCCAGATATTCTCCCTTTTGAATTTTCATTCGCTTATGGTTATGGTTTTTATGAGACTGGCTCTAATGTTTATGATTCTTCAATGGAGAAGCAGAAGGGGATTAGTATACATTCCAGTCTGAATTTTTGGCCCTTAAGATTTGAACGCTCAATGTTTTTTCAGGAGCATTGGGGCAATGGGACTATGGGTCTCTCTCTTGGAAAACCTCATACAGAGCCTCCTGGAGATACTGTAATGCACTTAAATCTCGTAGGTTTTACGCATATCTCCATTGGTGTCAAAGTTATGAAAGAGTTGTTGCCGGGACGAATCTATACGGGTCTTTTTTACAAGTCAATGAATGGTTGGACTGATGCTCCCTATCTCTTTCCAGAGGGGGGGCGATTTTCTCTCTTGCAATTGGGTTTGGAAGAGGGGATTAAGGTCAATTTCGGTCCATTCAGAACTGATCTCTATCTTTTGTTAGGTGGCGGAATCAAACAAAATCAATTTTATACGCTGGAAAGCACAAAATTAAGCCCTCTCTATGTAAAAAATTCAATGATTCTCGAATTGGGTGGGGGAATCCGATTTTTCCTCCCATTTTTTTTCAATAGAAAAATTGGATTGGGTTTGGAAGTTTCACATTCGTGGGAGCTCTTTTCCGGTGGAGAATGGAGTGACGCCATAGCCGGTGAAAATCCAGTAAATTATATTTTATCCCTGGTTGTTTCATCCTGATGGACCGGCTATAGTAATCATTATGAAAAATATCCTCATAACAGGTGCCAATGGTTTTCTCGGCAGTAACCTGACAAAATATCTCAGTAAAAATCCTCAATACAATGTGTTTGCCATGGTTCGCCCCGGGGGGATGGTTAACTTTCTCTATGAGTTTCAGAAAGATCCTCATAGTGGCAAAGATCTCTTTACTCTGGTTGAGGCTAACCTCGCTGATGATAAGTCGGTTGAAGAAGCGATTGCAGGTATGGATGTTGTTATTCATCTGGCAGGCATGGTCACAGACTGGGGCAGGGAAGAGGATTATTTCAACCTCAATGTCAAAGGGACAGAGCGGGTTCTGAAAGGGGCGGCAAAAGCGGGAGTTTCAAAAGTACTCTATCTCAGCTCCCTTACTGTTCACTCTATGGATGGCCATCACTTTTCAGACGAAACGGCCCCTCGCAATATGAAAGCGTACCCCTATGGGGTGACCAAGAAATTGGGTGAAGACAGACTTTTTCAGTGGTTGAAAGAAGAGAATCACTCATCACCGGTCCAGGGCGCAGTGATCCGACCGGGATTCGTCATTTACGGTTCTTATGATAAAAATACTTTTATAAATGTTCTCGATGCCCTGAAGGCGGGATCTTTCGGATTCATCAATGGTGGCAGGAAATTGATCTCCTATGTGCATGCGGAAAACCTCTGCTATGGAATTGATCAATTGATTAAAGCTGAAAAAATTGACGGTGCTTACAATATTCTCGATGGAAATATGACCTGGCGGGAGTGGATTGGTCTCTGGACTGATGCTCTGAAGGTGAAGCCCCCCCGACTTTCGGTTCCCTATTGGGTAATGGTTCCCGTTGCCGGATTGCTGGAAGGTTTATTCAAGCTCTTTCGAAGCTCTACAGCCCCGATCCTGACACTGTATAGGATCCGGATCATGTTTGCTGATCTTGCCTTCAGCGATAAAAAAATGCAGAGGGATCCCGGATACAATCCCCCTGTTTCACTTGAAAAATCTATAGAAAAAACCCTGAACTTTTACTTTCGGTCAAAAAAATAAACAGGAAGTATCAGGGGATTGTGATAGGAGCTGAATCGGGCAGCAGCCCCTGGAGGTATTCGAGAATCGGTTTGGTTTTTTCTCCGTATTTTTCCCGGTCCAGTCTGGCTGCTTTTGACAATAATCCCTTTGCTTCATCGATTCTCTCGTCTTTCCATGCCGTGAGTCCAAGAACATAAGCCAGTAACGCTTCCGGGGCATTTTTTTCCGATGCCCTGCCATACCACAGGTCTGCTTCTTTGTACGCTCCATCATCATAGGCCAGAAGTCCCAGGAAGTAGAGAGGCTGCCAGCTTTCAGGGCTGATTCCCACCAGTCGGGTGAATGTTTGAGCAGACATTTCGCTCTCTCCGCTGTTGTAGTATTCTATTCCCAGAGCCATCAGTTCCTGAGCATTGAGAAAACTGTTCAGATACTCATCGAATCCGATCTGTAGATCATCGGTGATATTGTCCCGTTCGATCCCGGTGCTCTTTAAAGATGTAATGGTATCGTAGAGGAAGCGGGTGTATTCCTTGTTGTCTGTAGTCATGAGGAAGGTAACGAACGCCCAGGCTTCGGTTCTGAAATCGGTAAAGATTTCTGCCGCATCACTACCGTTCATTGTTATCAGTTTCTCAACTGCAATTCTATTCTCCCTGCTCTTTAGAGCGGAAAACTTCCGATCCAGTTCGGGACCTGAACTCTTGGAGAAATAAACTGAAAATCCCTCTCTCACCCATAGGGGAGGTCGTTCTATGTGATTCATAATAAACTGAATGCTCGCCTGATAAGCCAGGGCGAATATCATATCTTCTGAAGAGCCTTCATAGATGAGCAATTCTCTTTCCGGTGCTTTCTGATGGTGAATATACACATAGCTGTCATAGGCTTTTCCCGTGAGGCTTCGTGTGAAAGTTTTAAATGTGCTCAAATTGGGAAGAATCTGAATATTGAGTTTCTCTTCGAGATCGCTGAACCGGAAAACATCGTTGAATATGCTGTAGAAACTCTCAAGCTGGGAACCCATTATTTCGCTGTTGCTTTCACTTATATGGGATATGACAGTGTAGTGCTCCGTTTCTGTCGTAAATGTATCCTCTCCATAAAGAAAAATGGAACTGAGCATAATTAAAAGAAAAACTGCTTTTTTCATGATGTCTCCTTTGACTAAAATGGGTCCCTGACATAAATGTCACCCCATTTTATCATTACCTATTTTCTGATTTTATCAATTCTGATTTCAACCCGGTCGATCATCAGACCGGTGAAGCGCGCTATCCTATCGAGAATGTATATTTGAAGATCATGAACCTTACCACTCAACTGTTCTCCATATTCCGCTTCTACAGATATCTTAATTTTATATCCCAGGCGGTCTTTTTTTACAGTGATTTTTTTTACAGTGACTTTGGCATCGAATTCATCAACACAGTGGAGAATCATCTGACTGAGCGCCGCTTCGGAAATTTGAACATTCCCCCGATCCTCTTTTTGAAAAGCCGGCTGGACAACTGACTTCTCAAATATTTGAGATTTTTTATTCCGTTTCCAGCTTTTGAAGAACACCCTTATGGAATCTGAAAGGATGTGAGCGTAGTCCCTGTGAACTTCAATGCTCGGAACGGGAATGACGTGTTTGCCTTCGGAATGACGGGAGTGAATGGCTTTTTCAATCTCCTCCTGGCTGGCGATGTCTTCAATATGGATAAACTTTGTTACGGGAGGCAGGTTTAGTCTTTCGGTAATTTTTATAACCATTTTTTCCGATGTTCCCACAAGAAGGATATGTTTCAGTTTGATATTTTCCAGGGCTTTGATCACATCGGCTCTGTGGTGAGGATCTTCATAAAGAGCTGTTTTAATGGCTGTTACATATTCTTTTTCTTTTTTAGCCGAACGACCGGCAATGATTTTTTTATCGTGTATGAGAAGCCCGTCATCTATAATATAGGGGATGCTGTATTTTTCGGCTACCAGTCTTGCGCGAAAGCTCTTTCCAGTCCCGCTTTTGCCTACCAGAGCGAATACTTTTACGCCGAGTACCAGCCATTTTGCCTGGTTGAGGAGTCGTGAAACCTTCCCTTTCTCTTCCTTTTTGTCGCTCATTGATCCTCCAGCTGCAGGGAAATTGTATCCATCAGTTGTTCAATTGTACAATTGCTGAAAATTCTATTCAATCTCTTAAGCTGTTCTTTGTCTATCTGAGCCCTGATATTACCATAATAAACAGGAGTTTTTTCTTTTTTCGATTTTAAAAGCAGGCTGTGTAGGAAATATCCGCCCTTTAATTCACTTCCGCCGTATTTTTTATCTCCAGATAAGGGGAATCCATGAAAGGATGATTGTGAGCGAATCTGGTGTGTTCGTCCTGTTTCAATTTTAATCAGAGCCAGAGTGTAGCCTTTGTAGTTTTCGATGGGGAAGGCTGTCGATCTGGCAGATTTCCCCTCTTTTTGTACTGTAGTCACTTTTTTTTTGCTCTCTCTGTTCAGATTATCGACCCAGATCTCGGTATTTTTTAGTTTCCCATCCAATAGAGCCAGATAGAATTTATCAAAGTGTTTTTCCTGGAGCTTATTTGAAAAATCTCTTGCCCCGTGTATTGATTTGGAGAAAAAAATCAAACCCGAGGTGTTTCTATCCAATCTGTGAAGAGGTCCGGGTCTAAAACTGAGGGAGGAGGGAATTCTCTCTTTTAAATATGATCTAACAAGTTCCTCCAGCGAACCGATTTCTCCGTGAACCAGTTGACCCCATTTTTTATTGATGGCGAGAAGATCATCGTCTTCAAAGATAATCTGATCCTTAAGTGATCCTTTTATCGCCGGAGCTGCTTCCGTTTCTTCTTTGTGGTTTTCCAGTAGGCTTTTGTAGATGAAGAGAACCTCCCCTTGAGAGACTTTGTATTCTGGCTTGACTTTTTTTTCGTCAATTCGGATTAACCCCTTTCGAAAAGCCTTATAAATACCACTCAGGTTCTGTTCTTTTATAAATTGCCTTATGATTCTATCAATTCTTTTGCCGTCATCATTGGATCCGGCTGTAAACTCTGTATATTTGTCTTTATTCACTAAGTGAATTTTATTACTTTGAGACCCCTGCTGTCAATCTGTCTGGTCTCATCTTGACAAAGTGGCACCGGTAAAGGAAAATGACCCCATTTGAAGAGCCACATAAGTTTAAACAGTAAAATCTTCTCACTTTTATGGACTGTCCTCATAGGGGCATCTCTTGTATATTCTTTTTTTTATATTAATGAACTGGATTTGCGCAGCGGAGAACAATGGGATCGCTATTATTCGGTCTTTGCTGATGATGTATCCTCTCTGGAGAAGCTTTTTCTCAAAGAAAATATTCCCTTTCTCTCATATAGCCGGTCTTTTGTGTCATACAATGATATTTCAAACATGAAGTCCCTTTCTCTGGAAGAGATCACCGGACGATTCAGTTCTGCCGATCCCCGTCTGGATCCTTATATGAGAAAAGTAGATCAGCTTTTTTCGGCAGAGTATAAAGGTGAAGTTTATAACATTATTTATGTTGAAAAAGATGCCATCTCTTTATGGGGACTCTATGTTAAACTTTTTAGAGCCCTTCCGTCGGGAGAATCATTCTGGTCGATCAGCGGTTTTGAGCCTTTGAAGCGATTATTACCTCTCTGTCTTTTTCTTTTTTTGGTGGGAACCATTATGAGCTTTTCCCGGGGATCTCGATGGAAAAGTGCAGCAGCGTTGCTCGGCTGGATCCCTCTGATTTATCTTTTTGGATATGCGGCATTAATTTTAGCGATGGTGTATTATTATTTTATCTTAAAAAACCGTTCAATTGTATACTTGTTCACGCTCATTATAACAACAGCTTTATTCCTCTATTATTCTCAAAATCTCAATCATCAGTTTCTGCTGTTCTTTTCCATCGGTTTATTCTCGCTGTCCCTTCTATTTTCCAAGGAGACGGTCTTGATGAGTAAAAAGGAAACCGCAGCAACTGATAGACGTTGGAAAGCCGGGAGGATTCAGTTTCGCAAACCGGAACATCAGCTTTTTTCTCCCGTCCCGATTGTCGCTGTCCCAGTCAGAAAACAGACTTCTGTCACTGGAGGGTGTGTTTATCTCAAGACTATTATCATCTCCTTTATAGTGCTGGCCGGTATGCTCTCTTTTTTTAGCAAACCCGTCGCCTCCTATAATGCCCCTCTGCCCGAAACAGTGTCCGGGCTAGAGTGGAATTTGCTTGATACAGGAAAAACATCAGTTGTCGGGGCGCTTCTGGCACCTGCGGACTATGTTACTCACCTGGCTTTTCAAGAGGGTTTCCTATATGGATCAGATTGGTCATACCCTCATCAGGATACACCTCTTCTCTATCCTGTATTTTCAATTACTGAAAAAATATTTTCAAAAAGTTATGAAATTATTGCCGATTATTCCCAACAATGGTTCGAGGAGAGAGTTCTTATGCTGGAGAATGATAATCCGGCAACTTTACTGTTTTCGACAGATTCTCCCGGATATGTAATAAAAAAAATGAATCATCGGGATTCCAGCTCTTTTACACTTCTTAATTTTTCTTTTTCCGTGTTAATCTTGTTGCTGATAATTTTCAGTAATGGAAAAAAACATATAAATATTTCGTTAAAAGTCAGAAAAAAGTTATTAAGGAGAAATGAACAGGTAGCATGAGTAAATTTAAAACATTTCCCAAAGGTGGAATACATCCGCCAGATAACATTTCCAGTACAGGAGATACGGCTATCCGCAACGCCTCTCTCCCCACAAAAGCCGTTATTCCCATGTCTCAGCACATCGGAGCACCGGCAAAATGTATTGTTAATGTAGGTGATACTATTGAAGAAGAGCAGATTATCGGCGAATCAGCTGGTTACGTTTCTGTTCCTGTCCATTCTTCCATTCCAGGAAAAGTCGTTGAGATCAAAGACATTTACCTCTCCCATGGAAAAACCTCCCAGGCCGTAGTCATCGAACTGGGTGGAGAATTTAAAAGAATGGGGAAAACTCAACAGGCAAAAAGCTGGAGTTCCCTCAATGATGATGAGATTATTAAAAAAATCTCATCCATGGGTATTGCAGGGCAGGGGGGAGCTACATTTCCCACCCATGTCAAACTGATACTTCCCGAAGGGAAAGATTGTGATTATCTGCTGATTAATGCGGCAGAGTGCGAACCCTATCTCACTTCGGACCAGAATCTGATTCTTGAAAAAAGTGAAGAGATTATTGAAGGACTTAAAATCCTCAAAAAATTATTGACGCCGAAGAAAATAATTTTCGCCATAGAAAATAATAAAATGGCTTCTGCAAAGGCAATGTCCGATGCTGTCGCTGAGAGTGACCTCGATGTCGATGTCGAAATTCTAAAAGTAAAATATCCTCAGGGTGCCGAGAAAAATATAATCAAATCCTGTACGGGAAGAGAAGTTCCCTCAGGGAAACTTCCCCTGGAAATTGGCATGGTTGTATTAAATGTAGAGACTGTTTTTTCCATTTACGAAGCCCTTGTATTTGATAAACCGCTTGTGGAGAGAATCGTCACCATTAGCGGTGGCGCTGTAAAATCCCCCAAAACACTGCGGGTTAAAATAGGAACGACATATCGTCAGCTGCTCGAAGAGTGTGATGGTTTGACTGAAGAGCCTGTTAAAGTTATATCCGGTGGACCTATGATGGGATTCGGAATTTTTGATCTCGATACACCTGTCACAAAAGGGACTAGTGGAATCCTCTTTCTCACTAAGAAAGAAGTAAAAGCAGCACAGCAGACATCCTGTATAGCCTGTGGTCGCTGCATCAAGGCTTGTCCCATGGGTTTGAATCCTTCGGAAATGAATAAGCTGACACTAAATTTTCTTTTTGAAGAAGCTCAGGACATGGGACTGCTCGATTGTATGGATTGTGGTTCCTGTGCCTTTGTCTGTCCGGCTCATATTCCTCTGGTTCAGTCTTTCCGCATGGGTAAGAATCAGCTGAGAGCGATTATGATGGAAAAGAAAGGTGCTAACAGATGATAGATATGAAAAAAATGACTGTGAGCAGCAGTCCGCAGATACACAGTGCTGATTCTACAGCAAAAATAATGTGGACCGTTGTATTGAGCCTGCTTCCCGCGGGGATCTGGGGTGTTTTCGCCTTTGGAATGACCGCTCTGATTGTCATCCTTGTTTCCATAACAGCAGCTGTAGCTTCTGAAGCTCTTCTGGGACTTATTGATAAAAAAATGACAATTGGTGATGGAAGCGCCGTTCTAACGGGTTTGCTGGTAGGGTACAATATGCCTCCCGATTTACCTCTTTTCATACCGGCATTAGCCTCAATATTTGCTATTGTGGTTGTAAAATGGAGTTTCGGTGGATTGGGTGCAAACTGGATGAACCCCGCACTGGCCGGAAGAGTCTTCGTATTTTTCTCCTGGACCGGATCGATGACCAAATGGTTGCTTCCCTCTATGAACGGCGCCGATGCTGTTACAGGGCCGACTCCTCTGGGATCTCTAAAATCGGCTTATTTCGCCACATCACTCAATGTGAGCGGACCGATAGAATTTCTCCAGTCCGAAGGGCTTCCTGTTACATACAAAGATCTTTTTCTGGGAAATATTCCCGGATCGATCGGTGAAATATCCGCATTGTTACTGCTCCTCGGTGCAGTGTTTCTACTTTTCAGAAAAATAATAACCTGGCATGTTCCCGTGAGTTACATCGGATCATTTGCTCTGCTGATCTGGATATTCGGCGGATTACGAATGGGTACAGGCTTATTTTCTGGAGATGTCCTCTTTCACACTCTTAGCGGTGGCCTTATGCTGGGAGCTCTGTTTATGGCTACTGATATGGCGACGACACCGCTGACGGAAAAGGGAAATATCATTTTTGGTCTGGGCTGTGGATTTCTCACATTCCTCATCAGAATCTACGGATCACTTCCCGAAGCGGTTTCTCTCTCCATTATCGTTATGAATATATTCGTTCCGGTTATCGATCGCTACACAAAAATAAAGGGATTTGGTAAATCAACAGTGAAGGAGGCAAATGGTGAATAATAAATTACTCGACATGACCTTCAGGTTAACCATAATCTGCGCTGTAGCCGCCCTGATTCTCGGTATTGTCAATATTGTCACAGAACCATTGATCATCGAACGAAAGAGAATCGAAAAAGAGATGGCATTAAAAACACTTTCCGATGGTGATAATGTCGGAGTAGTTCAGTATCCTGCCGATAGCGATGATCTCCATATGGATCTCATGGCTCTATTGGTCGAACACGGTGTGATCGGAGCAGAGGATGATCTCGATGAAAAAGAGCTCATCACATCCATTTATCCCGTTGATGAAGCGGGAACAGTTACCAAGTATATTCTTCAGCTTGAGGGAAGTGGGTACGGCGGAAAGATGATTCTTCTGGCTGTTTTCAATCTCGACGGTTCTTTTGTTAAAGCAAAGCTGATGGAGAATAACGAAACTCCCGGACTGGGAAAAAAAGCTGAAGACCCCCTCTATTACAATATGTATATGGGCCGTGGTAATAGTTCCGATCCTGTCCCTGTAAGCAGGAGAGCTCTTGCCGACAGTGATGCCGAGGCTGTTTCCGGAAGTACAATTACTTTTAACGGAATCTCAAAAGCGCTGGCTCTGGGATCTGATTATGTCAAACTACTGGGAGGAAACAACTGATGTTTAATTTCCTGAAAGGTTTATTTAAAGAAAATCCTATTTTTGTACTCGCCCTGGGTCTCTGTCCGACACTGGCTGTTTCAACTCAGGTTGTAAACGCCATAGGGATGGGAGCGGGAGTTATATTCGTACTGATAGGTTCCAATATTATGGTCTCTCTCTTGAAAAATTTTATTCCCGATGAGGTCCATATTCCGGCTTATATCGTTATTATTGCTTCATTTGTAACAATAGTGGATCTACTGATGCAGGCATTCCTTCCCGCATTATCCTCCAGTCTCGGTGTATTTGTAAAACTCATAGTAGTGAACTGCATCATCCTCGGACGGGCGGAAGCCTTTGCTTCAAAAAACAATGTGAAAGATTCCATTGTCGATGCTTTGGGTATGGGGATCGGATTTACAGTGGGACTGTTGATAATTTCCCTTGTTCGAGAAGTTCTCGGCGCCGGAACTATCACCCTGTTCCCCATGGGAGATTTTAGCGGAGTCATCAAAATCCCCGGATTGTACGATGCTCCGGCACGAATCTTCAGCCTTTCTCCGGGAGCCCTGCTCGTTATGGGATTCCTTATGGCGGGATTTAACTGGTTGTTGAGCAAAAACAAGAATAAGGAGAACTGATTATGACTTATGTCGGAATAATAATAACCTATGTATTTATCAGCAATATGATCCTCAGTCAGTTCCTCGGACTGTGCCCTTTTATCGGAGTGTCAAAAGACACCGATTCCGCTGTGGGAATGGGTTTTGCTGTAACTTTTGTAATGTCCATGGCATCCCTTGTCACCTGGATTATCTATCATGGAATACTCGTTCCTCTCAATCTGGAGTACCTGCAGACTATAGCCTTCATTCTGATTATAGCCTCATTGGTACAGCTTGTAGAAATGTCTGTACAGAAATTTTCACCGGCTATGTATAAAGCTCTCGGGATCTATCTCCCTCTCATAACGACTAACTGTGCCGTTATGGGGATTGCTCTGATCAATGTGAGAGAAGAGTACAATATTCTGGAGAGTTTTACAGCGGGATTTGCCGGAGGAATAGGATTCCTTCTGGCCATTTTCCTCATGTCGGCTATCCGGGTGAAACTGGATAAAGAAAGAGTTCCCCGTTACCTTAAAGGTGCTCCCATTGCTTTTGTCTCCGGTGGTTTGATGGCCCTTGCTTTTATGGCCTTTGACAGAGCTCTGCTCACAAATCTGATAGGATAGGAATGATATGCTTGATTTAATATTAAGAACTCTCTACGGATTTATTTCTGTATCTTTTGTCGGTGGTCTCCTCGGTTTGGGACTTTCCGTAGCTGCAAAAAAACTCCGTGTTGAAAAAGATAAAACTGTAGAAGCTCTCAGCGGAGTTCTGCCGGGGCTGAATTGTGGTTCCTGTGGATATGCGGGATGCGAACCTTATGCCGAAGCTCTGGCAGCAGGTAATGATAGCGATATCGGTAAATGCAAACCCGGCGGGGCGGAATGTCTGGCCGGACTGGGAGAAATCCTCGGTATCGAAGTGAACACATCGGGCACCAAGATGGTAGCTCAGGTTCACTGTCGCGGTGGAGAGGGAACAGCAGAAACCAGATACAAATATGAAGGTCTGCAGGACTGTAATGCCGCATCTTTACTCTTCGGAGGGGATAAGAGTTGCCAGTACGGCTGTCTCGGTCTCGGTTCGTGCATGCAGATTTGCCCCGTAGATGCCATATCATATGATTCGGAAGGTCTGGTCTGGGTTGATAAGGTAAAATGCATCAGCTGTGAAAAATGTGTATCGATCTGTCCGACGAAAGTTATCAAAATGATTCCTGAAGATGCCGATGTTATCGTGGCGTGCAATTCTAAAGACAAAGGTAAAGATACCAAGTCCAAATGTAAGGTCGGATGTATCGGTTGCCAGATCTGTAATAGAAAATTTCCCGAAGCGGGATATAAAATTACAGATAATCTTTCAATTGTAGGTTATACTCTTAGAGGATCCGGCCGTTTAGATGCCATTGAGAAGTGTCCGACTAAAAGTATCCTTTCTTTGGATGATAAAAAATAAACAATTGGAAGCTTGGCTTCTGAGCTGTAACTGAACTAATAGAAAAGCAAATTTATAGTTAATTAATCTGAGAGGCGGATATGGTTCCGCTTCTCTATTATATTTATTTCGGGAAAATGAAAAAAGTTAAACTTATTTTTGGAACACACAACAGTATCTCTCCCTGTACAGAAGATAAGGAAATTGAAAACATTTATCAGAAAGCCTATAAGCCTTTTCTGACGACTTTATACAATTTCCCTGAAATCTCTGCAGTACTATACTATTCGGGACCTCTTCTCGAATGGTTTGAGAAACATCACCCTGAATTTAATACCGTACTCAATGAAATGGTGGATAAAAAGCAGGTAGAGCTGCTCGGTGGTGGTTTTTACGAACCGGTCTTATCTATCATTCCCGCTCAGGACAGAGTGGGACAGATTGAGATGATGACCACTTTTCTCAGAAAATCTTTTGGAAAACGGACAAGAGGCTGCTGGTTACCCGGTCGTATTTGGGAGCCTTCCCTCGCTTCTGTCTTGCGATCAAGCGGAATAGACTACACTTTTCTCGACGACACTCATTTTGAAGCGGCAGGATATACAGGAGATGATCTCTTTAAACCAATCATTACGGAAGATCAGGGTAAAACGGTAACTGTATTTCCCATATCGCGGAGAATTATGTCAGGATTCGGGAAAATTGTACCCCGGAAAATTATCGAAGATATCTGCGGTGATCGAAGCAGTGAACACAAGATGGTCGTTATATTTCCCAACGGACGGCAGATCGGCTATGAAAACGGAAATTCACTATCTATAAATCATCAATGGCTCGAGAGTTTTCTCACCGAATTGAGAAATAACAGAAAAAATATCGAGCTCGTTCATCCGGGACGTTATGTCCGTCAGACCGGTTATCCCATCAACAAAGGATATTTCCCCTGTACTTCCTATGGTGAAATCATGAAATGGGTTCTTCCGGCGGAAAAACAAAAAGAATTCGATCAACTCTCATCAAACCTCATAGAGATGGGAATTGAACCGAGATGGGTTTACGGAGGTTTTTTCCGTCAATTCCTTAGCAAGTACAAAGAGAGCAATCTTCTCTATTCCAAAATGATGCATGTCAGCATTCTGACCAATCAGGTCCGAGGTGACAAATATAAGAAAAAAGCTGCTAAGGATGAACTCTGGAAAGGGCAGAGCAATATGGCCTATTGGCATGGTAATCAAGGTGGAATTTACAATAGCAATATCCGTCACAGTGCCTATAAAGCACTTATCGAAGGTGAGAAAATCACCCGGGAAAAAGGGATTTTTAAAACATCACTCAGCGCTGTTGATTACGATATGGACGGAGAAAAGGAATACCTTTATCAGGGACACGTGACAAATGCTTATGTGCACCATAAAGGGGCATCTCTATTCGAGTTCGATCATATAGCATCCTGTTGGAATTACCTCAATACGCTTTCGAGATACCCCGAACCCTATCATAGTCAGGAAATTATTAATTCCGGATACGATACATATGGGCGTCATGCTTTCATCGATCATTTCTTTGATGAAGAGGAAGGCGTAGAAAAATTTCAGAATATGACTTACACCGAACAGGGATCCTTTACCGATGCCCCTTATGAAGCTGTCGATTACGACAGGGAACATAGAAAAGTCACATTTATTTCCACGGGGACTGTTGTAAAGGACGGTTACGAATACACCATAGAAATACAGAAGAAATACACCTTTAAGCGCTCCTCCATTGACGTCGATTATCAGATTAAAAATCTTAGTCTGCACAAAGCGGAACTCTGTTTTGGCAGTGAAGTCAATCTGGCTCTAAAAAATGATATAGAACATACACCCAAAATTTATCGAATTGACGATGAATTCAAAGATGAGATACCTTCAGAAAGAGTAGAACATAAAACAATTGAACAGCTTCTGACTTATGATCAGTTCAACAATACAGATATTTCTCTGCTATTGTCAAAACCAACTGATATGTGGACCTTTCCCGTTTATACCTATTCCAGGGAAAGTGGACAGATTGAAAAAAATTATCAGAGCTCCTGCTATATTCCCCGATGGTCTTTTTCTCTATTAAAAGACGAAATCTGGACTGTATCCATGACTCTGAGGATTGACCGGAGTAATTAATCATGAAAAAACAGGGACTGACCCTGACTCTATTTCTGCTTCTGGCAGTCATTTGCTTTCCTATTGATATTCAGAAAGATATTATTGAAAAGGGATCATATCTTGTGGGGACTCCCTATCGTTATGGAGGGACGACCCCTTCGGGATTTGACTGCAGCGGTCTCGTCAATTATCTCTATAAACCTCATATCCCTTCATTGCCACGATCGGCTTCGGCCATGTCCGGTTTTGGAAATACAGTCTCTATGGATGAGATCACCAGGGGTGACCTGGTGTTTTACGCCACAGGATCTGATCCCGATGAAATTACCCACGTGGGTGTGTATATTGGTCAAAATACACTTATACAGTCGGTTTCTGCAGGTCCGGAACGGGGGGTTATACTAACAGATCTCGATGAAAAATATTGGAAAAACAGATATAAATGGGTCAAAAGAGTATTTCCTCAGGTTTTAAAAGCAGAGTTACAGTCCATAAATATAGCCTTTAATAAAGGAACTTACGAAGGGACAGCCGCCAACAGTGAACCTGAGGGTAATGGCCGGATGCTTCTGGAAAATGGCGATGCCTATGAGGGAGAGTTTCACAATGGACTTTTTCATGGTCTGGGTAAATACCGTTATAGCAATGGTGATATCTATGTCGGGGAATTTCTCAATGGCCGTGAGTCCGGTGGTGAACTTGTCCGCTCAGACGGGAGCCGTTACAGTGCCAGACGCGATAGTTCCGGGACTCTTATCATCGATAGAAAAACTGATCGAAGCGGTGACAGAAACAATTATCTGTTAGAAGTTCCCGATAGCTGGGATGACTGGCTCAAGAAGGAAATGGATTTATTCGAAGCATCGATGAACGCAGATAGAGATGCGATTCAGTCTGAGGCTGAAAGGTTTGAAGAGTGGAAGAAAACCCACTAAAATATCGAGGTAGTCCCAATTCTGTGTCTAAGAACTGAAACCACCATGATATTTTAGTCCGTCGAGACCTGTGAGTTCCGATTTATTATTCTGGTAATGAAGATTTTTTGAAGCTGTAGATGGATGAGAAGAAGGATTCAGTTTCCACGAAAAGCTCTTTTTCCACCATTATGAATTCGACCATGGCTTTGTTGTATCGAGCCATAAAATAATAGGCCTGTCCCCGATAAAAATGGCTTTGGATTCTGGTCTCCTCATCGTAAGTAAGCGATGTGTAGTTCTCCAATAAGCTTATGGATTCTGACCAGTCCCTTTTCAGGAAATGTGTTGAAATAATGGGGTTGATATTTTTGTTGTAAGAGAGAACTGTCGGCTCTACGGGTGCATAGACAGGAGCTGTTATTCCTATCAGACGGTTTATTGACTGTATATTTTCATTGCTTATAGAACCGTTTGATTCGGGCTGTTTTCGCTCTCCCAGAATTTCGCCCGATTCAAGATCAGCAGAGAGTTTTAAAAGAGGCAATGGCATTGTCGCTTTCGTATAGCGAGAATCATCTTCCACTTCGTGGGAAAATTTAACAAGAACCGGATCTGTCGTGTAATTTCCTTCATAGAGAAGGTTTTCACTGCCTAAACGATAGAGTTCTTTGTCTACTGCGGCATAATAGTATTCAATCCCCGCCATAGGATTATCTGTATATTTAACTATTGTCCCGGAATCTTCTGAGATATTGACAGATTTTAATAATTTTTCATAAGTATCGATCTGTGTTGTACTCCGAAACATCATGGTCTCCCGGTCTTCCAGAGTCGACTGGTATTCCATAAAGACATCGGTCCCGAATATGCGGCTATTTATATTGCTTATAACAGTACTCATGGTTTCCTCAACATCGGATTCATCAATTTTAACAGCTGATGTGGTCACATTTCTATAGGGGATACATATTTTGTATACCTGGGTCGAATCTCTGGCAAATATGGCGTAAAAAAGATCGATTCCAAGAGGCGGTGTATCCTTATAGGAACCAACTCCCGCTTGCACATCTCCAATTCTTTCGGCCAGATAAAGATTATCAGCAGTGAGAGCGACATTGGCTCTATAAATTTCATAACTACCGTCTAGTACATCTTTTGCATCTTTCCAGCTTATACTTATCTGGGTTCCCGATGTTTCTGCCTTAATTCTTGAAGGGAAAGGAGCGTATAATTTCATCTCCTGTGAGAATAATACTGTTGTGAGAAAGAACATTGAAATAATAAAAAATTTAATCTTCATATATTATATTATAGTCGACATGTGGTCATGTAATCTGCAGAAAAAACTCATGGCTTATTGACCAGTTTGACTGACCAGCTGAGAAACTCTGTGTATAAATCAGTTTCCACTATGATATTACCATTCATTTTGGCAGAAAGGGGGTCCATAAAAATATTTTTCCATTTGAGATAGGCAATTGTTCTATCCATATCGGCTACTTTGATTGTCAACAAATCTCTTGGTGCATTAAATAATAGGGGAATGGCTGTTAAAGATGAGAATATTTTTGCCTCATCAAGTCGTAGCGAGTCCTCACTGATTGAAAGTTGTGTGTACTCTAGCCCGAGGAGTTTGTGAATTATGGAAACCGCACGGGTATAAACTTCCTCCTCAACAGTGGAGAAGGAAAACTCTTCAACGACAAAGGCTACAAGCTGTTTATGGTTTCTCCATTTTTTCAGGGGAAGCTTATTTTTTTCTCCCCGTATGAAAAGGGCTAAGTTCGTTTCTGAAAGGGTGTGTCTTATAAGTGATTCAGAATCGGGAAGCGTACATCTGATTTCAATAGCTTCTATATTCAATTGAACTGCCCGGTCGATCTCTTCCCTAGTCGTAGCTTCAACTATCAGGTCATATCCCCGGGTTAAGGATGTTTTGATTACTTCTGCATTATCCATGGTGGAAAAAATAAAGTGGGCACCGGAAGCCATGGAACGTTCCATCTCATCTATGTTGCATGAACATTGTGCGCCAATAAACATATCTTCATGTTCATTGCTGATGTTCACCTGGTCTAAGGTCTGATCTGTTGAGTATTGGAATAATCCGACAGGTATATCAGCTCTTTTCAGTCCGTGGCAGATGCTGATAGTTTCGTTTATTCCTATAGGATCAATCACAATGATCAGTCCGAATTCTTTTAATTTTTTCAGTAGCCTATTCATGATGATAATATAACCATTAAAGGATATAATAATAAATAAGCCAGCACTTATATTTGAGGAGATTAAGGGGAATATGCATTACCGGAATAAAGCCATCAAGGCTTATCAGTCTGTTTCAAAAGATCCCAAAAAAGAGAAACAGGGAGATGTCTCTGACCGACAGCCGGAATCGAATACTCCTCAAAGTTCTCTTCAAGATGAACGGACGGGATTTCTTAAGCTGACCAAAGAGAAGGCCGACTATTCGAAAATAGCCAAATTCCTACTGCTTTTGGGGAGAGAAGAGGCTGTTAAGGTCATTAAACATCTTTCACCTCAAGAAGTTGAAAAAATCTCTCAAGAGATTAGTCATACCACCAGAGTCGATCGCGTAGAAGCGGAATCTCTTTTAAAGGAATTCGGTTTTGACAGAGAAAAAGAAGCGGTTCGCGTCCGTGGGGGAGCCGATGCTGCTTCAGAAATTCTCACCAGAGCCTTTGGAAAGGAAGAGTCCGCTAGACTTCTCAGAAAAGCCGTTCCCGAAGTGATTCCCGGACCTTTTTCCTTTTTGAATGACCTGGAGTTTGATCAGTTGATTATGCTTCTCAAAGAGGAATCGTCTCAGGTGATCGCTCTGGTTCTCCGGTATCTGGATCCTGCCCTTTCATCCAAAGTGATCAATGCCATTGATAGGAAACTCAGTACAGCTATCATAAAAAGAATAGCCAGGGGCGGATCGATTTCCAGTGAGGTCATAACCGGGATGGAGGATTCCCTTCGTGAAAAGATCAGAAATCAGGGAAAAGTGGAGAGTGAAGAGATCGATGGTCCTTCGGCTCTTGCGGGTATCCTCAAGTTTATGAATCTGGAAGATGAACAGAAGATTCTCGAGGCTCTCAGTGAAGACGATGACCAAATGAGTAGAAATATTAAAGAAAAACTCTTTACCATCGACACAGTCCTGCACATTGATAGAAATGACCTGCAGAAAATTCTCAATGAGATGAGTGAACGGGAGATTGTCCTTATTCTCAGAACTGTTGATGTCGAGGTAAAAGATAAAATCCGAAGCTCTCTCTCAACGGGCAGGCTCGTACTCATCGATGAAGAAGATGAAATACTCGGTCCTGTTAAAAAATCCGACGCTGATAAGGAGCTGAAGGAATTTCTCACCATCCTGCGTATGCGGGAAGATGAGGGCGCATTTATCATTATCCGTGAAGAGGATCAGCTAATTTAACATTGAATAAAATAACTTTTATGATGTATCATCTTTTCTATGAAAGCTAATGAATTACGAAAAAAATATATAGACTTCTTTGTCTCTAATGGACATAAGGAGATTTCCGGTAAATCTCTTATTCCCGAAAATGACCCCACTGTCCTGTTTACAACCGCCGGGATGCACCCTCTGGTTCCCTATCTGATGGGAGAACCCCATCCTGCAGGAGATAAACTGACTAATGTTCAGAAATGTATCCGAACTCAGGATATCGAGTCCGTAGGAGATCCCACGCATAATACGTTTTTTGAAATGCTGGGTAACTGGTCTCTGGGAGATTATTTTAAAGATAAATCATTAAAAATGAGCTATGAATTTCTCACTTCGCCAGACTATCTGGGGCTCGATGTAGATACTCTTTCCGTAACGGTTTTTGCCGGTGATGACGATGCTCCTGCCGATGATGAGGCATATGGGATCTGGAAAGAACTCGGCATTCCCGAAGAGAGAATATATAAACTGCCTAAAGAAGATAACTGGTGGGGTCCTGCCGGTGCGACTGGTCCCTGCGGTCCCGATAGTGAAATGTTTATCGACACAGGTAAAGAGGTCTGCGGTTCCGACTGTCGACCCGGTTGTTCCTGCGGTAAATACTTTGAGATCTGGAATAATGTATTTATGCAGTACAACAAAAAAGACGATGGTTCCTTCGAGCCGCTCGCTCGGCAGTGTGTTGATACGGGAATGGGTATCGGACGAACTGTTGCCATGCTGCAGGGAAAAACATCTGTTTATGATACAGAACTTTTTACGCCACTTCTCGACAAAATAGGAGAGTTGACCGGCAAAAAATACGGTGTTGATGAAGAGGAAGACAATTCCTTTAGAATTGTCGCCGACCATGCCAAGGCTTCCACTATGATTATGGGAGACCCCCAGGGTGTAAAACCCTCAAATCTCGGCCAGGGATATATTCTCAGAAGATTGATCAGAAGAGCTGTTCGTCATGGGAAGAAACTGGGAATCGAAGAATCTTTTCTCGGGAAACTCTCTGAGATTGTGATGGAAATGTACAGTGAAGCCTATCCTGAATTACATGGTAATCGCGATCTGATCATCAGCGAATTTGCTATAGAGGAAGCCCAGTTCAACAGTACATTGAAAAAGGGTGAGCATGAGTTCGAAAAACTTCTACCGAACTTGATGAAAAATCCCAAAATGATCATTCCCGGCAGGATGGCTTTTAAACTCTACGATACGTATGGATTTCCCTTCGAGCTGACTGAAGAGCTGGCTGCGGAACACGGAATGACTGTTGATCGCGATGGTTTTCAGGAAGCTTTCAAAAAGCACCAGGAATTATCTAAAAAAGGTTCTGAGCAGGCATTTAAAGGCGGATTGGCTGATGACTCGGTAATGTCCACGAGATATCACACAGCAACACATCTACTCCATGAAGCTCTGAAAACAGTTCTCGGTGATCATGTTGCCCAGAAGGGGAGTAATATCACTTCTGAACGTCTGAGATTTGACTTTTCTCATCCAGAAAAAATGACTGTCGAAGAGATTCAAAAAGTCGAGGCTATGGTGAACAAGGCAATTCAGGATCAATTGCCCATATCCATGAAGACTATGACTGTTGAAGAGGCCAAAGATATCGGAGCCAGAGCCCTGTTTTCCGGTAAATATGATGAGAAAGTTAAAGTGTATTTTATGGGTGATTTTTCTACAGAAGTCTGTGGGGGGCCACACGTCGATAATACTTCTGATCTGGGAGTTTTTAAGATTAAAAAAGAACAGTCCAGTTCGAGAGGAGTGAGGAGAATTAAAGCTGTTCTTCAGTAGTTTAACTTCTTATTATAAAAAAACCGCCTGAATTAACAGCGCGGTTTTTTGTTTTTGAGTTTGGTCTTACAACGAATTTTTAACTTCCGTGTAAAGATCCTGTATGGTCTGGTTTTTATTTCCCGTTTTGAGGAAACTCGATAAAACTTCGGCAGCTTCTTTATTTTTACCCCATTTTCTGTACACATCGGCACATTCGAGATAGAATCTAGGATTTTTGGGATCTTTTTCAATAATGGTTCTCAATGTAGAAGACGCTTCCTCATAAAGTCCATTATCCCTGTTTATGATGCAGAGACCCAGAACAGCGTAAATATCATATTCAATATTCAGAGCTTTTGTATAATAATCAAAAGCGAGATCATTCTTTCCCTGATTTCTGTAGGCATCTCCCGCTCTAGTCAAAATTACCTTGTTTTTGGGGTCGAGGTCGAGGATTTTATTCCAGAAGAGAATTGATTTTTCAGGAATATGAAGACCTCTATAGCAGTCAGCCAGTCCGAATAGGGCATAAAAATTGTGAGGCTGCATTTTCAGAGCCTTTTCAAAATAGGGAATGCCCTCTTCGAATGTTTTCATTTTTCTGTGACAGTTCCCCAGAGAAGTGAGAACTCTAATATCAATTCTCGATCGATTCAGCTCGAGCATTTTTTCCCAGTAATAAAGTGCTTTTTCATAATCTCTGAAATCGTAATTGAGATGCCCTAGGCCTATTAGGCAATAGGAATTGTTCTGTTCCATGTTCAGGACTTTCTGATAGATTTCATTGGATTTTTCAAAATTACGGACTTTTCTGTAGGCATCGGCGATTCTTGTGAGTACTGTTATATTTTTATCATCGTGGATGAGATATTCTTCCCAGATATCAATGGCTCTGTTGTACTGATGCAGAGCTTTGTAACAATCGGCAAGACCGAAGAGAGCATAATTATTTCCACTGTGGTTGGAAAGGCAATTCTGGTAGTATTTTATGGCATCTTGAAAATGTCTGGATTTTCTCAATGTATCTCCCATCCCTACAAGAGCGTAGTTATTGGAAGGATTTATATCCAGAATTTCCGAAAAACTGGATTCGGCCCGGTCGAGCAAACCCTCTTTTAAAAGTTGGTATCCCTTCTTTGAAAGCTCGCTGATTTCGTTGAGTTGTTCCTGAGTTAACTCTCCTTCGCGAACAGTGTCTTCCATATCACTGTTGTATAAATCATCCATCATTTTCTTCCTTTATTAACGTACACTTTTTTTATATATTTTTTAATCTTCTCTAATCCAGCTTTGAATTATATGAGTCATTTTCTCTATCATATCATTCACTCGTTCAGGAGCCGGAGCGATTTTAAACATTTTAAATGCTTCAAATGGACGATTTTTTGAGTAATAATAATCTCCGATTCTTATTAAACCATCTGTATACCCAATAGTTAAAAAGATTCGCCTGGCCTGCTCAATCTCACCTTTGTTAAAAAACTCATTTCCCCGTCGCATGAGGATTACCCGCTGATGTTCTGTGATAGAATGGTTTTTTACATCAGTGATTTTGAGAAATCCCTCTTTGGGGATTTCGTTTAATATTTTGTTATCTTTCATAATAAATAATACGTTTTAAAATCTCTTATATGTATAATATGTGTATTTATATTTATTTTCAATATATTAATTAAGCTCTAGATTATACCTTTGGTCGACATGGATGCCGTCCCTTTTTCACCTGTTTTACGAAATGCGTATTCCATAGCTATTCCCGATGCTTTAAACAACGATTCTGATATGTGGTGACTATTTTCTCCGTAGCGCACATTGAGGTGGAGATTGATTTTTGCTTCAGAAACCAATGCCTGAAAAAATTCTTTAAAAAGAAAATTTGCGAAAGATCCCGACATTTCCTGGGGGAAATTGACATTATATACTAAATACGGGCGGTTACAGACATCAATAATCACTTCACTCAAGGCATCATCCATGGGAATTATGGCACTTCCATAACGGTTGATGGCTCCTTTATCCTTAAAACTTTCCTTTAGAGATTGACCGAGTACGAGTCCTATATCCTCCACCAGATGATGTGCATCGACTTCTATATCTCCTGTCGCCCGGATCTCCAGATAGAACTTTCCGTGAAACGCCATGGCGTACAGCATATGATCAAAAAAGGGTAGCCCGGTGGATATGCTGGGTTTTACTCTCTTTTCCAAATCCAGTTTGAGAGAAATATCGGTTTCTGCTGTTTTCCTGTTTATTTCGATAAGCATATTCAGTCCTCTCTCAACAGATCTGCCAGTTTGTTAATAGCTTCATAGTGAAATTTATAATAGGCTCTATTGGCAATCATGTTTACTTTTATATCGGTCAGAGTCCTTATAACTTCAAGGTTATTGGCTTTTAAGGTGCTACCTGTTTCTACAAGGTCAACGATATAAGGAGCCAGTCCCAGAACAGGTGCCAACTCAACGCTTCCGTTCAGTTTGATTATTTTAACAGGGATTCCCTGTTTGTGGAAATAGTCACGTGTGTAGTCTGTAAACGATGTGGCAATAGTCATATGATTTTCTTTGCTTTCGTTTTTATAACCTTTCATTGTGGCCATGCACAACTTTGTCCCGCCAAAGCTGAAGGGCAGAACGTTGTAGAAACTGTATCCCGTTTCATAAACTACATCTTCTCCGCAAACTCCCAACCCGGCGATTCCATGAGCTACATAAGCGGGGAGGTCTGAGTTTTTTACTAGAAATATTTTAAGTAGACCCTTGTTGTCATAGGCGACAAGCTTCCTCTTTTCAAAGGCGAATTCGATCCCCTTCTTGTGAAAGTGTTCCTGTACCTGCTCAAATAATCTTCCTTTGGGCAGGGCTATTGTAAGTGGTTTATCCATCTAAATTTAACTCCTTTATTTCAGTCTCTCTTTCAAAGGAATCCCTCTGAAACAAGCTTTGCGTATACTTCCTGCCTACACTTCGCTTAAAGAACAAAAGTCCTTCCCTCTTTTTTTTTTTTTT
>JADGDJ010000251.1 GCA_016744925.1 Spirochaetaceae bacterium
AGGCGGGATTGACGGCGCAGGAGATGCTCTTAAAGCGGGAGTAAGCTTCAAAACATCCTTCATAACAGCCTATGCAGGGTTTTATATCCGTTTTATCACCGTATTTGAGCTTATTGGCCCAGAGGGGATCCGCGAGGAGCCCCCGGCCTATGGCAACGATGTCTGCTGAATCATCCTCAATGGTCTTTCGAGCAATCTCAGCATCATCTAGTCGCCCCACAGCAATCACAGGGATGGAGACCATCTCTTTTACCTTTTTTGCCATATCCACCATACAACCATGTTTTTGATAGATGGGTGGGTGAGGCCAGTAGTGACTTTCATAACAGCCGGCATCCACATGAAGAGCATCAAATCCTGCTTCTTCCAGTTTTTGAGCCATCATCAGTCCCTCTTCGACATCCCGTCCGGCTTCTTCATATTGCTCACCGGGGAGGGCTCCCTGATCGGGACTTTTCAGGTAGTGTTTTAGACCAAAACGATAGACAACGGCCAAACTATTCCCACTATTTTTCCGGATCTCCCGGAGACACTCTATGGAAAATCGCAATCTGTTTTCCAATGATCCCCCATAGTGGTCTTTCCTCTTGTTCCAAAGAGAGGAGGTAAACTCATCCAGCAGATATCCCTCATGACCATGAAGTTCGATCCCATCGACTCCAGCCAATGCTAGTAAACGTGCACTCTCACCCATAGCTTTGACAATCTCCCCGATCTCATTGACAGACAAGGGTTTGCACAAAAGAGAAGGATCCCAAAAATTGGTATTTGCAGAGGGAGAACGACAGGGACCTCTCAGCACTGAGGGAAATGTTACCCGGCCAAATCCGGCGCTGAGCTGGACAAAAATTTTAGATCCCAAACTATGAGCAGCATCACAGAGTTCTCCCAGATAGTTCAGTGAGGCTTCCTTAATCATCGGTGTACTCTCTTCCAGTTGTTCTATTTTGTTCTCCACTTTGAAAACAGAGCAGATTAGCATTCCCACTCCACCACGTGCTCTTTCAAGATAATATTCAACAACACGGCGGTTGAGTGTACCGTCCGGTTCTGTCATATATTCAACTCCCATGGGAGCCATGGCTATGCGGTTTTTAAGCCGGACATTTCCTATCATCTGTGTTTGGAAAAGTACCTTATATTCACTCACTGCAAATTCTCCTGTTATTTTACTTATTATCCATATTCAGCGATTTTTTAATCAGGAAGGTACTGATCGCTCCAGCTCTCAGAGATCACCTTTTCTTCAAAGAGCCTTTGTATCTCAATTTCTGAATAAGCTAAATCTCTTAAAACAGACCTGGTTTTTGTTCCGATCTTTTCAGCAGGAGCAGGACATATCAGGCTAGCATATTGAGGACGAATGGAACAGGGAGAGAAAATATCTATTCTGTGCCCGCTGGGATGATTTATATGGCTTGTAAACTGAAAAGTGGAATGACTGTTCTGCCTCTTTTGTGAAATGTTATCACTTGTATATTCACTGCCATATTTTTCTCGTAGCAGGGATAGAGATTCAAGACCTGCAGCCCCGATATCCGCTGATGTTAATCTTTTAATCCAATAATTCATGTCCTTTCCGGCAAAGCAGGATTCAAGAAATCGTTCCAGGTCCTCATCTCTTAAACCTCTACAGCCTTTTAACCCTTCAATGTCCTCCAGATCACAGGCTGTTTTATTGAGAGCCGCCAGAAAAAACCAACCATCTAATGCCCTGTAACAACGATAGAGAGGCCCATCTCCTTTGGACTCGGGACCACTGGGTTCATCAAAAGGTGTTCTTCCTTTATAGTCATAGGTAAAGGGTGCCTGTAGGAGTTGACCGCAGGCGATTAGAGATGTTCTTGCCACATCTGTTATCCCGGTCATTTTCCTTTTATAGAGGGCTGTTGCGACGGCAAATGCTCCAGCAAATCCAGTGAGTACATCGATGGTTCCCAGGTGTGCATGTTCCTCGGGAGACTGGATAGAACCTCCAAAACGGGACATAATTCCTGTTGAAGCCTGAACAAGATCATCGTAACCCAGGTCTTCACTGCGGGGCCCCTCTTTTGGCCCTCCCCAGCAGTCCAGTTGAAGTAAAATGAGATCAGGATTAACAGTTTTAAGGGAGTCAGGATCGATTCCCAGTGATTTCAGCTGTCTGTTTGTACCATTGAAGGTAATCACATCGGCCCATTGTAAGAGCCTGTGGAGGAGAACTTTCCCCTTGTCATTCTTGATGTCGGCGAGAATGCTCTTTTTGCCCTGAAGAACCTGAAATCCGATGATAATGGAGTTCCAGGGGTCGAAAGTGGGATTGATAGGGTCGAGTTTGATCACATCAGCTCCAAAACGAGCCAGAGTATGACCCGCCACAGGTCCGGCTATGACATTCGTCATATCGAGAATCTTTACTCCCTTGAGCCAGCAGCTGTCATCAGTAAAAGAGGCTGTTCTTACCTTTTTCTGATCGGTGATGTTCTTCTCGAATTTTTCATTAAGAGTATTTAATATTTCATGGCGGTCTCCATCCAGAGGGGGAGCCAGAGAAGGAGTTCCCGCTAGCTCTGCAGAGCTGCTCAGCCAGGCCACGGGGCCGGCCTGACGTTTTAAACCATGGATGGGATCATTCACTTCGTGGATGACACCGACGATAAGAGGATGTTCGCTGTTCATCCATTCCTGTGTCTTCCTATGAACAGAGATGGGCACACCCGCCTTGCTCAAAAATATTTCCCATTCAAAACTTGTTTTTTCAAGAAAGGCCTCTTTCATCCTTTTTGAAACAATATCACTCCACTTCTTATTCAGAGGATAGAGCCCCAAAGGACTGTCCACTCCTGCAGGCCACCGGCTTGTGGGCAAATACCAGTCATCAAGTTCCGTCAATCCCGCCTCTCTCAACTCTTTGTACAAACCCAGAGCTTTCAGAGTCTTATGACAGTGGCTCACATGACAGGTCGCCACAAGATAGATGGGACGGCCATCTTTACAGAAATAACTGCGGTAAAAGGGATCCATATACTCTTGAATTTCATCGTAGGACATGTCCAGAGGCTGCCCTATAATTTCCCTACGTTTTATCTCATGTTCCCTCAGAGACAGATACCTCTCGGGGCAATCTTCAATATACATGGAGTTAAAAACAAGCCCCTCCATAAGTGCGGAGGCAATGGGAACTTCAATCCAGTCTCCATGTCCGCTTTTTTCCCTTGCAAGAAGGGCTGCCGAAATAGACGTTGTGGCCAGTAAGGCTGCATAGGCCGATGCCAGAGTTAAGGGGGAGAAGGATGGATTTACCCCCATGAGCACTCGGTTTAAACCCATATCGGTGAATTGACCGCTCGCCGCGGCTATAATGCCCTCCCAGGCCTGAAGATGAGCCCTCTCTTTATCCTGACTGGCAAAGCCCGGTAGTGAACAGTATATGAGACGTGGATTTATTTTATGAGCCTCCCGGGCTCCCAGATGAAGGCGATCCATAACTCCCGGTCTGAAATTCTCGATGAGCACATCCGCCGAAAGAATGAGATCTCTGGCTATAATCAGATCTTCAGTACTCTTCAGGTCCAGGACTATACTCTTTTTCCGCCTATTGAGACTGTCCATGGCAGGAGACTTCCATCGGGGACCTCCGGGTGGGTCGATTCTGATGACCTCTGCTCCCTGATCTGCCAGAATGGCAGCTGCTGCTGGTCCCGCTACGTACTGTCCAAAATCCAGCACCCGAATATTTTCCAATGGTAATGCCATAAATATCTCCTGAGATTATATAAATTATTGAGTTAGAAACTCGAACCATTGAAATATTTTCTGGATATCCATATGTTTCAAGTTCAAAAGGAATTGTCATTTTAGAGATAAAAACTCGGCCAAAAGGCTTTGAGTTTGCCTAAATTTAAAATGGCAGATCTATCTTTTTCTGGCTATAGATTCTCATATATAACTCAGAAACTCAACATTTTCTTAACGAGTGTATATAACAATTTGCATTAGAGGATAAATATTTTCATATAGGAAATATCCCTATTGAAATTGTATACCGGCTAAAACTACAATTTGTGTATAAATGAGTGATATAAATGAAACGTATGAGAAGGACTTCAAAGCCAAAATAGCACTGGAGGCTATGAAAGAAACTGTCTCATTACAGGTCCTGGCGGATAAATATGGAATTCTCCCAGAACAGATAACAGAATGGAAACAACAATTAATTGATGGTGCTATTGAATTATTCGAAAATCATAATAAAACAGACAATGAAATAGACCTGAATAAAAATCAAAAAATGATATCGTTGCTTTCTACTACGGCATTACAATTAGTTGAATTTCCACAAGATGGAAATATCTATGAATATATTGGAAAAAAGCTTTTAGAACTAATCGGGAATACAGCTTACATTCTTATTAATTCTATCGATGCTCAGACAAAAATATCTACTGTACAGGCTCTTTTAGGTTTAGGTCCCCTGACAGATAAACTAATGTCTCTTTTAGGAAGAAATCCTGTAGGTATGACTTTTGAGATAGATGATGATACACCCTACTATTCAGATGGGAAATTACATATTTATGAAGACGGCATATATGGTTTATCATTGAAAACGATTCCAAAGGTGATAGGCAGTTCTATTGAAATACTTTTTAATATAAAAAGTATTTATTTGATAGATCTGGCTAAACAGGATCAGTTTTTTGGGAGTATTATTCTGCTTTTGAAAAACAGGGAGCCACTAAAAGATAGTAAATTAATAGAAACATTTATTAAACAGGCTTGTATCGCTATACAGAGGAGACAGGCGGAAGATGCCTTGCATGAAAGTGAAAGACTACTAAATGTAACTCAGAAGCTGAGTAAGGTCGGTGGCTGGGAATGGGATGTCCTAAGGCAGACAATGAAATGGACACAGGAAACCTATCGCATACATGACCTGAAAAAGGCTGAATTCTCTGAAGACGATAATAAACATATTGAAATAAGTTTTGCATGTTATAGCTCCGATGATAGGCAAAAGATTAAAGATGCTTATGTGAGATGTATTGAACTTGGTGAGCCATATGATATGGAGTTTCCTTTTACAAGTTTTAAGGGACGCAAATTATGGATTAGAACGACAGCGAAGGCTGAAATGTCCAATGGGCAGGTTATAAAAGTTGTCGGTAACATTATAGACATTACTGAACGGAAACAGATGGAAGAAACTCTTAAAATGAATGAATTCAGATTTCATGAATTATTTCAGAACATGAGTAGTTCTGTTGCTGTTTACAATGCCATTGACGAGGGACATAATTTTGTATTTGTAGATATTAATAACGCTGCAGAAAATCTTGATAAACTTTTTAAAGAGGATATTCTCGGTAAAAAAGTGACTGAAGTTTTTCCGGAAGTTATTACATTGGATATTTTTGACTCTTTCAAAAGAGTCTGGAAAACGGGAGTTTCAGAGCATTGTCCAATATTTCAATACAGGGACGACAGAATTGAAGGATGGAGAGAAAACTTTGTCTATAAACTTCCCAATGGTGAAATAGTAGCCATTTATGACGATATAACCGAGCGTAAAAGAGTTGAGGAGCAGTTGGCATATTCTCAGAAAATGGACTCAATAGGGCAACTTGCTGGTGGCATTGCACATAATTTTAACAATATTTTGTGCGGTATAATGAATGCTGCTCAACTTCTTCAATCACCTCGGAGGAACCTCGATGAGAAGGGGTGGAAATACACCGATATGATACTGAAAGCCTCAAGACGAGCTAGTGAACTGATAAGCAAACTTATGACATTTGGAAAGAATGGAAGTTTGACTAAAAGCAGTATAAATCTGGATGATATTCTGAATGATATTGTGGATCTATTATATGGGACTTTTGATCGAAGTATCTCATTATCATTATCAGCAAAAGCAGAGCATAAAATTATATCGGGTGATCGATCCGGATTGGAAAATGCCATTATAAATCTATGTATCAATGCCTGTCATGCAATGGAAGATGGTGGAGAAATACAAATAAGCACGGAAAATACTCATCTTAATCAATCTTATTGTAATTCCAGTACATTTGATTTAGAAGCCGGTGAATATTATAACATTAGAGTAAGAGATACCGGTGTGGGAATCCCACCTGAAAATATGAAAAAAATATTCGAACCTTTTTTTACAACGAAAGAGCAGGGTAAAGGTACCGGACTTGGTTTATCAGCGATGTACGGGATTATTCAAGATCATCATGGTGAGATCCTTGTGGAGAGTGAAGTTGGAATAGGGACAACCTTTTCAATGTTACTACCATGTTTAACAGATCAGAACGAAGTGATAAAAGAGGAAAGCGTATTACTAACCGGACAAGGGAAAATACTGCTTGTTGATGATGAAGAACTTAACAG
>JADGDJ010000252.1 GCA_016744925.1 Spirochaetaceae bacterium
GTTGATATTCGCGGTTGAGCGGTATTTCTTTAATTGCAGGCGGTATTTTTATAGAGTACTATTTCAATATGATTAAACAAAGCCGAGCTCAGTTATGGAGATCTCTCATCGTTCCTGTCTTTTTAATGGCCATGCTCCTACTCCCACTGCTGTTCATTCTGGTCAAGAGATATTTCTCTTTCGAACTGATCCCCTTCAGTCTGATCAACGGTATTATTATGACAGGAGGGCTTGTTCTCAATATTTTTGTATTCAAAGAGCTTTCGGGGAAAATACCCAATCCGCTCATATATCTGCTTCTCCTATTAAGCTCTGCAGGATTTGCCTTCAGCGGGCTTTTCTATATTATATTCAATCATCCTCTGTTTTTTCTCTATGGCATGGAGGTTATGGTTTCCTACATAAGCATTACCTTTATCATCATTACATCCCTTAGCCTGTTCAGTAGCGGTTTTTTCAATTATCAGAAAATGATGGAAGAGGAAAAAGAGATCAGCGAACGGGAGAAAGTACTGAGAGAGGAGATGGAAAGACAGATGCACTCATCGAGGATCAATCCGCACTTTCTTTTCAATTCACTCAATCTAATGATATCCCTCCTCGACGACAAAGAGAAGGCGGAAGATGTGCTGATCGGCTTATCGGAATTGTTGAGATACAATCTCGACGTATCCCAAAAGAAAGAAATTCCCCTTCAATTGGAATTGGACAGCATTAAAAAATATCTCTTTATTCAAAAAGAACGCTTCGGAGACCGTCTCGAATACGAAATCAGTGGAGAATCAAATCAGATGGTCCCTCCCCTTCTGATTCAGCCTCTGGTAGAGAATTCCATTAAGCACAATCTTGATGAAAGTGATCATATAAAAATTGAAATCTCTATAAAAACAGAGAACAATAAACTCCATCTTCAAGTAAGGGATTCTAAAGCTCTTCTCGTTGAAGAGATGATTGGCCGGGGGACAGGACTGGAAGTGACTCGCCAGCGGGTAGAATTATCCGGAGGGGAACTCAATATAAAAGAGGGAGGAATCGAGATATGTCTACCAATAGCATAAGCGTTCTCATCGCCGATGATGAAAAACCAGCCCGTATAAGACTCAGATCTCTTTTAAAAAATTACAGTGAATATTCCATAGTCGCCGAAGCACAAAATGGTGATGAAGTGCTCAGAATGATCATCGAAAAATCACCCCGCATAGCTTTTCTCGATATAAACATGCCGGGAGCTTCCGTCTTCTCGACCATCCCCTCTTTGAAAAACCCGCCACTGGTTATTTTTCAAACGGCATATTCGGAACACGGTGCGAAAGCCTTCGATATCAATGCAGTCGATTATTTATTGAAACCCATCAGTAGAGAGCGATTTCAGCAGGCACTGGAAAAGCTATCGCTCAACCTGAACCTCAAAACCTCTCCTGATTCGGATCTCGATGTAATTTCTGTTAAATCGGGAGAAGCTCTCAGAGTGGTTAAAGTGGAAAAGATCCGAAGAATACGCTTTGATGATGGATTCAGCTTTATCCACTTGGGTAAAGAGGAGCTCTATTCGGACAAGTCTTTAAATTATTACGAAGAGCTTCTGAGCAACAGAGGATTTTACCGCGTCAGCCGCACCGACATAATTAACCTGAAATACATGGAGAAGCTCCACCCTTTTTTTAATGGTCAATATGTTGTAGAGCTGACGGGCAATGAAAAGATCCGGGTCTCCAGACGAAGAGTCCAGGGCCTGAAGGATCTTATTCATTAATAATCGGTTCGTTAAAGGTTCTCACCATTTGAACGGATAACATCACCATACCAGTATCCCGAATCTTTAATAGTTCTCTTCTGTGTTTCAAAATCGACATGGACGAGGCCGAATCGTTCACGGTAGCCAAATGCCCATTCAAAATTATCTATTATGGACCAGTGAAAATATCCCGCCAGATCGACACCCTCTTCGGCTGCCCTTTTATATTGACGCAGGTAGCGGTTGGTAAAATCGATCCGTTGGGGATCATGAACCTTTCCGTCGAGTGATACCCAGTCTTTATTGGACAAACCATTTTCCGTAATAATGATGGGTTTCCCGTATCTCTCATAAAGGAATTTCGGCCCCCAGTACAATCCCTCCGGGGTTACACGCCAGTTAAATCCTGTGAGTGCTTCGCCGACCGGTGCGCCATGATGTATAACATTGCCCTCGTCGTCACTACTGACATAATAACCATGGTAATGGTTGTTTCCGAGAAAATCGACAGGTGATGATATAATTTCCATATCCTTTTCATAACCAGCCGGCAGATATTTTCCCAGATGCTTGAGGCTCTCTTCGGGATAGTGTCCCAAGAATACAGGATCGAGCCACCAGCTGTTTGACCAGGCTGTGAAATTTTCCTCTGTATCCGGTGCAAACATGAGTTTTTCCGCTGCTTTAACGGTGTTTCTTTCATCATTGTGAGGTATGACGACACTACAGACAGGGGCCATTCCGACCTGAGCGGGTTGTTTTGTATTTTCCCGGATTGCCTGTACGGATTTCCCATGGCTGAGCAGAACATTGTGTATCATGCGTATTGTATCCCTCTTCTGCAATTTCACTCCCGGTGCGTGTTCTCCCGAAACATGTCCCATATGGATAAAGACTTCAGGTTCATTGAGGGTAAACCATCGGTCCACTCTGTCGGAAAGCTTTTCCACGACCGCAGCGGTATACTCTGCAAACCAGTCGGAAGAATCGGGATTCAGCCATCCTCCTTTCATGTAAAGTTCATAAGGATAATCCCAATGAAATAAAGTGGGAAAGGGAATGATGTCCTGGCTGAGAAGCTCATCGACCAATCGGCTATAAAAATCCAATCCCTTTTCATTGATTTTACCCGTTCCTGAGGGGATAACCCTTGGCCATGATAGAGAGAAACGATAGGACTGAAGACCGATCTCCTTCATGATTCCTACATCTTCTTTGTAGCGGTTATAGTGATCGCAGGCAATTTTTCCCGTTTGCCCCTGGTAGACAGCTCCCTGCTTTTCCGCAAAGTGATCCCACGTGGAGAATCCTTTTCCATCGCTGTTCCAGGCACCTTCTATCTGATAGGAAGCGGCAGCCGCTCCCCATAAAAAATCTTTTTTGAAACTCACCTTCAAGCTCCTTTTCATATTATATGAATATTCTAAATCCCTTTTAAGGTCTATTCAATAGAAGCTTATTAAGAGTAATATAAATATATGAAGAACTGGATGTTTCTCAATGTTACTAATCATGAAAAAAAGCTCCCCTACTATATCTATGGTGCCGGCAGCGAATACGATCAGGAACCAGTCTACCGACCCCAGGGATGTCCCTGGTTTCAGCTCAATATCTGCCGAAGCGGCCGGGGACTATTCAAAATGCAGGGAAGAGAGATTGCAATTTCCCCGGGAGACAGCTTGATTATCTTCCCCGATGTCATTCACGAATACTATCCCGTTGAAGGGAGAATGATCGTCTCGTGGATCGCTTTTGACGGATTTCAGGTTAATAGTATGATAAAATCAATAGGTATAGAACTGTCGGGAATCTACCAGTTCAGCAACAATGAGCCCATACACAATGCCATCAGAGATACCTTGAAAATGCAGAACAGCCACCTGGCTGATCCGAGTTACGAGGGATCACGGCAAATTTACAGCTTCCTACTCACCCTTATGAAAAACTTCTCACCAAACACTCTTCACGGACAGAGTGATCAGACTATGGAGAAAATGAAACCGGCTATCAGTTTCATGAATGATCATCTAAAGGATCAGATCACCATAGAAGAGATTGCCGACACAATGAAAATCTCAGCCCAGCACTTTTGCCTAATCTTCAAAACAGCGATGAATCAGAGACCTTTCGAATATCTCAATTCCCTGCGGATCAATCACTCGAAACATTTATTGATCAGCCGCAGCGACCTTCCACTCAACGAAATTTCCCGAATGTGCGGATACCCCAATCATAGTTATTTCTGCATGATCTTTAAAAAAACAGAACGTCTGACTCCCGCTTCTTTCAGGAAATTGTATAAGCAGGAATCAACTCTTGTACCCTTAAGAGATGTCCCTTAAAATTAAAACATGGATACACTATTTCGATTGCCTCTTTTTATAACTCTACTCACTTTCAATTTTACCCTTATCCCTCTTGGGGCGGAATCAGTTGATGTCACAGGACAATCTAGTGATCAGCAAGAAATAAAGCTCGATGGACAATGGGAATTCTATTGGAATGAACTATTGTATCCGGAAGATTTTATAAATAAAGATGTCAGTAAAATGAAAGATTATATAGAATTCCCCGGAAGTTGGACAACTCAGAAGGGATATCCATCGGAGGGTTACGCCACGTTGAGGTTGATCGTAGGAGGGATTCTTCCCCAAACGACCTATTCTCTCTACATTCCTGAAATGCTCACCTCTTTTCGATTTTTCCTGGATGGTAAAGAGGTTTTCAGCAATGGTATCGTCAGTAAAGAAAAAGATGAGGGTAAACCGCAGTTTTTACCGGGTATAGTCTCCTTTGAATCAGAAAAAGGATCCATCGAAATTATCTGCCAGATAAGTAATTATGATTACAGAAACAGCGGGATCTGGAGAAGTGTAAAACTGGGAACGGAATCGGTTATCAAGAAGAACTACGAACAAAAACTTTTACTGGAAATGTTTATCTCAATAGTTCTGCTCACAATCAGCATTTTTCATATTGGCATATACATTTACAGGAAAGAAGCTATTGCAGAATTACTCTTTGGTCTGACTTGTCTTGTTCTCTTTTTTAGAACAATTGCGACTGGAGAACAACTCATAAATACCTTTATCCCCTCTTTTCCCTGGGAGATTGCCAGAAAGCTGGAATACAGTCCATTTTATCTGTTGGAACCTCTTTTTATGACTTTTTTAACATCATTATTCCCAAAGGAGTCGATAAAATGGTTGAATAAAACTCTTTTGGGTATTTTTGGAATGCTCGGAATATTTTTTATTAGCTTTCCCATAAGAATAAGTAATCACGCTATTATTATTGCTGAAATTCTCCTGGTAATTGCCATAATATACGCATTTTCTATCCTCCTGAGAGCAACAATACACAAAAGAGAGCATTCTTTGCCTATAATTTCCGCTTTTACAATCCTGGCTCTCGGCTCAATGAATGATATTCTCTTCTCACAAGGCTTTATATCCTCCTTATATCTGGCTCCTTTAGGTTTTATCCTTTTTATATTTATACAATCACAGATGTTATCGATTAGATATGCCCGTTCATTCAGAAAAGTTCAAACTCTATCTCTTCAGCTCAAGGGAATAAATGAATCCATGTCGAGATTTGTCCCTTTCCAATTCCTCAATTATCTCAAAAAGAACAGCATTACAGATGTAAATCTCGGGGATCAGGTTTTAGAAAACATGACCATTCTCTTCGCCGATATCCGCTCATTCACCTCTTTATCTGAAGTGATGACCCCGGAAGAAAACTTTAAATTTCTCAATTCATTTCTCTCACAAGTCGTTCCTGTGATCCGGGAACAGGGTGGTTTTGTCGATAAATTTATCGGAGATGCCATCATGGCTCTCTTCCCCTATCCGCCGGATAAAGCAGTTCAGGCATCCATCGAACTGCAGAATGCTGTAAAAAGATACAATACGGCCAGAGATCGAGCTGGTTATCGGGCTATAGATTTAGGAATAGGAATACACACAGGACCGCTTATGCTCGGGACCATAGGAGAGACGAACAGAATGGAAACAACCGTCATAGCAGATTCTGTTAACATAGCATCCCGGTTGGAACAACTTACAAAAATTTATGGTTCGAAAATTATCATCAGCAGAGAGCTTTTGGATAAAATGGATAATAAAAATGACATAACTTATCGGACTTTGGGAGAGGCTTTAGTTAAAGGGAAAAGCCAGGCATTGGGAATAATGGAAATTCTCGATGACAGCAATAACGATTTGGACAAGAAAAAGATTCAGGTCATCGCCGAGTTTGAAGCTGCTGTTGAATTCATAAAATATAAAAATTACAAAGCGGCCCGACCTTTATTGGAAGAGATTCTAAAGAATATCCCCGAAGACAAAGCGGCATCATTTTTTCTAAATCAATGTACAATATAGACTAAATAGAATATAGATAATTGAATTGGTTGAATTCTGCATATTATTATGCAATACTCAATGAATCCGAGGTACATCATGTCAATTTTCCCTAATCATCCCGATGAAAATTTTAAATCTTTTGTCTATGAACAATTCAGTCGTATGGGAAAAGCACTATCCTCTCCGCACCGCTTGATTCTGCTCAATATTCT
>JADGDJ010000253.1 GCA_016744925.1 Spirochaetaceae bacterium
GCAATTATAATTCTTTTTTTTATTAATTTGGAAGCTTATGCGGAAGTCGAGATCATAAATCGCTATGATCTACGTGTCGAAAATCTCAATCAGTTCAACGGTTTACCGGAACTTTCAATCCGGGCGCTTTATCAGGATCGATTGGGAAATATCTGGCTTGGCTCCTGGGGGGGGCTTTTCAAATATAATGGTAGTAATATCGAATCGTTTACTTATGATCCGTCCAATGATAATTCCCTTTCTAATAACACTGTTTCATTTATTCATGAAGATCAGAGTGGATTAATCTGGGTCGGTACAGTTTCAGGTGGATTGAACTCCTATGATCCTGTACAAGATGTATTCACTCATTATCGTCATGATCCACTGAATCCGCTTTCTATTGCCAGTGATATTCCCGTATGCATATATGAGGAGAATGCCGATACTCTCTGGATCGGAACATTTGACGGTGGATTATCCATGTTTGATAAAAAAACAGGTGATTTCATAAATTATACTAAAGATAATGAAACTTCAAACCGCATCAGCGGCAATTCTGTATATGGAATTACAGGTGATGACTCCGGTTCAATCTGGATTCTGATCAGTAATTTTGGATTGAATAAAATAGATAGAGATACCAATACGATCACCCCTTTTGAGCTTGAACATTCAGTTGCAAAATCCCGATGGGGGCAGTATCGAATGTTTAATGACACGAATGGGGATATCTGGATTTTAACAACATTCGGACTCTTAAAATTAAATCCCCGGACAGAGAGTATTGCTGTCATTCATCAATTTAGTAAAGATCATCCAAATATATCTATGTACCCCGATTCTAAAGGGCGGATATGGATTGCCGGAAGAAATAATTCTGAGGGAGCACTCAGTCGTTATGATCCTGGAAGTAATGAACTGACATTTTATTCTCATAATGCGCAGGATCCTTTCAGTATCTCGGGAGATTTTGCAAATGTTCTCATGATTGATAGAGATGATAATATCTGGATTGGATATACAGATGATGGTGTCGATATTTTTACTTCAGAAGAAAATCTTTTTTTACATATATATGATCATCCTGAAATTGAAGATGATCTTGTCGGATCCAATGTTAAAGATATTCTGGAAGATTCGTCAGGATTCCTTTGGATTCTCACAGAAAAAGGGATGAATAGGTATGATAAAATTGAAAATAGTTATCTGTCTTTCTCTTTTGAGAAAATAATGAAGGACTCTGATCCCGAATTGATTAATCATGACTGGTTGGCATTTTCTATTGATTCTCTAGGCAATTTCTGGTTATGTGGCGGTAAAAGGATCGTCCAGGTTGATTCGAAATCGATTGAGATCAGAAAAGATTATTCCAAACAACTGCAAAGTCAGATTAATTCGATTCCAAGACCCAATATTCATGAATTGTATGTAGAGGACAATGATATCTGGTTTGCCAATGCCGGAGGAATTATACATTTCAATCAACAGGATAAACTATTCTCTTTTCACAGAATCAAGCATACTCTTATCAGTGATGACATAATGCAGTTCCAGAGAATCTATCCGGATCCTATAGATAATAATATCTTATGGTTGTCCAGCTGGACTGCCGGATTGTGCAGATTTGATAAAAGTGATGATAATTATAAGTTATTTAATACAAATTTAGGAGAAGGAAATTCAATAAATTCCAACGAAATCTACCAGGTATACAGAGATCCGGCAGGGGTTTTATGGGTTGGAACGAATAAGGGCTTGTATAATCAGGGGACAGATGGATTCAAAACCGCAGAGGATCTAAATAGTATTGCCTCACAATCGGTATCAATAATTCAGACTGATAGAAATGACTCTCTATGGGTTGGTTCATCAAAGGGTTTGTTCCGCTATTCTCAAGGGGAAAACAGTGTCTATGAATTTAGATATAGCGAAGGCTTGCAATCAACAACTTTCAGAGGTGGTCAGAGTATTGTTCTCTCTGACGGTTCATTTGTTTTTAGCGGCAGTAATGGTATCAATATATTCAATCCTCTCGATATAATTCCTGAGAAAAAGGATATTCCCGTCAATCTCACTTCTCTGAAAATACGGGACAGCAAAGGAATTATTCACGATGAATCAATTTTAACTGATAAAGGATCGTTTCTCGATTCTTTAAAACTTCTGCATAGTGATATGTCAGTCATTTTTGAGTTTTCCCTTATGGAATTCCTTCAATATAAAAAGGGTGCTTTCCAGTATCAGCTAAGCGGATATGATATTGGCTGGATTGATCCGATAGGCAATGGCCAGTTCGCCTCATATTCCAAACTTCCCATAGGGCATTATTCTTTTTCTGTAAGAACCGGAAATAGAGACAATAGTTGGAATAATCCGAAATCACTTATTTCATTGCATATTGCCCCGAATTGGTGGGAAACCTATTGGGCTATGGCTGTGTATGTTCTGATATTATCACTCTCAGCTCACTTCTTATATACACTTCGCTCTAGATCATTCTATCGTAGACAACTTATTCTTGAAGAAAAAATAGAGGAAAGAACGGAAAAATATCATATCGAAAAAAAGAAAGCCGAATCTGCAAATCAATCCAAAAGCCAGTTTCTGGCAAATATCAGCCATGAGATTAAAACACCGATGAATTCTGTCATGGGATATATCCAGCTGGTTTTAAAATCTGAAAACCTGACAGGAGGAGAAAAGGAAAAACTCCATATATCCTATAATTCTGCTAAACAACTGCTGAATCTTATTAATGATCTTCTCGATTACAGCAAAATTGAAGCGGGTAAAATGATATTGGATATTCATCCTTTTGATTTGAATATTTTTCTCAATGATTTTTTAATTTCAATGAACTATAAAGCCGTCAATAAAAAAATCGGACTATCGATGGATCTTCAGTCAGTTTTCCATCAGATGATAAATACTGACTCAAACCGTTTGAGACAGATCCTATTGAACCTTGTAGATAATGCTATAAAATTCACAGATACAGGATTTGTCAGAATCCTGGTTAGAAAGACTGATGCATCGGAACTGTTTTTCATGATTGAGGACACCGGTGTGGGGATGAATGAGTCCCAGTTGGAGAATATCTTTCATCCCTTTACTCAGGCTGACCAGAGTACATCCCGCAAATACGGAGGCACTGGTCTCGGTACATCGATCAGTCAGGAGCTTGTAGCGTTGCTGGGCGGGCAGCTCTGGGCGGAAAGTTTGCCGGATAAAGGGTCTCAATTTTATTTTACAATTCCCTACACTGAAAATAACCTGAAAATTATCACAACAAAAAACGAAAACTCCGGAATTTTCGTCAATGATGATAAACAATCGATTCTGATGTCTGATTATAAGAATCTGGACATTGAAACCGGCCTGTTAAACTGGGATGATATCGGGTCATATGTGAGGGCATTGAGAGAATTTCTCATTAGAGCTGAAGAATACAATCGAGAATTGAAAAATAGTTTTGATCAATTGAATCTTGAAAGAATTAATACTATATCTCAGGATTTTTCTCAGAAATTGAAAATCCTGCATCTTCCTGCAATGAAAAAAAATGTACAGCAAATAGTTGATTATTCAGTACAGGGGAATGATGAACAGATTAAATTATTGATAAATTTTTTTTCGAATATATATAGTGATCTTCTTCATATAATTAATCAGCTCAAAATACCATTTCTGGAAAATACTATGCCTCTGTCTCATGCTGATGTTGTGCGGATTCAAAGTATAATCGGCCGTCTGAAAGAAATATTGAAACTGGGAGAACTGGATGAGAGCCTTATACAGGAGTTTAAGTCTTTGGGAGATAAGTACATTTCGGAAATTTTTACGAATTCATTAATCGATTCATATCAGAATCTGAACTTTGATGATGCCTGGAAGATTTTGAACATGATCGAATCCTCCTTTCTGAAGTTCGTAGAGAAGACAAAATGAGGAAAAAATTATGAAAGAACAAACTATACTAATTGTAGATGATGAATTAAAAAATATACAGCTGTTGAATCATATGCTGAATCCTATATATAAAATAAGGACGGCCCTGAATGGTAAAGAGGCCCTTGACCGGGTAGTCTTGCGACCATTGCCGCATCTTATTCTTCTGGATATCATGATGCCGGGAATCGATGGATTTGAAGTATGCAGGAAACTGAAAGAGAATCCTCTGACTGAGAAAATCCCTGTTATTTTTATAACTGCAAAATCAGATATCGTCGATGAGACCCGTGGTTTGGAAATGGGAGCTGTTGATTATATCAACAAACCCGTATCGGAGCCCATTGTCAAAGCCCGTGTGAAAGCTCAGATAATGCTCTCTGATCAGAGGATAGCTTCAGAGATTTTAATTCGGGAGAGAACCAGAGAAATAGAACAATTACAGGAACAGCAGCAGGTCATCATCGATTTTATGCCTTCGATTCTGATCGGGATTGATTCTGATAAAAAAATACGCTTCTGGAATAAAAAAGCATTTGAAAAAACCGGTCTGGCTTCGGACAGTGTAACAGGTAAAAACCTTCTCTCTGTTTATCCTCAATTGATCAAAGAGATTTCAATTATAAATGATGTTATTGACACTGGCAAAGAAAGATTTATTTCGAAACGAGCGTATTTCGAAGAAGGTGAAATTAAGTATGAGGATATTATAATTTATTCACTATCACAGGATAAAAATATAAGCGCCATGATCAGAATCGATGATAAAACAGAACTGGTCCGCATGGAAGAACTCGTGATACAGAATGATAAGATGTTATCCCTGGGAGGATTAGCAGCAGGAATGGCACATGAAATTAATAATCCCCTTGCCGGAATTCTACAGACTGTATCAGCCATGTCTAATCGTTTCGGGGAAAAAATTAATATGCAGGCAAATATTAAAGCTGCCGAATTAGCCGGTACGACAGTTGAATCGATTAATTCATTTTTAGCTCATAGGGGTTTCCTTCAGATGCTTGAAAATATAAGTCAGTCCGGAGTGAGAGCCATGACAATTATTGAAAACATGCTTGGCTTCTCCAGAAAAAGCAAAGGCATCTTCTCTTCTTCATCTATTATTTCATTACTCAATAAAACACTAATCTTAGCCTCTTCGGATTTTAATTTGAGCCAAAAATACGATTTCAAATGTGTACAAATTAGTACAGATATTGAAGATAATATTCCCGATATTTTTTGTGATACAATACAAATACAACAGGTTTTACTGAACATCCTGCTCAATGGTGCTCAAGCGATGAAATCAGCAGAAATCTTAAATCCAAAATTTAACATAATGGTAAAATATGATGAAAAAATAAAACATGTAATCATTGAAATCCGGAATAATGGTCCCGAAATATCTGAAGAATCCCAGGGTAGAATCTTTGAGCCGTTCTATACAACGAAAGACCCGGGAGAGGGCACAGGTCTGGGTTTAAGTGTCTCGTATTTTATAATCACAGGAAATCACAATGGTAGTCTGTCTTTGGAATCCTCCCCAGGAGAGGGCGTTACTTTTATAATTTCACTACCGGTATTGAATAAGGGGTAAATGTTAAACGGAAAAAAAATATTTTATATTTTTTGCAGCTCTATGATAGTTGAATCCAGAAATCATTATTATTAATATTTGAGATTCATCAGGAGATAAATCAAATGATAAATGTTGGTATAATCGGTGCAGGTTATTTTGGGGAAATCCATGGGAAAGCCATCTCCCAGCTGAAGGATATAAATCTTCTTGCAGCATCCAGACAGAATGAGGCGGGGTTGAAACAGTTTACCGACCAGTTCAACATAGATGGATTCAGGGATTGGCAGGATCTGATCAATAGAGAGGATATAGATACAGTCCTCATAGCAACTCCCCACTTCTTGCACACTGAGATAGCAGTAGAGGCTGCAAAAAAGGGTAAGAACATACTCCTTGAGAAACCGATTGCCCCCAACCTGCTTGAGTGTAGAGAGATAGCTCGAGCTGTAAAGAAATACAATGTGAATTTTATGGGCGGTTACAGTAATCATTTTATTCCCACCTATGTGAAAGCTAAGGAGATGATTGAATCGAGTGTTATTGGAACGATTGTAGGTGGCCGCTCAGCCATGCATAAGGTCTGGATGGAGTCAAATCGAAGGAACTGGCACCTCAATAGAAAGAAAGGTGGAGGGATGTGGCTCACTGCTGGGATGCATTGCATCGACCGATTATCCTGGCTATTGGGGAAAGAAATCCTAAGTACATCAGCTCATTTTTCGACGGAGTTTCACTCTCAGACAGCCGATGACTTTGGTCTGATATTTCTACGCTATGCTGATGGAGTAACAGGTTCTGTACAGAGT
>JADGDJ010000254.1 GCA_016744925.1 Spirochaetaceae bacterium
ATTGTATACCATATCCAATATACATTTGATTGTATGGGTGTTTTATTTCACTGTCAACATAAAAATAGTATACAATTTTTATTAACTTAGTAATTGTGTTATTCATCATGATTTTCAGTTTATTTGTTTTTATGGAATGAAAGCTTGTAACAGTTAAATATCAAAGTTTTTGAATGTTATCTAAATCTTTATTGAGTGGTAGTTTATATTGATTCATATTCACTATTGCAATATGTGATTTTTACTCATTCCACGTGCTTCTAAAGCCTTTATTGAGGATATAATATATATTCCTAAAGAGTTTTTCAATTTTCCTCTTGAGTTTTTCTTCCCAGTTTTATCGGGAAAATGATTGACTTCTTGTTATAATAGTATACAATATGCAATATATTGGTTTGAGTATGAAAATTCTGATTAGTGACAATTTGATACTGTCAGGAGACAGGAATTATTTTTCAGGAGTTATCTATAATGAAAAAAACAATTGCTTTTATGATAGGAGATCCAGCAGGCATTGGCCCTGAGATTTCAGTACAGTGTCTATCTGATTATAAGATTAGCGACAATATTCGTATTCTTCTTATTGGAGATCGGTTCAGTTTTGACCGGGCACAGGATATTAAAGGTACAAAGCTGGAAGTTGAAGACGTTTCAGATGAAAACATGGACAGGGCGACAGGGAAGTTTTTATTTTATAATGTCCCTGTTGCCGGTGTTCAGAAAATTCCCTTTGGTATAGTTTCCGCCGCAGCAGGTGGCTGTGTTTATGAATCATTAAATAAAATAATGACATTTATTGATGATGGTAAAGTTGATGGTTTCGTTTTTGCTCCTTTTAATAAAGAAGGGATGAAAATGGGAGGCTGTCCATATTCAAGTGAGCTGGAAATGTTCAAAGACCATTTTAACAGACAGGATGTCAATGGTGAGATCAACTATCTCGCTCCTATGTGGACTAATAGAGTTACCAGTCATATTGCCGTAAAAGATATAGCTTCCTTTATAAAGAAAGACAGGGTTCTCAGGTCGATTTTATTTTTAAATGGTGAAATGAAACGTTTTGGTGTTGAAAATCCAAGGATTGCCGTTTCAGCTCTCAATCCTCATGGTGGTGAAAAAGGCCTTTTCGGCACTGAAGAAATTGACCATATCCAACCGGCTGTAGAAGCTGCCGCCAAAGAAGGGGTTAATGTTACCGGACCATATCCTGCTGATACAATCTTTCTCAGAGTGAAAAAGGGTGAGTTTGATGGAGTCATCTCTATGTACCACGATCAGGGCCAGGTTGCTACGAAGCTCATAGGTTTTGATTCAGGAGTGACAATACATGGAGGAATGCCTGTGGCGATAGCAACCTGTGCTCATGGAACCGCTTTTGATATTGCAGGTTCGGGGCAGGCCAGACCTAACGCACTGATCGAGGCATTAAAAGTTGTACTGTCCTCGGTTGAAGGTCAGGGATGATATGTCTATAAAACTGTCTGTGGCCATCGCTCCGGAAAATGCCCTGATGTCGGCATTTGTCGTCTTCAGGGATAGACTCGAAATCAGTTTGGAAAAAGCCGCCCGGCTTGGATACGACGGTGTTGAGTTGGCCTTATTGAATAAGGACCAGGTGAATATTCCTTCAATTAAGAAGATGCTCAGCAGCACGGGACTTGAAATCCCTATGGTCTCTACGGGTCAGATATTTGCTGATACAGGAGTAAATTTTACTCATTCTGATAAAAGTAAAAGGGACAAAGCGGTTTCTGATTTTACAGGACTGATGGAAGTGGCTTCAGAGTTTGGAAGTATGGTAAATATCGGGAGGCTCAGAGGGATGCTGAATGAAGGTGATCCCTCTTTGGAGTATTTCCGCGAATCTATAGATAAATCCCTGATCAGAGCCGATGAGCTCGGTGTCACTGTGGCTCTGGAGCCTGTAAATCGCTATGAGATCAATTTTCTTAATTCCTGTGCTCAGTGTGCGGCGATGATAGAGAGTATTAATCACAAAAAGCTGGTCATGATGCCCGATGTGTTCCATATGAATATTGAAGATCCTTCTATTGAGGGTACACTCTGGAAATATGCAGAACTTGTCAAATATGTTCATCTGGCAGATTCCAACCGATGGGCACCCGGTCGGGGGCATCTGGACTTTCAAAGCATTATCAGGGCTCTAAAAGATATAGGGTTTGATGGTTACACATCAGTAGAAATCCTTCCCTATCCCGAACCTGATCAGGCGGCATTGGACGCAGTTACCACTTTGAGAAAATATCTTTAAGGAAGATGAATATGCAATTTATCATTGAACACTATGGAATCATGTCTGAAAATCCCGCATTGCTGGCATCATGGTATTGCGATGTCCTCGGCTTTAGAAAACTTTTTAAACCTTCAGGAGAAGGAATGCCTGTTTTCATAGAGGATGAGAATGAAAATATTCTGGAGTTTTTTCAGAAACCAGAACCATTTCAATATCCCGATATGCAGGAAAGGAAAATCCAACATTTAAGTTTGAGTATCAGTGATTTTGATGAAGCTGTCAGTTATCTCGAATCAAAAGGGATTGTATTTGCAGAGGAACCATTCACCATTTTTATGGGTGGTAGAGTCCGATTCTTTCAGGATATTGATGGGAATTGGATTCATCTGATCTACAGGCCGGAGATGCCCTGGGCAACGAAAAGGAAATAAGAATGAAAGAATATACAAACAGAGAACTGCAGGCAAAGGCTCAGCAGTTTCGAATTGATGTGATTGAAACTCTGCATCAGAAGGGAACCGGTCACTGGGGAGGTTCGGCATCAGTAGCTGATCTGTTGACCTACCTTTATTTTAAAAGAATGGATATAAGGCCCGAAGAACCGGACTGGACCGAACGGGACAGACTCATTCTGAGTAAAGGTCATGCCTCGCCCATGTTGTATGCTGTACTGGAAAGTAAGGGTTATCTTCCTAAAGGTACTCTGTCCTCTTTTCGTGACATGAACAGTTCCATACAGGGACATCCCTGTATGAATAAAACTCCCGGTGTGGAGATGTCTACAGGAGCTTTGGGACATGGGTTATCCGTTGGGCTCGGGATGAGTTTGATCTCTCAGCTTCATGATAATTCCTTTTATACATATGTGATTGTCGGTGAGGGTTGTCTCAATGAAGGGCAGTCGTGGGAAGCGATTATGTCCGCAGGGAAATTTGCCCCTGAGAAGCTCGTACTGATGGTGGATTACAATAAAGTTCAGCTCGACGGAACAGTTGAAGAAATTATGCCTTTAGAGCCATTTGCAGATAAATTCAGAGCGTTCAACTGGAATGTTCCTGAAAAGATGTATGACGGTCATGACATGGATAATATTGAAGAATCCTTCAAATGGCTGGATTCACAGAAAAAAGGTCCCAGCGTAATTATATACGATACTGTAAAGGGAAAAGGTGTTTCCTTTATGGAGAATAAAAATATCTGGCACGGCTCCCCTGTGGGTGTTGAACATCTGGAAAAAGCCTTACCTGAGTTAAAAGAACAGCTCAGTAAATGGGAGGATGAATAATGGAAAAAGGTATGAGAGATTCCTTTGGAGAAGCCCTTGTCGCGCTTGGAGCTGTAAATGAAAAACTTGTCGTACTTGATGCCGATGTGTCGTCGAGTACGCGAAGCGGTAAGTTCCGGGATGCTTATCCTGAACGGTTTTTTAATGTTGGTGTAGCAGAGGCCAATATGGCCGATATAGCTGCAGGTATGGCTACCTGTGGATACAGACCTGTCATCAGCGCTTTTGCCATCTTTATTGCGTTGAAATCTACGGATCAGATCAGAAATGTCATCTGTTATAATAATCTTCCGGTTATTATCGCCGGAGGATATGCCGGATTATCCGATTCTTTTGACGGAGCCAGCCACCAGTCATTAACCGATGTCGCTATTATGCGAGCTTTTCCCAACATGACTGTCCTGACATTGACAGACGCAGATGATGTCCAGTCGGTTCTGGAACAGGCCCTTGAACATGATGGTCCTGTGTATATGCGAATGTGTCGGAATCCGAGCCCTGTCATCGGTAAAAAAGAACCTCTTAAAATTGGAAAGGCTTTATGTCTGAAAGAGGGGACTGATGTGACCATCGGAGCCTGTGGCGTTACGGTTTCCATGGCACTTGAAGCGGCGGAAGACCTTGAAAAAATGGGAATTAAAGCGGAAGTCCTCGAGATGGGGAGCATAAAACCCATGGATAGAGAGGCTCTAGTTGCATCTGTTGAGAAAACAGGCTGTTTTCTTTCGGTGGAGGAGCATTCGGTTATCGGAGGAATGGGAAGTGCCGCTGCGGAAATCCTCGTTAAAAATCATCCAGTCCCGATGGATTTTGTCGGAGTCGATGACTGTTTTACAGAATCGGGACCCTATTTGCCACTTCTGGAAAAATATGGGATTCATAAAGATATAATCAGCCGGAAAGCAGAAGAGCTCACGGCACGTAAATCTAATTAGAGGTGAAATAATGAATATCAAAGATAAAGCAGCAGAACTGCTGAAGACATTTAAAGGGGATTCTTATCTTTTCGGACTCGATGTATTAAATAATGTCGGAGGAATAGCCGCTTCCTATGGGAAAAAAGCGCTGGTTATTTCAAACACCACATATATGAAACCGATTTGCGATCAGGTTGTAAATTCTCTTAAGAAACATGGCGTGGAGCTGGCGGGAAATCGAATTGTTCCCGAAGCGGCTCCCAATGCCCCCAGAGAAGATGTGTATAGAATTGAAAGTTATATACTTCACTTTCAGCCCGACGTGGTTATTTCAATCGGCGGGGGTAGTTCCATTGACGCGGCAAAAGCGGCGATAGCTCTTGCGACTCAAGGTGATAACAGCCCTGAAATAGAAGATTATTTCGGAGTGGGACTGGTTTCGGCTTCTCTTGAAAAAACAGGGAAACCAATGCTGCCCCATATCGCTGTTCAGACATCAGCCAGTTCCGGTGCTCACCTGACAAAATATTCCAATGTAACAGACCCGGTCGCCGGGCAGAAAAAACTGATTGTCGATGAGGGAATTATTCCTACAAATCCTGTATTTGATTATTCTGTAACGGCCAGTATGCCCATGAATCTGACAGTTGATGGTGCTCTCGATGGGATTGCTCACTGTCTAGAAGTTTTTTACGGAGCCAATGATCAGAACTATGATAACCTGGCTGATATCATGGAAACAGCTCTCAGACTGGTCGTTGAATACACTCCGGCTGTGCTGAAAAACCCCGCAGATAAAGATGCCAGAGAAGCTATTGGCCTTGCTACGGACCTCGGTGGTTATGCCATAATGATCGGTGGAACTAACGGAGCACATCTTACAAGTTTTTCTCTGGTTGATGTCACCTCTCATGGACGGGCCTGCGGTATTATGAACCCTTATTATGCAGTGTTCTTTGCTCCGGCAGTGGAAAAACAGCTCAGACTAGTCGGGAATGTTTTAAAAGAATACGGTTACATCTCTGCAGAGCTTTCCAACATGTCAGGTCGTGACCTTGGACTTGAAATCGCCACAGGGCTCACCTCTTTCAGTAAAGCGATCAATTGCCCCGTTTCACTGGGTGAATTGGAAGGATTTACCGATGGACATATCGATCGGGCACTTACTGCGGCTAAAAATCCACAGCTGAAAATGAAACTTCAGAATATGCCTGTACCTCTTACAGCTGAACAGGTGGATGAATATATGAAACCGATTCTTCTGGCTGCAAAATCGGGAGATTTTTCACTGATTAAATCTTTCAGTTAAAAGTATTAAAATAAATAATGCAGGGGCTGTTGCAACAGTCCCTGCATTATATGGAGATAATAATGATCAATCTATCATTTCCCATCGGACCGGATAAAAAAGAACTGATTCTGCCCGATGAAACGGATATTCTGACTATGCCTCATCCTGAGCCGATTAATAATCCGTCGATACTGGTTCTGGAATCAATAAACAATCCAATCAATTCGCAGTCCCTTGAAAATATTATACAATCTAAAGATAAATCACCGGAAAATCAGACATCGTGTATTGTTATTTCAGACAGTACGAGACCTGTTCCCTATACAGGTGATTCCGGTATTCTCTGGCCTCTTGTCGATATATTGTTGAAGAACGGCCTGTCACCTGAGAATATTCTTATTCTTGTTGCCACGGGAACACATCGTGGCCAGACTGCAGAAGAATTGAGAGAAATGCTCGATTCTCGAATATTCCAGCTGC
>JADGDJ010000026.1:0-20505 GCA_016744925.1 Spirochaetaceae bacterium
ACCTCATCCCCTTCATTGACGAAAAGGTAACCGCACATGCTCAGGCCGTGTGTCAAAGCGTTTGTGACAACCGGTCTGCTTATGGGGTGATCTCCCAGGGAGGGATTCTTTTCCCTTATGATTTTTTTCCAGATATCGCGAATTTCTGCTTTTCCATAACTGGATGCATAGGGATAAACCTCCTCTGGAGGCATATTCAGCAATTTATCGATGGCGTTTAGTCGCAAGGGAGACCCATCATCTTCCATGGCCATCCCGATAGAAGCATTGATTTTTTTCCCTTTCGCATCGAGACCCTGTTTGAGAAGTCCTTTTGTGGGAAAGAAAATATTTCTACCTTTTTCAGATAGAAGATCGTAAACCGAAGGGTTTACTTCCTTTATTGCTTTGTTCAGTATTTCTGCCTGTGGATTCATGTTTTGTCCTTTATTACTCTGTAAAAGTTAAATAATTTGTAGTCGCTTTGGATAGATCACTATAGTATCCTCTCAACTCTTCAGGGAGATATGTGGCAATTTGGTACATCATTTCATCTGCCATATTCTGACGGTCTTCACTGGTAATTCTTCCCTCTGTTTTTTTCTCCACATAAAAGGATCTTCCTATTTTTATGTCAACAGTGGTTCTCTTCAATTTTTTGGCATTTGCCCCGAGATCTTTTATTCCCCAGTGAACCATGGGAATTATGGGGACTTTTTTCTGTGTGGCAAAAAGGGTTGTTCCCGCTTTTCCCCTCAAGAGTTTGCCCGTTTTACTTCTTGTTCCCTCGGGCGCAATGCAGAGGAAATTCCCCTCTTCCAGAACCTTGAAGCAACTTTTCATAGCCTGCATGTCTGCAGCACCCCTTTTGATGGGGACGGCATCCCAGGTGCTCAGTATTGTTCTTGTGAAAAACTTATCAAAAAGTTCTGATTTGGCCATGGCTATGGTTTTTCTAGGTCGAAGATTGACATAAAACAAGGGACCTTCAAGAGTTGATACGTGGTTTGTAATGAGGATGGCCGGACCATCGAGGGGTATTTTTTTCAGGTCTGACTTATCTATTTTGCAGAACAGATCCAATGCCGACCGGATCAAGCTGTTTATAATTCTTTCTTTTACTGTCATTGTTATTCTCCCGTTTTAATTCAGATCCGCTATTATACTAATCCCGCTGAAACATGCTCTGGGCATACATTCAAGTATGCTCCGCTTCATTCAGCTATACTTTCATATTAATCCCGCTGAATCATGCTTTGCGTATACTTCCTGCGTACACTCCGCTTATAATATCAGTAATCCATATGTTGATAGTGTAAAAAACAGTTGAGATGACAGAAATGAGTCCAAATCCAGAGAAAACTCATCGCATAGAATTTCAACTTCCATGGTATTCACTATTTTATTTTCTTTAATATTACATAATTTCAATAGTTTCGAAATGAATTTCCACCAGATTTCATCAGCTTTTAATTTTTCTGCACCATCTGTTGTGTGGAGTTCAATAAATCCATCGCGGTAGGTAATTTCTGCACCGATCCAGACAAACTGTGAATGATCGTGGATCTGAAGTGTCCTTGCCATGTTGGACATAACTCTCTGTATGAAATTCTTTTTTACGCCGGTTTTCGGTGTTTTAAAAGAGAACCAGCTGTTGACTGACTTTTGCAGTTTTTTTCCGGCCATATAGGAAAAGAGGGCCAACTTCAGACCCTGTGAGTAATTTGAGGGGTCGTAGGATCTGTTTTCTCTGTACTGCAGATCATTTCGGGCAAAGGAACAATTTAGGGGACCGCTAATTTCAATTCCGAATGCCTCAGGATTGAGGCCTACAGGACTATGGGCTGTCAGGGCAAATTGATGCCAGAACGCCGAGTCTATGAGTCCCGCTTCGAAAAGCTGGCGTACATTCTCCATGGCGTCGATAATTTCCTGTTCACTCTGTCCCGGAAATCCGTACATCAGGTACGTATGTACCAAAATCCCTGCTGAGTGGAAGGCCCCGGCAACGGCTGAAACCTGTTCTACTGTTACCCCTTTATCGATTCTCTGTAGGAGTTTGTCCGAAGCCACTTCGAGCCCTCCCGACATGGCTATGCAGCCACTTTTGGCAAGAAGGCGGCACAAATCGGGTTTAAAACTTTTTTCGAAACGGATGTTTGTCCACCAGCTTATTGATATTTTTCTGCGAATCAATGTGAGAGCCATATTCTTAAGCAGGGCGGGAGGAGCCGCTTCATCGACGAAATGAAAGGCATAATTTCCCGTTTCTTCAATTAGTTTTTCGATTTTATCCACAATAGAATGGGCTGTTTCCGGTTCATATCGCTTAATGTAATCGAGGCTCGTATCGCAGAATGCACAGCGATGCCAGTAACATCCATGAGCCAGGGTCATTTTATTCCATTTCCCTTCGCTCCACAGGCGGTGCATGGGATTGCTCACCGGCAGGATTGAGAGGTAAGGCCGGTCCATAAGTCCCGAATAGTCCGGAGCCGGGAGATCTCTAAGCTTGAAGTCCTCTTTCTTCTCACTACTTGCAAATACCAGTTTCCCTGAATCATCGAGAAGGTAAGTCCGCACAAGGTGGTCTCTCTCTTTTTTTCCCGTAAGAAAATCACAGAGATTTATCAGAGGTCTCTCTCCATCATCTACTGTTATAAAGTCGACATAATCCAGAACTCTTTTATCTCTGAGGCTTCGAAGCTCCGTATTGATGTAACCACCGCCCATAACGGTTTGGATTCCGGGATAATTATCCTTGATAAATTTAGACGAATAGAGAGTGCTGAAAAGATTTCCCGGGAAGGGGACAGTGAATCCGCACAACTGGGGATTGAACTCATTCATAACCTCTTTTAGAATTTCTAAAAATATTTTTGTGATGAGAGACGGGGGGCTATCGAGCTGATTTTTCAATTCATCAAATTCCGGAGGAGACAGAGCTATTCTCTCTGCGTAACGGCTGAATCCAAAAGACTCATCACAATAACTGGTGATCAGATCTCCGATCTCTTCCAGATAGAGGGTAGCCTTGTGGCGGGCGGAATCCATTCCATTCCCTCCATCATCGTCGTATTCCTGTCTTTCACCTTCCGGTAGCCATAACGATGAGTTAATTCGATGAGACAGGGAGTCGTTGTTACCCTGTAGGAAGGTAATTACAGGATCGATGGTATTCAGATATTCCTCTTTCAGCGCAAAAAAACGGTTGAGCGTTGAGTATTCAGAATCGGGATATCTTTTTTCCAGATCTGTGAAAATGTTTTGCAGACCATTATAAGAGAAAATTTTCAAAATGGTCCTGTTCCCCAGATCAATCTGTCTGGTGTCATGGCCTGCTGCATCCAATACAGGTTTTAAGTAGGCCGTTGCGGGATAAGGGGTGTTGAGTTGAGTAAAAGGAGGTGTTATCAGCAGAATTTTCATAAACCGACCTTTGTAAAATAGGAATTGATCATATCATTTTCAAAGAGTGAGTTATTGGTGTAGCTCTTTCCGAAGACAGGTGTCCAGAGGCTTTCGTCCTCCATGCAGAGGTAGAAAAAAACTGTTTCTTTCCACTGTTCATCAAAGCTGTCGTAGAGTGTTTTAAACATGTCCAATTTTGTTTCAAGAGGGTAGGAGACCTTTCCTCCCGCCTCTTCCAGTGGCATTTGCAGGATTTTACTCTTCAGTTCTCTGTTGCGTATTTTTTTTATGACCGGTTTGATAAAGGTCAATGTTCCCAAGGATATCAGTACAATCTCTTCGGGGCCGAATTTTTTCTGAATCCGATCGGTAATCTCAGTGTATTCTTTTTTCCAGCCCCGGTAGTGCACTATGGGGTGAAAATGAAATCCCGTGAGAATCCCTTTGTCGGCAACTTTTCGGGCACATTCGAGTCTTTCTGTCAGACTTGCGGTCAAATGCTCCTCATTTTGTATAATGGTCTCAGTGTTGAGTGACCAGGTGATTATGATATTCCGGGGGATCTCATTTTCAAGGAACCAGGAGATATTTTTGGATTTCGTTTTCAACTCGAGCAGAACATTGGGATTTTTTATGGCAAAATTCTTTAAAAGATCGAGTATTCCCTCACGGTTGCCCCACATAAGAGAATCGGAAGACTGACCTGTCCCGATGTGGTATCTTTTCCGGGGATCCAGATTGAGACTCTCCAGCTTCTCTTTAAGATTTTTCTGGAAATAGACACGGTTGTTGTCAAAAAATGACTGTATGGAGCAATAGGTGCAGTCAAAACCGCAGTTGTTCACCACATCGAGTGTCTGGAGGTTGCAGCACCTGGTTTTTTCCGAGGCAACAGGGCAGGAACCGAGAATTGTGTTTTTATCATCAGTTTCCACATAGTTTATTTTCAGACCGCCGCTATCGGTCAATCCTTTAAAGTCACTATAGTCTTTCGCATCGGTTTTCAACTTCATCCATTGTTCGTTAACCCCATTTAAAATGGCCTGTTTGAGTTGTTTCCCTTTGAGGTTCATTTCTTCGGGAACTATCCAGTAGTCGCGGAGGTTCCCTTCGTCCCAGGTATCCAGGTCCCTTGCTATATCTATCAGGTTTTTGATATCCTGAAATGTAAGCTGATATTTGTCCGCAGCATTTGTGATAAAATTTTGTTCTTCCATGGTCAGCTGCTTATATGTATTATTATCCTTGAACGGAGTGAGTCTGTCTTTCATACCGATATATTGTAAAACAGGGGGGATTAAGAGTCTATACTATGAAAATAATTGATTTAACAGCATTGTCTCTGGCAATCTTTCTCACGGTATTTTCCTTCCTTTCTGCTATCTCAATCCGAAGTGATTCTCTGGAAATTCTCATACAGGCGGGGGATAAAGAGTGGATTTACCCTATAGACAGCCAAATATCTAAAGTCTTTGAAGGACCTGTAGGTGAAACCGTGGTCAATATATCATCGGGCATTGTCTCTGTTTCCGAGTCCGACTGTAGTGAGAAGATCTGCATACAAAGCGGTTCTATCCACAGTGGCGGACAGTGGATCGCCTGTATGCCCAACAGAGTCTTTGTCACCATAAGAGGAAAAAAAGAGGGGGAACTCGATGGCGAAGCTTATTAATAAAATCGAATTGACCTCGTTTCTCGGCGGGCTCTGCCTGTTTCTTTCGGCAATTGAATACCTTTTCCCGAGGCCGGTACCTTTTATGCGTCTGGGAATAGCCAACCTGCCCATTCTCTTCGCATTGAAACTGCTTCCTTTTCCCTACATTATGCTTCTTGTTTTACTGAAGATTACAGGACAGGGGCTGATTAGTGGAACTTTAGCTTCTTATGTATTTCTTTTTTCTGCAGCCGGTTCCTTTACCAGTGCCATGGTCATGTATTCGGTGCATAAAATTCCGTCGAAATGGGTTTCTCTCATCGGTGTCAGTATTTTAGGAGCACTTGCGGGGAACATTGTTCAGCTCATCCTCTCTGTGAAGTTCATTTTTGGAGAAAGTGCCTGGGTTATCGCACCATTGTTTTTGGCTATAGGTACAATTTCCAGCTTTCTTATCGGTTTATTCGCCGTAAAATTTATAAAGAGATCGCAGTGGATCTTCTCACTGGAGGGACGATTATGAAAACCGATTATCTCTCGCGAATTCTCACACCGGGTAGGCGGTTTTTTACGGGAATGATGCTTATGCTTCTCTTTCTGTTTTTTGAATCTCTCATTTTCAGGGCTTCTATGACCGCATTTTTTCTTTTTCTCGTTCTGCTCGCCGGAAAAAAAGTTCTTTGGAAAAATTATATTCTCTTAATATTTTTTATAACATTTTTTAATCTCCTCACTCCATGGGGACAAGTCCTCTACTCCCTCGGACCTTTAGATATTACAAAAGGGGCATTACTTTCGGGGCTGCAGAAAGGGATTACCTTTACAGGACTTATCCTCATCTCCCTGACTTCAATAAAAAAGGGTCTGATTATTCCCGGAAAGCTCGGGGGACTTATCGGAAGAGTTTTTTACTATTTTGAGAGGATTTTCGAGCAGAAACACAGATTGAAGAGACATGACCTGATCGGTACTCTGGACTCAATTCTCATGGATACTTTTTATTCGGAGGGGCAGAATCCTCAGGAGCTTGCTTCTGAGATGAAGACCGTGGATTTTTCGCGGCCTGCCGCATCCTCACCGAACACAAATACACAGGATTTTTATGAATCAGAACAAGATTGACTCCAAGCCGGAAATTCTCTTCGAAGATGATTTTTGTATTATCGTCTACAAGGAACCGGAGGAACTGACTGTCCCGGGACGGGGACCCGATAAAAGAGAATGTCTAATGAGTCGGACTGCACAGCACTGCGGCCCGGTCTTTAATATACATCGGCTGGATCAACCCACATCGGGTTTGGTTCTTATAGCCCGAACGAAAGAGATGCAGAAACAAATGAGTAGGCTCTTTCAAGAGAGGCGAGTCGAGAAGGAATATATAGCCATCGTTGAAGGGATTATGGCCGAAGGAGATCAGCTTATCGATCTTCCTCTACGGGCGGATATAAACAATCGACCAATGCAGATTGTCGATCAGGAGCTCGGGAAGAGAGCTGTCACCACTTGTGAAGTTTTAACAAATGACCGGTGGAGTACGAGGGTTCTTCTAAAGCCGGAAACGGGCAGAACTCATCAGTTGAGGGTTCATCTCAGTTCAATTGGCCATCCTATCGTGGGAGACCGGTTGTATAACAAAAATGTTCCGGAAGATCTGATGGGGGAGTTGAAACTGCATGCCATGTCTTTGAAATTCGAGCATCCCATGACGGGAGAATTGATATCTGTGAGAAAAGAGCCACCTTTTTAGGTCTTTCTAATCGAGATACCCCTCTTCATCAATATACTTTTGAGCCATAGCTTTATCAGCCGGATCAATTCTGTCGCTGAAGAGTTCAAGGAAGTTATGGTCATATTTTGCACCGCTGTAGAGCAGGGCCCATACAGAGTTTTCTTTCATATTCCCCAGTTTTTTATAGACATCATAGACTTCTATATAGGCTTTGAGGATTTCATCTTTTTCAATGTCGTTGTAGACATCTCCATTTCCAAGCCTGTTATAGATATCGATAATTTCATCGGGATAGATTATGTCGGGATCTTCGGACTTCATTTCATTTCTTATATAGAGATCGGGCCAAAGGTAAACATCGTTCCAGTATTTACCCGTAACAAGAGAGAACGATTCGTCTTTGACAACTGTGTGATGATCTATAATGTACCTTTCAGGTACAGAGGGGCTCTCAAAGGGATCTTCCTCGGGCAATTCCGGTTCTACTACAACAAGCTGCTCCGATGCGTATTCGACGGGGAGAGTGTATGAAGTCTTCTCTCTTAAAAATAGCCATAAAGAAGCTATGATCGCAATGATAATAATAAAAAGAGCTGTTAGAAGTCGTTTTAGAGATTTACTGTCATTCATTTCATTTATTATCGAAAGATTATGCCTTTAGTAATAGTTTTTTTTAAGATTAATTTGGTATATTCCCTCTATGACTGAAAACTTCCTCCCCTTAAATAGAAAAGATATGGAAATAAAAGGCTGGGAAAGACCCGATTTTGTCCTTGTGACAGGAGATGCCTATGTGGATCATCCTTCATATGGAGCCTCGGTCATTTCCAGAGTTCTTGAATCGGAAGGTTATAATGTAGCCATTTTGGCTCAACCTGACTGGAAAAAGCCCGAGTCCTTTCGTGAGTTCGGCAAGCCGAGACTGGCTTTTCTCGTTACCGGTGGAAATATGGATTCCATGGTCAGTAATTATACCGCAGCTAGAAAACCCCGGAAAAAAGATGTCTACAGCCCCGATGGAAAAACGGGAAATCGTCCGGACAGAGCGGCTATTGTCTATACTGCAGCCATTAAACAGGCTTTTAAAAAAATTCCTGTAATTCTCGGTGGTATGGAAGTTTCACTGAGACGGATGGGACATTTTGATTTCTGGACATCTAAACTGAGGAGGTCCATTCTTCTCGATTCCAAGGCCGATATTCTTGTGTACGGCATGGGGGAAAATCAGATTGTTGAGATCGCCCGGTTGATGAAAGAAGGGATAAAATTAAAAGACATCCATGATGTTCGCGGTACAGTTTATAAAACCACAGAAAATCCTTTCCGGGATGAAGTTTTACTTCTCCCCGACTACAAAGTGATAAGCAACGATAAAAAAGAATTTGCCCGTTCTTTTAAAATACAAAATGAAAATACCGATCCCTATGTGGGAAAAATCCTCATAGAAAAATACGATAGAGAGTGGGTCGTTCAAAATCCTGCTGCCTTTCCTCTTACAAGAGATAATCTCGATAAAGTATATGAGCTTCCCTATGCCAGAAAACCACATCCCGTTTATGACAAAATCGGAAAAATTTCCGCTCTTGATGAAGTTCAATTCAGTCTTGTGAGCAGCCGCGGCTGTTATGGTGGATGCAGCTTCTGTGCATTGAATTTTCATCAGGGGCGCATCATCAGTTCCAGAAGTCAGGAATCTATCATCCATGAAGCTGAGACTTTTATCACCAATCCTGATTTTAAGGGATATATACACGATGTTGGTGGACCTACTGCCAATTTCAGACAGGCGGCCTGTGAAAAACAATTGCACAGTGGAGCCTGTAAGGACAAGCAGTGTCTCTCTCCCGATCCCTGTTCCAATCTGGAAGTGGATCACAGTGAATATGTGGACCTTTTAAAGAAACTGCGAGAGCTTGCGGGAGTGAAAAAAGTTTTTATCCGGTCGGGAATACGATACGATTATCTCATGCTCGATAAAGACGATTCTTTTTTTAGAGAATTGGTCAAACATCACATCAGCGGGCAGCTCAAAGTGGCTCCGGAACATGTCTCTGACAGAGTGCTGAAGATCATGGGAAAACCGGGGCGCAAAGTTTTTGATCAGTTTACGGCAAAATATAACAAGATTAATGAAGAGGAGGGGAAGAAGCAATTTCTCGTACCCTACCTCATCTCATCACATCCCGGCTCAACATTGGAAGATGCCGTGGAACTGGCGGAATATCTGAGAGACAGTGGCCTCCGGTCCGATCAGGTTCAGGATTTCATCCCCACACCGGGAACACTTTCTACAGCCATGTTTTATTCGGGGTACAATCCTCTGACAATGAAAAAAATCCATATCGTGACTGATATGAGAGAAAAAGCGATGCAGAGAGCTTTGCTTCAATATAAAAAACCTCAGAACAGAGAATTGGTGGAAGAGGCGCTGATTTTATGCGGACGAACGGATCTGATCGGAAATGGTTCTGACTGTCTCATTTCCGGAGGAAAGAAAGCCGGGAAACCGAAGGCCCCAAAATCCCCGGTTAAGAACTTTTCCAGGAGTCGGAAAAAACCCCGTCGCTGATCAATCTCTGCGAATACTGGCAATTTTAGGATGGGCGAGTTTAAGAAAATCGGAACAATGCATTTTGACTATTTCTCTGTGACTTCCAGCCTCGAAAAAAAGATCCTCCTGTTTAATTATAAGAGAATCAGAAATGATGGGGATATGGTAGAGATTTCCTAAAGGGGGCATGGCTCCCGTTGTGCAGTCGGGGAATATATTTTCAAGATCCTCTTCATCAGCCAGGGAGGCTGTTTGTGATCCCGTGATCTCTTTTAATCGCTTAAAATCAATTTTGGATGTTGATGGCAGAACGGCCAGAGTATAGTTTCCGTCTAATTTAAGTAGAATCGATTTTACCATTTCCTTCCCCGGGATCCTCGCTTTTTTTGCTGAAGATAAGGCTGTGTAAGCCGGACTGTGCTTTACTGTTGAATAATCGATGTGATTTTGATTGAGTAATTCCAATAATCTTTGGACTACCATTAGGTCCCTCCCATTTTCAATTATTGCTTACTCTATAAATCTATTACGGATTATTTTCAGATACAAGAAAAGATGTACTTTTAATTATCCATAGGCTTCAACGAATGATTGTTCAGCTCTTTTAAGCCATTCAATGGAATGGAGGACCAGATGCAAAAAAGGATTTTAAAAAAATACCGGAGCCATACGACCCCGGTTGAATTCTTTATTGTAATTGAAATTAATAGGTAAAACCGAGACCGGCTGATACAGACCAGGTTATTCCACCTGAAGGATCAAGATCAGCATATAAATCGGGCATGGTTATGAATTCAAGCAAATCCCATGCAGCCATGGCGCTGATATTGATATTGAAAGTGTCTGTCAGGTATAACAAACCGTTGATTGCAATACCGGGTCCAATATTGTAGGCCAAATAAGAATCTGCATAGCTTGAAAATAGTGCAATTCCGTTAAAATGTAGTCCTCCGGCAGCTAATATTGAGAAGTTAGGGGTCACTGGAGCCAGAAATCCTACACCGAGCAACATATCTAAGCCAAGTTGGAAACCGTCATATTTAAAATCCAGTGTATCTTTGGTTGCAGTCGTTTCATTACCATACAACTCTTCATTGAAATCTATTGGGATAAGGAATGCCGCACTGGTATAAAAACCCAATCCCTGTCCTCGTCCGTTAAAAGTTGTAACATTAATTCCCGCTTCTGAGAACGTCCATTTCAAGTCACCGAAACTGTCAGAATAGGTTCGACTGCTTTGCATATATGATGCCTGAATAAGAACTAATTTCTCCGCAAACACAGCACCAGTCGTCAAAGACAGTAGTACCGCAATCATTAATAATTTTTTCAATTTATCCTCCGATTTTTAGCTGCAGAATGGTTATCCTGCAATTCTATTTTATTATATGTTAAAAGAAAAACAATCTATTTCTTTTTATTCGCTTCCATCTGCGCTTTAAGCATATCTCCCAATGTCATGGTTTCCTTACTCTTATCGCTAAATTGGCGTACAAGTCTTGAGTTCATGGCTTTTTCCTTTCTCCCCTGCCTTTTGTAGGGGTCATAGGCCTTTTCCGGTTCATCTTCATAACCGCATGCGAGGGATTGGCAGACAAATTTGGGATTCCCCTTCTTGTCATGAATCTCCATCAGTTTTTTGCCACACATGGGGCAGTCTTTTTTGCTGAGGTTTTTTGGCTCAAAAGTCAATGTGCTGTTTTTGACAGAAGAGACCAGTTCTTTTGTCTTTTCTTTTATCTCTTTGATAAAAGTCTGAGTTTTTTCTCTGCCTTCAGCGATATCGGTAAATCTCTGTTCCCATCGGGCTGTCAAAGAGGGGGACTTTAACAGATCTGGGACAATATTTATCAATTCGGTTCCCGCAGCAGTAGGAACCAGTTCTTTCCCTTTTCGGTCTATATAATAAGAGGACAGAAGTTTTTCGATTATATCGGCGCGGGTGGCGGGAGTTCCCAGACCGCCCTGTTTAATAGTCTCTTTGAGCTCTTTTTCCTCAACGAATTTTGAGGGATTCTCCATGGCTGTGAGTAAAGTCGCTTCATTGTATCTTGCAGGAGCTCTGGTCATCCCTTTTTTTGTGTTTACTGATTTTATAGGTAAGAGATCTCCTTTGCTGAAATTGGATAAAGCCTGGTCGGGCAGGTCGGAAGATTCTCTCTTGTCATATGTTCCCGACTGTTTATCTATTTTTTTCCAACCTTTTTCAAAAGAGCGGCTCCCTTTGGCATAGAGCTTTTCTCCGCCAGCAGAAAGAGTCATGGATATGCTTTCATATTTGTGAGGAGCCGATAATACGACGATAAAACGACGGACAATCAGATCGAAGAGTTGTTGTTCCTCCACATCCAGATTCCTTATATCGGCCTTGAGCTCTGTGGGTATAATGGCGTGATGGTCACTGACTCTGCTGTTGTCGACCAGGTTTTTTCCCGGTTTTAAATCCCCCGCCAGAAGTTCGTTCACAGCATCTCTGTATTTGGTCTCGACTACAGCTTTCAGACGGTCTTTCAATGTGGGAACCATATCGGTGGTGATGTGTCTCGAATCTGTTCGAGGGTAGGTGACGTATTTGTGTCTTTCGTATAATCCCTGAAGAACCTGCAGGGTTTTCTTTGCGGAAAACCCCAGGAATCTATTGCCGTCTCTCTGCAGTTCTGTAAGGTCATAGGCTTTGGGAGGTGCTTCAGATTTCTGCTTCTTCTGAAGATCTATAATGGTTGCATCTGATGATTCAATTTTAGTGGATATGTTTAAAGCGCTTTCATAGTCGCTGAATCTGTTGATCCCCTTGTCACTTCTCCACAGTGCTGAAAAGGAGCCCATATTTGCTTCTATTGTCCAGTAATTCTGAGGAGTGAACTCATCCCTCTCCTCCTCTCGTTTTATAATCATAGCCAGGGTCGGGGTCTGAACTCTTCCTGCTGAAAGCCTGCTGTCGTAGCGACAGCTGAGTGCTCTGGTTATATTCAGCCCTATCAGCCAGTCCGCTTCGGCTCTTGCTTCTGCCGAATGGAAAAGATTAATATAGTCCTTACCCGGTTTGAGATTTTTAAACCCGTCTTTTATGGCTTTGTCAGTCTGTGAGCTTATCCACAGTCTTTCGGTTGTCCCTTTCCAGCCGCAAAGTCGCATTATCCAGCGGGCGACCAATTCTCCCTCGCGTCCTGCATCAGTGGCAATAACAAGACGATTCACATCTTGTCGCTTGAGAATTCCCTGAACAGTTCTGAATTGACTGGATGTTTTTCTCATCACTTTGTGTTTCACCCGTTCGGGCATCAAAGGTAGTGTCTGAAGGTCCCATTTTTTAAACTTTTCATCGTATTCTCCGGGATCAGCCAGCTCCACCAGATGACCCATGGCCCAGGTGACGATGTAGTCTTTTCCCTCACAGAAACCCTTAGTTTTTTTATCACAATTCAGGACCCTGGACAGCTCCCGTCCTACGCTGGGTTTTTCTGCCAATACGATTGTTTTCATCTAATCCCCTCTTCTTTTTCTGGGGGAATTATACTGTGAAAAGATGAGCTGTATAAGGATGAGTCGAAAAGATCTTTTAAAAAAAATAATATTATTCAGAAAATGATTTCGGGGTATAAAAAAGGTGGAACCGTTAAATAGGTTCCACCTGAATATCAATCTTCTTTAAACCGTTTTTCCCAGTCTTTCTCTTTATCGATAACCTCATCTTCCATTTTGTTAACTCTCGAAGAAAGATCATCGAATTCCTCTTTAATATCATCAAAGGTGAATCCACCAGATTTTTCTTTTCTACTCTCTCTCCGGTAATCCCTTTTACCCCGGGCATCTCGCTCGTAATAGTCGGATTTTCCATGACGGGGTTCTACGGGCAGGAAAAAACCCGCTGCGAGATAGAGCATGCCCACCGGGAAAAAACCTGTCATTGTAAAAGCGACAATAACGCCCAGTCTTATATATCCCACAGGAAGATCCCGCCACTCGGCTAAACCCTGGCATACACCAAAAATCATTCCGTTTCTCGAGCGGTATAATCTGTTTTGTGCCATCATCAGCTCCTTTTTTCCCGTTCATAAAGTATGGTTTCGAGATTGCTTATTCTCTTTTTCATATCCTTTATGGAGTAGTACAATTCATCGATAGTCTCCTGGTTTCCCTGTCTCGACTTTTTTGAATCGTGTTTATTTAACGAAATTATTGTACCGCAAATAATCGGGAGTCCCACGCATATAAAAACAATAATTATTCCAGAATTAAACATGTGCCTACCTACTCAGATTTAGTTTTATTTACAGACTTTTTAAGTTCTGCCAATTCGTCATCAACATCTTCACCGGCTTCCAGCTTGCTGAATTCCGATTCGAGATTAGAGGCCCCAAAGCCCGATACTTCCGCATCGGATTCCATTCTTTCGATCCTGTTTTCCAGGTCGCCGAATCTGGTCATTACTCCCGATCCTGAAGCACTTTTCATAACCTTATTGATTTTGGTTTTTTCCTTCGCTTCCAGTCCTCTGCGCATAAGTGCTTTATGTTTCACGATGACAGTTTGAAGTTTTTCCTCTATCAGTATAATGTTTTTTTTACATTCATCAATGATCTGATTTACATGGTCAAGCTCTTTGTTGAGCTCATCGAGTCCCGCCTGAGCTTCTTTTTTCTCGATCAGTGCTTCTCTTGCCAGATCGTCACGTCCTTTTTCAACGGCTAATTGGGCTCTTTCGGTCCATCTTGTCACTTTCTGCTGAAAGTCCGCCTGATCTCTGACAGTTCTCGACCGCGACGCAATTTTTGCGGCACAGGAAGATTTCAGATCAACAAGAGTGTCTTCCATCTCCTGCATCATAAGTCTGATCATTTTCTCAGGATCTTCTGCTTTATCTAAAAGAGCATTTATGTTGGAATTAATTATATCCATAAATCTTGTAAAAATACCCATAATTTCCTCCGTTATATATACTAGCCTAATTGCAATAATTGTGCCAAATAGAATTATCGTCTAAAGACTCTTCAGAGGGCTTTTCAGCCCCTGGTTCAAGGCGATCTGTCCTGTTTATGGTCAATAAGACCAGGTACCAGGTTAAGATCGCCTGAATGGTGTCTGTATCAAGCTCTTTCATTTTTAAATCGGCTGTCCCAGTCTCTCTCCCGGCTGCCTGCATTTCTGTCCGCTCCATTGAATCTGGACGCCAGATCTTCAAATTCCTGTTTCAGATCGTAATAACCTTTTTTAACATGAGATCTTCTGTATTCGGAGCGCCTCTCTCTGTAAGCCGGTTCTACAGGCATAAAGAATGCCGCAGCAATATACAAGAGGCCGAAGGGGAAGAAGCCCGTAAATATCGTCAGTATTACCAATGTCAGTCTTAAGTATCCCGCATTGATCCCTTTCCAATCGGCTATACCCTGGCATACTCCGAATATCATCCCTCTTCTCGATCTGTAAAGTTTTGCATTTCTATCACAGTTGGCCATATCCATACCCCTCTACTTATTCTCCGCTTTGGGAGCAGTTGTTTTTTTCATAGATTTTTTTAAAGCATCCAATTCGGCGTCTACGTCTTTACCCGATTCCATTTTTGCAAACTCCGACTCGAGATCGCTCTTACCGACGGCTGACATATCAGCTTCTGCTTCCATTCGTTCGATTTTGTTTTCAAACTCATTGAAACGAACCATTGCCTCGGCACCAGTGGCGTGTCTTATAGAGGTATTAACCTCTTTTCTCTCTTTGGCATGAATGGCTCTCTGTATGAGGAGTTTGTGTTTCTGAACGACAGTCTGAAGTTTATCTTCAAGTGCAAGAATATTGCTTTTGCTCTCTTCGATGATCTGTGTCAGATGGTCAATGTCTCTCTTTATGGCATCGAGGTCATCAGTCGCTTTTTTCTTTTCTATCAAAGCTTCTTTGGCGAGATCATCTCTCCCTTTTTCAACGGCCATTTCAGATCGTTCAGCCCATCTTTTAACTCGTCCCTCGAAAATTGTTATGTCCTTCTGGTTCTGAGTTCTCGCAGCCATTTTCGCAGCGATGGATGATTTGAGATCCACAAGGGTCTCTTCCAATTCCTGCATCATCAATTTGATCATTTTTTCAGGATCTTCCGCTTTGTCCAGCATTGCGTTTATATTTGAATTGATAATGTCTTTTCCTCTTCTAAAAATACTCATATTATCCTCCATGGTAATTCTTTCGTATTTGTCTACACCAACTATATTGCAAAGTCTGTGCCAACTTTTTAAATGGCAAAAATCCCTGCTTAGAGCAGGCTTGTGGTCATATTCCCCAATTGGTATGGTAAGAATTACCAGAAAAGACTATTCTATTCCTATGAAAGAGTATTCCGCTACAGCAAAAGAAGCATTAGGTGAATCTGAACTGTTTCTCGACTTCCAACAGCACTTGAGCAGGGCTTCCAAAGTAAACAGACCCATGCTGATAATCGGAGAGAGGGGAACGGGAAAGGAACTGGCCGCATCAAGGCTGCATTTTCTCTCAAACAGATGGGAGAAACCCTTTGTCACCATGAACTGCGCATCTCTCCCTCCGGGATTGATCGAATCGGAACTGTTCGGCCATGAAGCCGGATCCTTTACGGGCGCTTCCGGTCGCAGGAAAGGACGATTTGAAGAGGCCGACGGGGGAACACTTTTCCTCGATGAAATCGGACTGATCCCCATGGAAGTTCAGGAGAAGATTCTCCGGGCTGTGGAATACGGAACATTCGAGCGTGTGGGAAGTTCTTATACTCACGAGGTCGATGTGCGCATCGTCGCCGCCACCAATGACGATCTTCCCGCGCTCTGTAAAACCGGCCGGTTTAAAGAAGACCTTCTTGACCGTCTCTCTTTTGAAGTTCTCTTTGTTCCCCCTCTCCGTGTTCGTCAAGATGATATTTTGCTTCTGGCATTTCACTTCGCTGCCAGAATGAACAGGGAGCTGGATCGAGAGGAGGACATATCCTTTTCCGAAGATGTTCTGGATAAAATGGTCCATTTCAACTGGCCTGGCAATGTGCGGCAGTTGAAAAACGTTGTTGAAAGAGCTGTCTACACCTGTGAAACCAATGAGGTCAGCGAGATAAAACTCGATCCTTTTGAAAACCCCTTTGCCGATAAAATCCAATCGACGACTGTAAGCGCATTGGACATCCCCCTCGTGGAGTATAAAAACTCCATGAAAGAACTGGAAATCGGTTTTGTCAAACGGGCGATGAAGCAAAGCGGGGGCAAACAGAAAATAGCCGCCGATCTTCTTCAGCTAACATATGATCAGTTCAGAGGTCTCTACAGAAAATACAGTGACGAATTGACCGATGGTGATTCTTGACGGGAACTGCACGAGGTTATATTCTGAAGGCTCAGGAGTATTAGAATGAAAAAAATGCTATTTTCTCTCGCCGCTATTATGATTCTTTTTGCGGGCTGCGACGGAGCGAATCTCGATATAGATGATCTGGATAGAGATCTGTCGATTTATGTCAGATTGCTGACCAGTGTTGAACACGGTGGTTGGGACAATGTTGATATCGATTATCAGGATGTCAGCTCGACTGGCGGTGTCGCAGCTGATGCTGCAGTTGGTACTGTTACTATCACATCTCCACAGGATAGCTATGTGAGAAGTGATAATGTAGTGATTACTCCAATAGATGGTAGCACTTATACATTTGCCTACTGGTTATTCCCATCACGAACTGATGAAGAGATTGATGATCAATCGACTAAGGGCAATATTCGGTATGATATTGAAAATGGTTCAGATGTATTTCCAAGTGTAGATTTTCGAGATGATGGAGAAACTGTAAGTCTTAGAACTAATAATAATCCCGCGGAGCTTATAGGGGTATTTGCAAATGATGGAAATACTTTTCTTGGTAATATTCCAGCTGTAACAATCACTTGTTCCACTACTGGAGATACTTCTGTTAATTACATAATTGAATTATCAAATGATTTTGGTAGTGCCGTTATTATTACGGATCCACAATTCAGAATCTTTGATGAAGATGGGGAAGCTGTGGATCTCTGGCGGGACTTCGGGGATACAAATGATGACGGTGAATTAGTTATTGCAAATACAGGCAGTGAAGTCTGGAATGATACTTTAACTGCAGTAGATGACAGATCTGGTATTGATAATTGGACTGTTATCGTAATATTTGAAGACTCTGCAGGCGATGCATACGTCGTAAAATAATCTATTTCTCAGCGATCAGCTGATCTATTATACTTTTTAAACCGGCCATGGAAATTTTACACTTGCTGTAACATTCTTCCGTGGCTTTTTTATTCCCCTCTCGTCCGTTTCTTTCCAGTTCTGCGAAGATAGAAGAGCCTATTTCGGCTTTGAGATTCAGCAATTGCCCCTTCATCGAATGGGCGGACTTTTCGATGGAGGGAAAATCCATTTCCTCTATATAACTGTCTAGCTTTTTCATATAAGCGACGGTTCCCATGAGAAATTCCTGAAGCAGTTCGTGAACGATCTCTTTGTTTCCCGAAAAGAGATCCACCAGCCCGTTGTAGTCGAATATCCTTAAAGGCTTTTTTTCCTCATGGGATTTCTCTTCTTCAGATGTCGGTGTCAGGTCGATAATAGCGGATAATTTATCATAGGTAACCGGTTTGGAGAGGAAGTGATCCATACCCGCATTCTGGCAGTTTTCTCTGTCTACGGCCATGGCATTGGCCGTCAATGCCGTGATAGATGTTCGCGGCAGATTTTTCGTTTTCTCCAGCTTTCGAATTTTTCTGGTGGCTTCGAGGCCGCCCATGACAGGCATCTGCATATCCATAATAATCAGATCGGGTGCTTCTTTCAAATATTTTTCAATGGCAATTTTACCGTTTTCCGCTTCTATGATCCGGCAGCCTTTTTTGATGAGCATAAAGTTGATTATTTTCATGTTTACCGGATGATCTTCAGCGACGAGAACCTTGATATTCCTAAGAGTTTTTTCATCGCTATTTGTTACGTTCTCAGTTTCATCGGGACAACTTTGTTCCAGGCTTTTATCTTCAGCTGGTTCAGCCCTGATATAGAGTGAAAAAGTACTGCCCTCATTCACTCTGCTGATAACCTGAATCTCTCCGCCCATCATCAGAACCAGCTTTTTTGTAATTGTTAGACCAAGACCCGTTCCCCCGTGTTTGCGCGTGGTACTCGAGTCAGACTGGGAGAAGCTATCGAATATTTCTTTCTGTTGGTACATGGCTATGCCTATTCCCGTATCTTTTACAGACAAATTGATGTGTTTATCATCTCTTTTGCTCAGTTTGACTGTTATAGAACCTCTATCGGTAAATTTAATGGCATTGCTGAGAAGGTTGGTCAGAATCTGCCCGATTCTTGTGGGGTCTCCCATGATAAATTGAGGGCAGTCCGACTCTATATTCTGGTTTATTATCAAACCTTTCCGTTCGGCTGTTATACTCAACATATCGATGGTTTTATTAGCCAGACAATAGAGGTCCATGGGGATCTCTTCGAGCTCTACCTTATCAGCTTCGATTTTGGACAGGTCGAGAATATCGTTGATGATGTTTAAGAGTGATTGTGAGGATCCGGAAATAATCTCAAGAAATTTATTCTGATTCCTGTCCAGTTCTGTAAATTTCAGCATATCCGCAGCCCCGATGATCCCGTTCATCGGTGTTCTGATCTCATGGCTCATATTGGCTAGAAATTCTGTCTTGGAAGCATTAGCCGCATCGGACTCGACACGGGCTTTATCGGCATTGCGCATCATTCTCATTATGGCCGCCTGGTTTTGAAGCAGTTCCCTGGTCCTTTTTTTGACTTTATCCTGCATTATTCTCGAATCTTCTCTGGCTGATTCTCTTTGGGCTATTAAATTTTCAATAGTTTCCCTGAGTAATACTTCAAGATCTCCCAATACCCCATCATCTGTTTTTATCAGGGTTTCCGATTCATTTCCTGCTATGACTTCTTTTAGATATTTATTGAGTTCTTTCAGTTTCTGTATCAGATGAGAATCTATTTCTTGTATATCAGTACTCCATTTGATGCTTTCATTCTAAAGTTATAAGCCTTAAACAATGGTATCGTCAATAAATCCAGGTTAATATCCTGTTTATGAATAACTTAACAGAACTGATTAACAGCTCATCATACACAATCGCTTTTACCGGAGCAGGAGTCTCTACTTTTTCCGGATTGAAAGACTTTAGAGGAGAGAATGGACTGGGTAAAATAATGGAGCCCGAGAAAATTTTCGACCTCGGAATATTCCATTCTGATCCCTCATTTTTCTACACCTATGCCAGAGAGTTGGTTTTTGATTTTGACAAAACGAATTCTTCAGTGGTTCATCAGGAGTTGGCAAGATTGGAAAAAGCGGGAATCTTAAAAGCGATTATCACTCAGAATATCGATATGCTTCATCAGAAGGCCGGATCTCAAGGTGTTATTGAAGTTCATGGGACAGCAGAAAAAGGGCATTGCCTTTCATGTGGGAAGGAATATTCTTATCAGGATATGGTGGTTTCCGTCAAAGAGGGGAAGGTTCCCTGTTGTACGACCTGTTCGGGAGTCATTAAGCCGGATATCACTTTTTATGGTGAATCTCTTCCGGAATCGGCTTTTAAAAGAGCTGCTGAGGAGAGCTCCAAAGCCGATCTGATAATCGCTCTGGGTTCTTCTCTGCTCGTACAACCCGCCGCTTCATTTATCGACAATACGCTCCGTCACGGGGGGAAGTTGATTATCGTAAATAATCAGTCCACACCATACGATTCCTATGCGGATCTCATCATCGATGATCTTGAGGATTTTTGCGGTCAGTTGAAAGATTGTGTTTAAATAATATCTTTTAAGAGGATGCTTATATGGCGGACAATTTGTGCGGTTATCCCCCATATTGTCTCGCCTTCTACTATATAGGCGAATATTTTGTGATTTTTTAGTCCCCAGGGTTTGTTGTATCTGTCGGGTAGTCCCAATTCTTCCACGGGAAGCAATATGACTTCATTGCCTTCATCGTCTGTGTATTTGGGCTTTATTTCCATATGCACATCGTATTCGGCTGGAGGGTTGTCGATAAACCACTTGAGAGGAACTGAAAATATCCGTTCCACTTCATCTTTATTGATGTTCAGCTGAGAAAGATTCTCAATTTTTAATTCACCGAGAAAGCAGCTGATGATCGCTCCCATGGATGCGACGACCGTATCTACC
>JADGDJ010000026.1:20515-32000 GCA_016744925.1 Spirochaetaceae bacterium
CAGGTATCCACCTGACCGAGAACGACTATATTGTCTCTGCTGATCCCCATTTCCTCAACGGTTTCTCTCACCGATGTCTCGAGCATATTTTTATCACAGCTCTCGTCAAATCTTCCACCGGGAAAACAAATTTCTCCCGCCTGGCGTATTGAGGAACTTCTTTTCTGAAAGATGAGGTGCGGTTCTCCATTGCAGGTGAAAAGCGATGCCAGTACAGCTGAGCGCATATAGTTGGAGCTGTTCATCACACCCGGTTCCTGGGGGATAACATCAATAATTTTTTTTAGCAGATATTTGTTCATTATTTATTCTCTTGTATATATCTTATATTCTATAGTCTACGGAAGATCAATAAAAGGATTAACAATGAGCAAATTCAACAGCTGGCTGGAAAAACACATAACACTTCACTCTTTTGACAATAGAAAGGAGGAAATGGCCAATTCTATTACGCATCTCTTTGGAGCGCTGCTCTCTTTGGTCGGTATGATATTCCTGATAAGGGCAGGTTTGCAAAGTGGAGACGGGCTTAAAACAGCAGGATTGATAGTCTTTGCTGTATCCATGCTTCTGCTCTATTCGGCATCGGGATTCTATCATCTGGTCAAACCGTCCAATCTCAAGAGGTTCCTGAGGATTCTCGATCACTCCAATATCTACTTTCTTATCGCCGGAACCTATACGCCGGTTCTTATAGCCGTTGGCTCAAGGGTTAGTTTAGCTTTTATCGGTGTCGTTTGGGGGATTGCTTTCCTGGGCATCGCTTTCACACTGATTTACTGGGGGAGATTCAAGGTTTTTCATGTGATTCTCTATATCGCCATGGGGTGGCTTATCGTTTTTATCTGGAAACCGGTAACCGCTGTAATCCCACCGGCTCTGCTCAAATGGATACTTGCGGGAGGAATTACCTATACAACGGGGACCATTTTTTACGCCATGAAAAAACTCCCTTACTATCACGCTATCTGGCACATGTTTGTCCTTGGGGGAAGCATCTTTTTCTTTGTGGGAATTTATCTGTACATTCCGGGATTATAGGTCGTAAAATATTTAGAAATTACGTTATACTTGTAGGATCTAGAAGATATAAAAGGCAGTGTTATACAGTGAATTTATTGGAAACAATGGAAAATAGAACTTCCGTACGAACCTATTCCGAAGAACTTCCCGAAGGGGAACTTTTGGGTAGAATTCAGCGGATTCTCAGTAAAGATAGAAAGGGTCCATTTGGCAATCGCTATTCTATGACCCTTATGGATATGGATGATGAGAAGAATCTGGAGCTGGGGAAAATGACTTCCTACGGTATGATAAAAGGCGCCCGTTTTTACTTCGGTGGCTTTGCCGATGGAGATGACCGTGCCATCATCGACTATGGATACTGCTTTGAAGAGGTCGTGCTCGAACTCACTGCAGAAGGTCTTGGTACCTGCTGGATGGGTGGTACTTTCAGCCGTGGTTTTATGGCTAAAATGCTCAGCCTTCCCGAGGGTAAGGTTATACCTGGAATTTCTCCTTTTGGTTTTCCTGTTGATAAGAGAAGACCTACTGAAAAGCTGACCCGATTTCTGGCCGGATCTAAAAAGAGAAAAGCACACAACAAGCTTTTTTTTAATCAGGGGGGAGGAGATCAGCTGGAACCGGTTATAACCGATGAACTCCGGTCGCCTGTGGATGAAATCTTCGAAGCTGTCCGTTTTGCTCCGTCCGCCTCAAACAAGCAGCCCTGGAGAATTATCATCCAGGATGAATACTACCATTTTTATATAGATTACAATAAAACCTACAATGGGATGATGAAGGGATTCAATATTCAAGCACTAGACGGGGGAATCGCCCTTTGCCATTTCACCAAAGCAGCTGAGGAATTGAGGTTTAAGGGAAAACTTTCCTATGCGGATCCTAAATTTGAAAATATAAAATGGAGCTATCTATTGAGCTGGAAAGTCAGCCGCTAAAGGTGCTATTATCCCCTTCGTGAAAGATATAGAAAAACTGATCGATAAAAAAATAAATCAAGCCATACTGAGATACAAGATGATAGAAGACGGCGACAGAATACTCGTCGCTGTTTCCGGCGGAAAAGATTCTATGACTCTAGTCCATCACCTGAACAAAAAAGCCGGGTCCCGTTTCCACATCAATTTTGATATTCATGCAGTCCATGTCAAAACCGACTTTGACAACAGTGCGGATAAGTCGGGATTTGAGCAGTTTCTCAAAGATCGTGAGATTCCCTACACCATTATTGATGTTCCCGTTCTGGGCAGATTGAAGCCCCATAAGAAAATGAACTGTTATTGGTGTTCATCACAGAGAAGGATGGAACTGATGAAATTTGCATCGGAACAGGGGTACAACAAAATTGCCCTGGGACATCATATGGATGATATTCTGGAAACGTTTTTTATGAATATGTCCTATAAGGGGGAGCTTTCCACCATGCTTCCCGTTTTAAAATATGATAATTATCCCCAGACGATTATCAGGCCCCTGGCTCTTGTCAAGGAGAGTGAAATTATAAATTATGCCGATAAATCGGGTCTGAGCAAAATCACATGCACCTGCAATTTCGACACACAATCCAAGAGAAAAGATATGCGGGCGGTTATCAATTTTATGGCGGAAGAAGATGAGTCCATTCGGGACAACATCTACAAAGCCCTCGGCAATCCCATTCCAAGGTATATGATCGGCAATGAAGAAAATTGAAACAACGCTGAAGAAAACCTTCGGCTTTAAAAAATTCAGACCACACCAGAAAGACATTATATCAGAGCTGCTTCAGGGGAGAGATGTTTTTGCTTCTCTTCCCACAGGAGGTGGGAAGTCCATCTGTTATCAGCTTCCGGCTCTGCATTTTGAGGGAATCACCATCGTTTTGAGCCCACTGGTGGCTCTTATGAAGGATCAGGTAGACGGAGCCAATGAGTCGGGGATCGGGGCCTACTGCCTCAACAGCTCCCTTTCAGCAAAAGAAACTGCCGGTGTGTATCAGGCGCTGGAGCGGGGCGAGGTCAGCTTACTCTATATTTCTCCCGAGCGCTTTGCCATAGACGGATTTATGGAAAATCTGAAGCGTTTCAAAGTTTCCTTTGTCGCCGTCGATGAAGCGCACTGTGTTTCCGAATGGGGGCATGACTTCAGGCCCGACTATCTGTCCCTATCGAGGATCCGTGAGCATTTTCCGGACGTTGTTATCGCCGCATTTACCGCTACGGCCACATTAAAAGTGCAAGAGGATATTATAGGGCTGCTCAAGTTGAATAATCCCTATACTGTAAGGGCATCGTTCAACAGGAAAGAACTGTATTACCGCATTGTTCCCAAAAACGGAGCCAATAAACAGATTTATGATTTCATATGCAAGCATAAAAAACAGCAGGGGATTATCTACCGACTTTCGAGAGCTGATGTGGAGAAAACCGCCGCTTATCTCTCAGAAAAGGGGATAAAAGCTCTTCCCTATCATGCCGGTCTGGCTACAAAAATCCGTGAAAAAAATCAGGATCTCTTTAACAGAGATGAGGTGGCGGTTGTCGTGGCAACCATTGCCTTCGGAATGGGGATCGATAAATCCAATATCCGCTATGTTATTCATGGTGATCTGCCCAAAAGCATCGAGGGTTATTATCAGGAGACGGGCCGGGCCGGTCGTGACGGACTCAATTCGGAGTGTCTATTGCTCTATGGAGCGGGAGATATTTCCCGGATGCACTATTTTATCGATAAAATCAGCGATGAAAAAGAGAAGATGAGAGCCAATAGAAACCTCAATAACATGGCGTCCCTCGCCTCGGTTAATGTCTGTCGTCGAAAGCAGATCCTCGAGTATTTTAATGAATCATACGATGAGAACTGTGGAGCCTGCGACATCTGCAACGGTGAGGCTGAACAGGTCGACGGAACTGTGGATGCCCAGAAGATTCTCTCGGCCATTATGAGAAGCAATCAGGTTTTCGGAATAACCCACATCATCGATATTGTCCGTGGGGCTGACAATGAGAAAATCCGTAAATTTTCACATCAGGAATTGAAAACCTGGGGAGTGGGCAAGGACAAGAGCAAGAACTGGTGGCGCAGCATCATCAATGAGCTTCTCGGACAGAAATTCATCTATCAGGACAGAGATAATTATAACTCTCTGAAGTTAAACAACTCAGGTGCCGAGATTCTCTATGGAAGGGTTCCCTTTATCGTTCTTATGAAAAAAGAAACCAGGCAGGAAGAGAAACTCAGTTTCAGAGAGGTGGACTACAATGAAACCCTCTTTGCCCGTCTTAAAGATGTGCGCAAAGATATTGCCAAGGTCAAAGGTTTGCCGCCCTATATCGTTTTCAACGATAAAACTCTGAAGGAAATGAGTTCGCTCAAGCCCGATGATGAGGCGGCAATGCTGAGGGTATCCGGTGTAGGATCCAGAAAAATGGAACAATACGGATTTTTATTTCTTAAAGAGATAAGGATTTTTTTAGGTTATAAATGATATACTTTAAATGGAGGCTGATTTTGCGAAATAGTTTAATACTTGTTTTTTGTTTCTTTACGAGCTTTGTCCTTATCAGTTGTGTAACGACTTCAGAGAATACCAATGATGTGCCCGTCACATCTGAAAAGATAGTAGAAGATAATACAAAGGACGGAAGTTCTGATCCCGGACAAAATACTGAAAAATCTGGAATTATATACAGCAGCAGGGAGTTGGCTGATGGTCCGCTACTGCTCGGATCTAAAGAACATCTAACCGGTCCCGTTTCTGAATTCTCTATTTTATATACCATCTATTTCCCTTTAAGCGGTATTCTCATCGATGATAATGAATACCGGATCTCCAAGGGAACCAGGTGGCAGGTCGTCTCTGATAAATTAGTTCAGGATGTCTTTTTTGAAAGAGCTCTCTTAAGTGAAGATGATGAAGGTAGGAGCTGGTGGTATTTCAAAGTGGAAGGTGATGGTTTCGAACGGGAATACGAATTTCTTATCGATAAAGAGTGGAAACTTCTTGAAATGCGCTATTCCCTTGATGGACAGATTAAAAGTTATGTCCCCTCGGTTGATGAAGTGAATAATCTTTCAAACGGGTCGATAAACTATGAGGATTTTAAAGTGGGAAGAGAAGATGTGGATACGAATCTGGGACTTTATTCAGCGGACCATATCCTCGTCGATTCCACAGAACTCTGGATGAGTTCCAAAGTTGAGGGAAACTTCGTCAAATCACTTTTAAAAGAAAATGATCTGGTAATTCTTACGGCATCTATTATTGAAGAAAAAGATGGTTATGTAACTCTCTTCAATTCTTACTGACCGGAGACTCTGAACTCATTGAGTTTTTGTTTAATGAATAGGAGTACTACTTCCTCCAAATCGCTTGTGGGACATATAATAAAGGCGTCTTTCGCTGTAAAAAATAAATAGGCGTCTTTAGTTGACCAAACCTTGTAGAGATCTTTCCATTTCATAGAGTCTGTCTCATTATTAAATGTTATGCCGTTTTCCCGGAATGTCAGCCAGGTGGAATTGCCATCCATCTTTTTTATCTCATTATTGGGACCGCTGAAATAGAGGCTGAACATTCTCAGAAAAATTAAAATCCCAAAGACTGATACTGCGGAAAAAACGGCTAGTAAAATAGTCCGATTGCCCGTAAAAAACAGATATAGTGCCAGTGATGTCGATATGGTCATGGCTGCATAAAAAGACCAGCCCATGGCTTTGGTAAGATATTGTAATGTCGCTTTTACGATCATTTTTCTTGAATAGCTAAGTTTAACTTTATGTTTCATAGGCTTTAAAATATCAGCAGATGATGATTTGGTAAATCAAAATAGTAAAAAAAAAGAGCCGCAAATATGCGACTCCTTTTTTTCGTAATCGATAAAAACGATTAGTTTCTTCCGATACAGTTGAGATCTTCGAATGCTTTTTCAAGACGGGCAACAAGTGTTTCCTGTCCTTTTCTGAGCCATGCTCTTGGATCGTAGAATTTTTTGTTGGGTTTATCTGCACCATCGGGGTTACCGAGCTGAGTCTGCAGATAAGCTTCATTTTTCTTATAGAAATCGAGAATACCTTCCCATGTTGCCCACTGAGTATCAGTATCGATATTCATTTTAACAACACCATAGCCGATCGCTTCTCTTATCTCTTCTCGAGTAGAACCTGAACCACCGTGGAATACGAATGTAACGGGGTGCTTCACATTGAGCTTGTGCTTTTCAATTATGTATTTCTGAGCTCTATCCAGAATTGTGGGAGTCAGTTTAACATTTCCTGGCTTATATACGCCGTGTACGTTTCCAAATGCCGCGGCAATTGTAAAGTTAGGACTTACTTTTAAAAGTTCTGTGTAGGCATAGTCAATCTCTTCGGGTTTTGAGTAGAGTTCATCGGGTGAAACATCTGAGTTATCGACACCGTCTTCTTCACCACCGGTGATACCCAGCTCAATTTCCAGAGTCATTTCCATTTTGCTCATTCTTGCGAGATATTTTTTACAGATATCGAGATTTTCTTCGATTGATTCTTCTGAAAGGTCAAGCATGTGGGAAGAGAATAAAGGTTTCCCTGTCTGCTTGTAGTGCTCTTCTCCTGCGTCGAGGAGTCCGTCGATCCAGGGGAGGAGTTTTTTTGCACAGTGGTCTGTGTGAAGTACTACGGGGATACCGTATTTTTCAGCCATCAGGTGAACGTGTTTCGCTCCGGAAATTGATCCGGCAATTGATACTTCCTGACCTTCGAGTTTTAGACCCTTACCTGCATAAAAAGTTCCACCGCCATTGGAGAACTGTATCATAACAGGTGATTTTACTTTTGCAGCTGCTTCTAGAACACCATTTACCGAGTCTGAACCGACACAGTTAACAGCAGGCATTGCAAATCCTTCTTCTTTACAGATCTCAAATAATGTCTGTAAGTCTTTTCCATAGACTACACCAGGTTTAATCCTGTCTAATACGCTCATAAAATAATTACCTCTTCAAAAATATAGGATGAAGTATAATACATTATAATAATTTGTAACAGACTCTGTAAAACTTGACCTGTTGAAAAGTTAGGCTTAATTTTAGGGAAAGACTATAACAAATTTTAAAATCCACTATAAGGCGATCATCCTGTGCTTAATGAATATAAAACAATCCTCCCCTATATGAAAAAATATTGGTATCGTTACCTATTGGGACTATTTTTCCTCATACTGACCAATGCCGGCCAGTTGCTTATCCCCCAGATTCTAGGAAAGTCCGTAGACCTTATATACAGTGGTGATTTTCCCATGTCCAGTATTTTGAGAAATACAATGTATATCGTTATTATCGCTGTGGTAATCGCAGGAGGAAGATTTCTCTGGCGTTTTTTTATTCATGGCGCATCGCGACGAATTGAAGCATCGCTTAGGGAGCGCCTATTTGATCACCTTCTTTTACTGGGTCATGACTTTTTCAATAAACATAAAACAGGAGATCTTATGGCCCGTGCCACAAATGATCTGAATGCCGTGCGCATGGCTACGGGAATGGCTCTTGTCGCCTTCACGGATGGGTTGTTTATGACACTGGCCATACTCATCATTATCTTTACCCGCAATTCGGAGCTAGCCGCATTGACCATCATTCCCCTCCCGATTATTACAATAATCATTCTTTTTTTCGGAAGACTACTCGGTTCACGTTTTCAAAAAGTGCAGGAGAATTTTTCCAACCTGTCCGGTCATGTTCAGGAAGCCCTTTCGGGTATTCGAGTTCTGAAAGCCTTTAATCGGGAGAATTATTCAGCAGAAGAGTTTGAAGATAAAAATGATGACTACAAACAGGCCAACCTCTCTCTGATTAAAATATGGGGGCTTTTTTTCCCCATCATAGCTTTCCTTTCGGGGATTTCATCTCTGTTGCTTTTACTTTTCGGTGGGCGGGCTGTCATTGGCGGAAGCTTTTCTCCGGGGGACTTTACGGCCTTTCTCAGTTATCTCGGTATCCTTGTCTGGCCTCTACTCGGGGCGGGGTTTACAGTCAATCTTATACAGCGGGGCGGAGCGTCTCTCAGAAGAATCAACGAAATCTACGAAAGCGAACCACTTATAAAGAACGATCCCGATCCAATTGCTTCTATCAGAAGTTCCGACCTGAGTGTTTCCGGTCTGACCTATACTTATCCCGATTCGGGAAAACCGGTTCTGGAAGACCTGAGCTTCGACCTGAAAGAAGGTCGGATATTGGGAATTCTCGGCCGGACAGGATCGGGTAAAACCACTCTGCTCAATATGCTGACCAGGCAGTACGATCCCCCCGAATGGTCGATTCTCCTCGATGGTGTGGATATAAAAAAATATGAATTAAACACTCTTAGAAAACATTTCGCTATTGTTCCCCAGGAGACCTTTCTATTCTCTTCATCTATTGAAGAAAATATTGCATTCGGAAATCCCCATGTGAATGAAGAGAAGATCCGCACAGCCGCGGCACTCTCAACCATCGATCGGGATATTGACTCTTTCCCGGACAAGTGGAAAACAGAAGTGGGAGAGAGAGGTCTTATCTTGTCGGGAGGTCAGAAACAGAGAGTTGCCATTTCCAGAGCTCTCATCCTCGATCCCCCCATTCTCATCTTTGATGACGCCCTTTCAGCTGTAGACACGGAGACCGAGAGTAAGATTCTCAAACATCTGCTTCAGGAGAGAAAGGGAAAAACGAGCATTGTCGTCTCTCATAGAATTTCCACACTGCAGTATGCCGATAAGGTGATTGTTCTCGATAAGGGTAGGATCGTGGAAGTGGGAACTCCTTCAGAGCTACTGAAAGGTGATGGAATCTACGGTGATATTGCCGCTCTACAGAGTTTTAAAGAAGAAGGGGCGGAATAATGGAAAAAGAACAGATAATCAAAGAATATGACCCCGTAATATTAAAAAAACTGATGGTTTTTGTAAATCCTCATGCAAAATGGGTGATAATCGGAGTCCTGTCATTGATGATAGCCACAGCTGTGGAACTTATTAAACCGATAGTTATTCAGAAAACAATTGATAACAATGTTTTGGCTCATTATAGCCGCGTTAAAGAAGATGGTGAACCCATCCCCCTATCAGAGGGGATAATCCTCGAGGGATATGTTTATTACAGCCGGAAAGAACTCGATGCTGACGGGCGGTTATTGACAGGTCCCGATGAATGGCACCTCGTTTCTATGGGTGATGAGTCCATTAGATCCCTTGTTAATTCCCGGAGGGATATCTTTATTTTTGACGGAAACTTTAGTGTCGTTTCCGATGTAGACTTCAAAACTCTGAGTGAAGAGGAGAGGAAACTCTACAGAGCCGAGGATATAGCAAGCATTGTTCGAAGTAGTCTCATCATTATGCTTCTTCTCTTCCTGGGAATCGTCTTTACCTTTGTTCAGATATTTTTAATGGCACTGACAAGCCAGAATATTATGAAGAGTATGAGAGTAAAACTCTTTCGTCATCTGACGGGTCAGTCTCTCTCCTATCTGTCTGAAACTCCTGTGGGGAAACTTGTTTCGGGAGTCACCAATGATGTGGCTACCATCGACGAGCTTTTCTCTTCGGTTTTTTCGGCTTTGCTGAAAGATGTTCTGCTTATGATTGGTGTTGTCATCGCCCTGTTTTATCTCGATGTTAAATTGGCGCTTATTACTTTGCTAACAGTGCCGCCGGCTATGGTTGTCATTGAAATTTTAAGGAAAAAATCGAGAGAGGTCTACCGTCGTGTGAGAATGCACGTTTCGGGAGTGAACAGTTTTCTCTCTGAGCATATTTCGGGAATGGCGATTGTGCAGATGTTTGGCCGTGAGCTGGAAAGTCAGAAAAAATTCCGGAAGGAAAACGGGAAATTGCTCAAAGCCAACATGAACCAGATGTATGTCCATGCCTTTTTTAGACCTTTGATTGATTTACTGGCATCGGTTTCATTGGCCGTAATTATATATGTAGGAGCCGGTTTTTACGAGTCGGGGATTATTTCTCTTGGTATTCTTATCGCCTACATCAATCTCATTGGTAAATTCTACGATCCTCTGAAGGATATTGCCGAGAAATTCTCTATTATGCAGTCAGCCATGGCCGGGGGGGAACGTGTTTTCGCCCTTTTCGGCAGAGATAATACTATTGAAGAAAAAGAGAATCCTCAAACACCGGAACTTGTAGGTTCCATTGAATTTAAAGATGTTCACTTTGCCTATAAAAAAGATATTCCTGTACTGAAGGGACTGAATTTTAAGGTCAATCCCGGTGAAACGGTGGCTATCGTCGGTTATACCGGAGCTGGAAAGACAACCATCGCCAGCCTGCTCACCCGTTTGTGGGATATCGATGAAGGGGCGATTTTAATCGATGGTGTGGACATTAAGGACCTCTCTCTTCATCGCTTGCGTGAGACTGTTCAGCCTGTGCAGCAGGATGTCTTTATCTTCGCGGGAGATATCAGGAAAAATATTACAATCGGTTCAGACATCAGTGATGAAAAATTTCAAAAGGCCGTTGAAGCTTCTGAAGTGGATAGCTTTATTGGTAATTTTGATAAATCCTATGACACTGAGCTTTCCGAGCGGGGGGCAAATCTCTCGGTAGGACAGAGACAATTGCTCTCATTTGCCAGAGCATTAGCTCATGATCCCCGCATCCTCATACTCGACGAAGCTACGGCTCACATCGATACAGAGACGGAGGAGCTGATACAGCGGGCTTTGAAAAATCTTGTGAAAGATAGAACCTCATTGGTCATTGCCCACCGATTATCCACTATCCGCAATGCCGACAGGATTATGGTTCTCAATGACGGTGTTGTCGCCGAGATTGGAACTCATGATGAACTCATTGAACAAAAAGGCATATACAGCACACTCTACGAACTGCAGTATCAGAGGGAGATTTTCATCTAGGATAACATATTCAATCGAGAATATACTATAATTTAAAGTGATCCAGCTATAGCCGGGAGATTGCTTGTTGAGAAAACCGCGAATTAATCTGATCAAAAATATTCAACTCATTTTTTTTATTTCCATGCTGATATTCTGCGGGTTTTTTCTTGTTATTCAGATCTCATCCTATAATGACAAATTTAAAAAACAATCTACCTATATTCAAACCAATTACACGGATGAACAGAGAACCCTTATCAAAAGAGAAGTGGAACGGGCCGCCGGATTGGTGAATACCCGCATGTCCCAACTGAACTCATCTGTCGAAGAGATTGTTCGTGATAAAGTCGCTATGGCCTATAGTGTTGCAAATAATATTTATGTGCAGAATCGGGAAACAAAAACTGAATTGGAAATCACCACCATGATTAAAGATGCTCTGAGAAGGATGCGTTTTGAGGATGGACTTGGTTATTTTTTTATCACTGACTACGATGCCGTAGCTATTCTCAATGCGGATAAATCGGAGTTGGAAGGACAATTCCTGGGAAATCTTCAGGACGCCGATGGAAAATATATAGTGCAGGATATGATTCACATCTCT
>JADGDJ010000255.1 GCA_016744925.1 Spirochaetaceae bacterium
TATTGATGATACCATGGATGGTTATCTGTCACAGTCCGATTGGAGAGTGAATGAGAATGCGAATGTCAATTTCTCACTGGGAGGACTCATTCTTCATAACTCCGGTACTGTAACAGCCAACTATTGGCTTAAAAATATCTACCATTCAAATGTCGCGGAAGCTCACCGAAGCGGAGCCATGCACATTCACGATCTGTCCATGTTCAGCGGTTACTGTGCCGGTTGGTCTATCAGACAGCTCATAGAAGAAGGTCTCGGCGGAGTTCCCGACAAGATTACATCCAAACCGGCTTCACACCTTTCCACTCTGGTGTTTCAAATTGTTAACTTTCTTGGAGTCATGCAGAACGAATGGGCGGGGGCACAGGCTCTCTCCAGTTTCGACACATACCTGGCTCCTTTTGTCAAAGTGGACAAAATGAGTTTCAAAGAGGTCAAGCAGGCTATTCAGAGTTTTATCTTCGGCGTCAACACTCCCTCCAGATGGGGATCACAGGCTCCTTTTACTAATATCACACTCGATTGGGTCTGCCCGACAGACCTTAAAGAACGCAATGCCATCGTCGGTGGAAAAGAAGTAAATTTCACTTATGGCGACTGTAAAGACGAAATGGCGCTGATCAATAAAGCCTTTATCGAATTGATGATTGAGGGAGATGCCAACGGCAGAGGATTTGCCTATCCTATCCCCACATACAATATTACAGAAGATTTTGACTGGAACTCAGAAAACGCTCAACTTCTCTTTGAGATGACAGCCAAATACGGAACACCTTATTTCCAGAACTTTATCAATTCTGACCTCAACCCGGAAGATGTGCGCTCTATGTGCTGCAGGCTCCAGCTCGATAAGAGAGAATTGAGAAATCGTGGTGGAGGCTTATTCGGTTCTGACGAGTTTACCGGATCAGTCGGCGTTGTAACCATCAACCTGCCGCGAATAGGATATCTATCGTCATCAAAGGAAGAGTTTTTCAGCAGACTGGATAAAGTGATGGATCTTGCCAAAGATTCACTGGTAGTCAAACGAAAAGTAATCAATAAGCTTCTCGAGTCGGGTCTTTTCCCCTATACGATGAGATATCTGAAACATCTGAACAACCATTTTTCAACCATTGGACTAGTGGGAATGAATGAGACTCTTCTCAACTTCTCAGGTCTGGATCTGACTATGGAAAAAGGTCAGGATTTCGCAGACGAAGTTCTTGTGTATATGAGAGATAGACTTGCCGATTACCAGGAGACAACAGGAGATCTTTTCAACCTCGAAGCCACACCAGCTGAAAGCACCAGCTACAGATTAGCCAAACACGATAAAAAGCATTTTCCCGATATTATTACAGCGGGAACAAATGAACCCTATTATACAAACTCAACACAGCTTCCTGTGGATTTCACACCCGACATATTTGATGCTCTCGACCTTCAGGATCGCCTGCAGACCAAATACACCGGAGGTACTGTATTCCACGGAATGCTCGGTGAGGCAATAACAGACTGGAAGGCCTGTAGAAAATTGGTAAAGGCTATAGCCAGCAATTACAAATTGCCCTATTTCACCATCTCGCCTGTTTTTTCTATCTGCTCTGTCCATGGATATCTTTCAGGAGAACATTTTAATTGTCCCAAATGCGCAGAAGAAGAAAAAAATGGAATCAATAAAGAGATAAAAAAACTGGAAAAAGAAAAAGCACAGTTACTTAAGGAGACAACATAATGACCACCGTTGCACAAATTGACAGCAGAATAGATGAACTTAAAGAACAACTGAATAATGTAGAAGGTAGAAAATCAGAAGTATATGCAAGAATTGTCGGTTATTACAGATCCGTTGTAAACTGGAATAGAGGGAAAAGCGAAGAGTACGGAGAGAGAGTGAATTTCTCAGATCTGAAACATGAAGGACGAGACTCGCAGCCCCGAACAGAGAGACCCTACACTCCCCTTCCAGTTCAGGAAGTAACTGAAGCCATCGAGATTAATTTTGAAGAAAAAAAGCTGGAAGTGGAAAATGCCGATGCTTCAGCCTATTCATTTTTTTTCAAAGAGACCTGTCCCAATTGCCCTCCCGTAAAAGCGGTTATTGATTCTATTGAGATGAAAGGGAATAAAATCAATGTCGATGAGTCTAACGGCTTAACAGAAGCTATGAATTCATCTGTTTACAGTGCTCCTACGGTCATCTTATACAATGCTGAGGGCTCTGAGATTTACAGAACCGGCAACGCGGATAAACTTAAAGATTTCTTAAAAGTAGAAACAGCTTAAACCCCATGGCTCTGTCCAAAGCGGCATTATTGAAAACGACTCTTCTCGATTACCCCGGGGAGGTCGCTTCAATCATTTTTACCCCACGATGTAATCTGAGGTGTCCCTACTGCCATAATCCATCGCTGATAACTGATAGTGATAAGAATGAAGAACTCCTGCCTATTGATGAAATAAAATCTTTTTTAGAGAAACGGAAAAACCTCATAGGAGCTGTTGTTATCAGTGGTGGAGAACCATTGATACACGACGAAGTCGGAGATCTGGTCGATTATATAAAGTCTCTCAAATTAAAGGTCAAAATCGATACAAATGGACTCTTCCCCGATATGTTGAAAACACTGAATGTCGATTATATTGCTATGGATATTAAGACCTCTCCTAAAAACTATTACCGTTTAGGGCTTCAGGGAGATAAGAACAAACTGATTGAATCCATTGAATATATATTACAGTCGGGAATTGACCATGAGTTCCGTACCACTGTCACAGAAGAGATCGTAACGGCAGATGATATAGAAGATTTGATACCGATCCTGAAAACCGCACAGCATTGGTATTTTACAGCATTCAAACCTGGAAACACACTAGATCCCCTCTATTCAACAAAAGAACCACCATCGGGGGACTATGTGATGAGCCTTCATTCACTGGCAGTCGATGCGGGAATAAAAAGCTCTATCCGTTAAGGACGTGGAATACTCCACTTTTTTTTCTCGAATAAAGTACGCCGGGGTTATCCGGCTCCCTGTGTTCGTTAAGGACGTGGAATACTCCACTTTTTTTTCTCGAATAAAGTACGCCGGGGTTATCCGGCTCCCTGTGTTCGTTAAGGACGTGGAATACTCCACTTTTTTTTCTCGAATAATATTGACCAAAAAATTCATTTAATGTAATATCCCTTTTGTAAGCAACCTTCCCTTGTAGCTCAGTTGGTAGAGCGGGTGACTGTTAATCACTAGGTCTGCGGTTCGAGTCCGTACGAGGGAGCTATTTTTAAGATTCATACATTTGTATGGATCTTTTTTTTGTTGAAAATTCAGTACGGACTCGAACGGTCCTTAAGGTTGACTGCTCGCCGGCTCACAGTCTTTGTTCAGTCCCGCCATCGGGGCTGAATGTACGAGGGAGCTATTTTTAAGATTCATACATTTGTATGGATCTTTTTTTTGTTGAAAATTCAGTACGGACTCGAACGGTCCTTAAGGTTGACTGCTCGCCGGCTCACAGTCTTTGTTCAGTCCCGCCATCGGGGCTGAATGTACGAGGGAGCTATTTTTAAGATTCATACATTTGTATGGATCTTTTTTTGTTGAAAATTCAGTACGGACTCGAACGGTCCTTAAGGTTGACTGCTCGCCGGCTCACAGTCTTTGTTCAGTCCCGCCATCGGGGCTGAATGTACGAGGGAGCTTAATAAGAGAATCCATTAAAAAACTAAAAAGGGAAGGATCTCTTCTCCCATATGATTGAAGATATAAGTCATGGTCGGGTGGAGCAGTGTCATCCACAAATCATTCGACAGGTAACCTGACAATGAAAGTCGCACCTTCTCCCGGATTGGATTCTACTGCCATTTGACCATTTTGGTTTTCCGTAATTATGAAATACGAGACACTCAATCCCAATCCTGTTCCCACACCGACGGGTTTGGTCGTAAAAAATGGTTCAAATATCCGCTTCTTAACCTTTTCAGGCATGCCCGGTCCATTGTCTGTAACCTCAACAACAATCATCTTCATAGGTTCATCAAAATATGTTTTGATAATAAATTGTGGTTTTTTTAAATCATTTTCACTCATGGCATGAGCCCCATTCTGAAGGACATTGAAAAAAACCTGCTGAATCTTGGACATTTCGCAGACGACCATCGGTAGATCCAGGCTGTATTCCTTGATTATAGTAATCGTTTTAAAATCGAATTTTTTCTTGAGATTATAGTCTGTGGCCGCCAGTTCCAGCGAGTGATCTAGAATTTGATTGATATCGTGAGAAGAGACATTATCAACACTATTCCTGACAAAACTCAGCATATTTTTGACAATGGACGAAATCCGTCTACCTGAAATGTTGATACTTTCGAGCATCTCGGGAATCTTTCTCAATTTCATATACTCAACCATAGAATCCAGTGAAATTAAAGCATCTCCAGCGGCCTTTTCATTGGCCGGTATTTGGCGGTTGAGTCCCAATCTGTTCGCAAGTACACTGGAAGTTTGAATCATTCCAGCCAGTGGATTATTAATTTCATGAGCCATACCGGCTGCCAGTCCGCCTACAGAAAGCATTTTTTCATTTTGGATTATAATCTCTTCCATCATCACCTTTTCCGTTACGTCATCTATGCGGATCACGGCGCCATTGACTCCTTTGGCAAGAAGAGGGTAAATAACGATATTTTCAATTATCTTTTCGCCATTGTGGTAATGTATTCGTTGTAGATCCTGCTGCATCATTCCACTTTTTATAGACTTTTCAATTCTTGGAATTTCATTTATCAGGCGGGGAACCGTCTCTCTGAAATCCTTACCGACAGCATCTTTAAGTGAAATTCCCGACAAAATCTCAGCCTGTCTATTCCATTGGGTAATTACTAATTCGGGATTGACCCCTATCAGTATAGAAGGCATAGAATCAATAATATTGCTTAAGTAAGTTCTGGCTTTTTTCAGATCATCCTCTCTTTTACGTATTTCATGAGACATTGAACCAATGGAATCTGCCAATTGAGACAATTCATGAAAGTTAATCGAAGGAACTGATATATCATACTTCCCCTGAGAGATTCCCCGTGTTGAGTAAATCAGAGCATTGAGAGGGATGGAAAAAGTATTGCGTAACATATTCCCGCTAAACAAGGCGAGGATTATAATAATGACTGTGAGAATCATAAGTGCATATGCCATGGCTTTTACCGGTTCATTAAGAGAGCTCACCGGTTGCATTAAAACAACCATCCAATTGGAAGTTTCGACTATCTCAACAGAAGTGAGATAGACGATATCATTATAAACTGTCATATCCCCTTCACTGTACTGGTTGTGTTTGTAGCGGTAAAAAAGAGGATCGTATTCCTGTAAGAGCACTCTCTCAATATCACTATGTGATATGTAGACACCTTCCTGATCGGTGGCATAAACAATAAGATCAGAATCTATAAACTGAGAGCTGTCTATGATAGATCTGATTTTTTCAAGAGAGAGAACTGCTGTTATCACACCGTTTTTGAACGGTAGAGACAGAGTTGTAACCGGAGTATCGAGCTGGTCCGACATCTGAGATGGCGCCCAATAGGGACTATCTGAACTAACAACGGCTTGAAAATAATCACGCCCGGAAATATCCGAACCGAGGAAAAAATCATCGGGAGGATATATCCCGGTTATTATACCTTCTGAATCCGCAACCTGAATACTCGTGAAAAACTCATATTTATCGATAAATGAACGCAGCATCTCCTTTATTAACTCTGGAGATAACTCTTCCCATAAGTCCAACTGGTCTCCGGCGATGGAAAGAATGTCATAAGGGTTTTCAAGAAATAGTTCGATATGTCCGGCAATAAGGCCCAATTGGCGCTTATTTGAAAGAGTCAGCTCTTTTCTCAATATATCTGAAGAGATATACAGACCTATCCCTCCTGATATGAGTAGAGGTAGAATGACTGAAATCAGAAGAAACATTTGAAAAAATGTTCTGATGCTGATATTTTTTTTAATACTGAACATACGCATTATTTTTTATTACAAACAACCCTTTTTCACGAATAGAATCTCCATAGACATCAAAGCCAATGGGTCCCAGGGGAGAATCAACTTTAATTTCATACATGGCTGCCCGCATTTTGTCATAATCAAGGGAGCCTGCTTTTTCTGCTGCCA
>JADGDJ010000256.1 GCA_016744925.1 Spirochaetaceae bacterium
GGAATAAATACAGAGCAAGGCTGAGTATTATTCTAAGTATTTTATCCTGTACACTGTAGTCGGTTTGAAGATAAAATATTTTTATGAAAATTAGACCGTGCATAGATCTCCACAGTGGGAAAGTAAAACAGATTGTCGGTGGAACTCTCGACGATAATGACAATAGTGCTTCAGAAAATTTTGTCTCGACAAAAAATGCTGCTTATTATGCAACACTCTATAAAAAAGACTCTTTGGCAGGAGGCCATATTATAAAACTGGGGCCGGGTAATGAAGAGGAGGCTCATGCCGCTTTAAAAGCCTATCCTGACGGGATGCAGATCGGTGGCGGTGTCACACTGGATAATTGCTTAGAATATCTTTCTATGGGTGCGAGTCATGTCATAGTCACTTCCTTTGTATTTAGAGAGGGTCATATTGATTTTAAACGATTGGATCAGCTTCATGATCTGATAGGCAGAGAGCACCTTGTTATTGATCTCAGCTGTCGCAGAAAAGGAGATGATTATTATGTGGTCACCGACAGATGGCAGAAGTTCACTCAATATAAAATCACAAAGAAAAATCTGCAAAAGCTCGAATCCCACTGCGATGAGTTTCTCATCCATGCGGCAGATGTCGAAGGTTTGTGCCGTGGTATCGAAGCAGAACTAGTTGAAAAACTGGGACGCTGGGTTTCTATTCCCACAACCTATGCCGGGGGAGCGCGAAGCATTGCCGATGCGGAACTAGTTCAAAGACTGGGCCAGGGAAAAATCGATTTGACAATTGGCAGTGCTCTGGATATTTTCGGTGGTACATTACCCTATGCTGATATAGTAAAATGGAACAGTGAGAATTGTGGTGTATAATGGAAATATGAAAAAGTATTTCATACCTTTATCAGCCATTGTACTCTGTTCTTGTGTTCTCTATGGATCGGGTATAAAAATTATTACCGGAACATTAAGCGGTGGATTGTTAACAGCAAATATAAAAATCGGTCTTTTTGCAGCCGATGATGACAATACATTTTTATACGGAGTCACTGAAGGTACCGGAAAAGATGTCATTTATAAGAATGAATCAGATGAAACAACCGGATTATTCACACCTGTTCTTTATGTCTCACCTGCAGGGGATAACACCTACACCATAAGTTTTCCCGATGATCCCTCTACAGTAAAATGCCTTGTTGCATGGGATGATGGAAACAGTGATAATATATTTGATCTCGCAACGGAAATCGCCTATCTTCCTGTAAAGACAATTGATTCTGTCGATTACGTCGTTCACCATTTCAGCTACATCGAACTGGTAGAAGTTATAACTTATTATGCCGTGTATAGTAATTTAGATTCAACGGCAATTGATTTCGGAACATTGTACAACGACAATTTCGATGCCATAGACGCCGAAAATTTTGATTTTAATTTCGACTAGAGGCCGGGTATCATAATCCGTTTATGACTGATTATTGTTCCGTCTACAGTCACTCTCACATAGGAGTCTTCGCTGTGTTCCTTCTGCAGAGGATCCAAAGTGATGTATTTAACATTGTTGATGGTCTGACTGTTCCACGAGTGATTGTGGCCCATAAAGACATAATCCACTCGGTAAGTTTTAAATAAATACATGAGCTTGTATATCTCTTCTGTATTGGTAAACTGAACAACCGTTGAAATCCCATCTGAGAAAAACTGAGAATGAGTGAACACAATCATATGATCCCAGAGACCATTTTGTTCTTTTAATGTGTTTTCCAGCCAGGACATCTGCTTCCTTCCCAGTGTACTGTTTGCCGAGTCGAGAGCTATGACATAGGTCGATCCGGGATCGCTATTGTTCCCTATTCCAAAAGAGTACACCGATCTCCCGACTGTATTTCTGTAATATTTCCATCCTTCAAAATACAGGTCGTGATTGCCGAGTGCGGCAAACCAGGGAAGACCGGAACTGTCCATTAGCGTTTTATAACTTATGAGTTGAGATTCATATCCGCTTTGTGTAGAATCGCCGCAGTTCAGTAAAAAAGTATCTCCCGGTACGATAAGATCATTGACGAATTGATCGAGATGAGTCGCAAAGTTGTCCCTCACATGAATGTCGGAAATAATCGAGAAGCTGAAGCTCAGTTTCCCACCACTGAGTGCCATGGATTCCAGTGAGGATGTATCGCTGTGCATAGCAAGGCTTTCTCTTTCATTAAATCTCGAATCGGGATTTGAATAACTGTTAAAAAATCCTCCGTAATCAACTCCGAGATCACAACTTGAGAGCAGGCTTATCAATAGGAAGATTAAAATGATAGAATTGCGGATCATAATTTATATTTCACTCCTATCTGCCCGTAAAAACTTGAATAATAGCTTGCAAAGGACAATTGGCCTGCATTTTGTAATCCTATATCAACTCTAATGATAATCTGTTCATTCACGAATATTGAATTTTCCACTGTATAATAGAGATCGCTAATATTCCCGGCTCTAAAATGATCGAAGTTGCTCATGCGAAATTTTAGCCCGTAGCTCTTCAAGTCTAGAATATTAAACTGTAGTCTGTAGAGAGTGTGATAAGTAACCATCTGAATATCAGCCTCCAGAATTCTCATGCTCATACCCAGCTCCAACTCAATATATTTTGTGAGAAGTGAAATGGAGGGATAAATCGAATTTTCTGTCAGTTCATAATCGGGGAAGTCTCTGCTGAGAAGGCTGATTCTGTATCTGAGAAAGTCGGGATAGTTATTCAGAGTCAGGTTTAAGAAAAAAGCTTCCGGGAGTGAATTGAAGGCTGTGGAAAAACCGGCACTGAGAGAGAGGTTTTCCGTGATGTTCTGTGTACCAAAGAAAAATAGTTGATTTTTAGGTCCTAAAGTACTGTCGTAAGTGTATCTGTAAGTTCCGGAAACTGCCATTGGTGAAAAATCCTCGGCTATTATTGGAAATCGTAGGAACAATACGCATAAAATCGTAAAATTAATAGTTATAATCTTCATTCGTGGTTATTATAGAGCCCGCTAATTTTAAAGTCAAACGAAGGGTGATCCAATGAGTTTTATCAAAGAAACCGGAAAGAAGTGCTAACTATGTTGTTATTTCGTTTATTAGAGCTTAATAGATACGAAAAAATTACTAAAGATTGAGAACTCTTCAGATACCCGGCAAATTTGATTTATTGAAAGTATAGACGAATAATTTTCCTTTAATTCAATAACTCTATGGATTACATATGAATAAGTATAAAATTATACATAAATATTTAATTGTGATTCTGAATGCAGACATTAAATAAAAAGAGAAGGAATAGTCTCTTTACATCTCTAGTGCAAAAATTAGGCAGTTTCAGGAAAATATGAGATCTTTTCTGATTTTCTTTTAAATCAATATATTTCTTTATATATACAATTATTACGAAATTATTATTTCATAAATGTATTTTCTATTTATTACTCATCAAAGGGAATGAATTAATACTTTTTTCTGAAATTTTAACTAAAAAAATGGCAGTACGAAAACATCATCGAAAGACAAAATTATTGACACTTTTCTGTATCAATACTATAAGAAGTATAGTATTTATTTAGTTTTCATTAATTGTTATAAACTAAAAGGAGAAAAAATGAAAAAATTTACTAAGTTATTTATAGTAGCTTTGGCTTTTATTGCCGCTGTGTCTTTGACAAGCTGTAAAGAAAAAGAAGCCGGTACTATTAAAATCGGTGTAGCGGGACCACACTCTGGAGACCTTGCATCTTATGGTATCCCAACAGTCAGAGCGGCTGAGCTTGTTGTTGAGAAAATCAATGCAGCCGGTGGTATTAATGGCTCTATGATCGAGCTTCTAGTCGAAGATGACGTATGTAAACCTGAAATTGCTGCAAATACTGCTGCAAAAATGGTTGGTGACGGTGTTGTTGCTGTTATCGGACATATCTGTTCCGGTGCTACAAAAGCTGCCATGGGTACATATATGGATTCGGAAATCCCTGCTATTTCTCCTTCAGCAACTAACCCCCCTCTGACACAGAGTGGAGACTATCCCAACTTTTTCAGAACAATTGCTCCCGACGATGCTCAGGCATTGGTTGAGGTTGAGTTTGCCTATGCTCAGGGATACAAGAAAATTGCTGTACTTCATGACAAAGGTGACTACGGAAAAGGTTTTGCAGAGTTCTGTAAAATCCTTCTTGAATCAGATACAAAAGCGGAAATCGTTCTTTACGAAGGGATCACTCCCGGTGCTGTTGACTACACTGCAATTATCAATAAAATTGCTTCTTCCGGTGCTGATGCAATAATCTTCGGTGGATATCATCCAGAAGCTTCTAAGCTGATCACTCAGATGAAGAAAAAAGATATGAACCTCGCTTTCCTTTCAGACGACGGTGTTAAAGATGATACATTCATCAAAGTCGCCTCTAAATATGCCGAAGGTGTTTATGCAACTGGTCCTATCGATACAACTTCTAATCCTCTCGCCATCGCAGCTGTTGAAGCTCATCAGGCCAAATATGGTGAGGCACCGGGTGCTTTCTTCCTCAATGCATATTCAGCAGCCCTCGCTCTGGTTAACGCCATCGACGTTGCAGATTCTGTAGAGTATGCAGACATTACTAATGCCTTGAGAAGCAACTATGTCGATACTCCCCTTGGAAGCATAAGTTTTGATGAAAAAGGTGATGCCATCGGTGTTGGTTTTGCAATTTATCAGGTTCAGAACGGTGTTTACGTAGAATTAAAATAATTCATACACTGAAATCTTTCAAAGGATTGCCTCTTTCGGGGGGCAATCCCTTTTCAATTTTTAAAAGGTAAAAAGGTTATTAGAAAATAAATGGAATTTAATTTTTTCTTTCAGTATTTATTAAGTGGATTGACTCGTGGAAGTATCTATGCACTTATCGCACTTGGTTATACCATGGTATATGGTATTGTAAAACTCATTAACTTCGCTCATGGTGAAATATACATGATCGGAGCATTTACGGCTTTAATCGTAAGTGGTGTTCTCGGTATGTACGGTATAGATCCGGTTGTAACGTTTATGATTGCCATAACGGCAGCAGTTGTCTATTCGGCAGCTTATGGTGTAACACTTGAAAAAATAGCATACGCTCCTTTGAGAAAAGCACCGAGACTCTCAGCTTTAATCAGTGCAATAGGTATGTCGATGTTTCTTCAGAACTATGTTTTGCTCGCGCAGACATCAGACTTTCTCCCTTTTCCGGATCTCCTTCCGGAATTTAAATTTCTTGAACCGATAAAATCTATTCTCAGCACAAATCAATTCCTGATTCTCGTAACAACAGCTGTTGTAATGGTTTTATTGACTTTTCTTATCAAGTTTACCAGAACCGGTAAAGCCATGCGTGCCACAGCTCAGGACAGAGAGATGGCTCAGCTTGTCGGTATCAATATAAACAGAGTCATTTCCATAACATTCGTAATCGGTTCGGCTACTGCTGCGATCGGTGGCGTTTTGATCAGTTCTCAAATCGGTCAGATCAACTTCTATATCGGATTTATTGTCGGAATCAAGGCTTTCGTCGCTGCCGTACTCGGTGGTATCGGAAGTATTCCCGGAGCTGTTCTGGGTAGTTTTGTCCTCGGAATTACCGAGAGTTTCGGAACGGGATATATCTCCAGTGATTATGAAGATGCCTTTGCATTTATCATTCTCATTGTCATTCTGATATTCAAACCATCCGGTCTGCTAGGTCGAAAGACAACTGAAAAAGTTTAATAAGAGAGAGAGTGAAATAGTGTTTAAACTAAGTGAAATAAAAAAATCATTACTGATGTCCTTGTGGTTTATGTTTCTTACATTTCCCATAATGGTGCTCAAAGTTAATACAATTACAGATACAGTTATATGGCGATGGAAGAATCTCGCTATTGTCGGTGTCGGAGCCTTTATTTTATCCTTTGTCTGGAGATGGGCTCTCGACAGAAAAGAGAAAGGTGGATCCACCAGAGAAAATAGCGGAGCTTTAAAGAAGGTTGTTCTTGCTAAAACAAGTCAGTACAAACTTCCGGGATTGATAGCTATAGGTCTCATGCTTGTCGCCTTGCCTTTTCTGGCTTCCATGTACCATACCAGTATTATTACTACAGCTTTGATTTATGTCATTCTGGGGCTGGGACTCAACGTCGTTGTCGGGCT
>JADGDJ010000027.1 GCA_016744925.1 Spirochaetaceae bacterium
CATATATAGATATAGCCAGAAATTTCAATAAGGATAAAATATATCCTGTAGTGAGCATAAAAGAGGTGACTCTGATTGCTGAAAACGATGAAACAATCGATACTTCCCAGTTTCTTGTTCCAACTGAAAACAACAACTTTATGTGGGTAATGGCAGAAATGTTTCAATACGCCGGACTGACTGAACAAAAATAGGAAAAGATGAAAATAGTCACCGTCTCTCAAGCTTCGGCAATGGATAAAATAGCTATAGAAGATTACGCAATTCCCGAGATGATCCTAATGGAAAACGCCGCGAACGCTGCCTGTCGCATTATCCGGGAGAAGATCTGCATAGAAGGCAATAATTGTTTACTCCTCTGCGGAACCGGTAATAACGGAGGCGACGGCCTGGCTCTTGCAAGGCTGATTTATTCTGAAGGCGGTGCCCCTCTCGTTCTACTCAATGGCTCGCCTGAGAAACTAAAAGGATCGGCATTGGAGAATTACAAGATTCTTCAGAACTATCCCATAGAGATTATACAGATCTTTACAAAAGAGAGATTGGATAAAGAACTCGGAGAAACGGATTATATAATCGATGCTCTTCTGGGAACAGGACTGAACAGAGAGATTTCAGGGGCTCTGAAAGATTTTGTAGGGACTATCAACGATTCGAAAAAAGTTATCTTTTCCATAGATATACCTACAGGTATAAATGGCAATACGGGTCAGGTAATGGGATCCGCCATAATTGCCTCCCACACCATAAGCTTCGGAGCTTTAAAACCAGGCAATATTTTGTATCCCGGATACTCTCATAACGGTGGGTTGCATCTGTCGCGAATATCCTTTCCTCCGGAAATATATGATTCTGAAGATTTTCAACTCCAACTGAATATCTGCCCGTCACTACCCCCGAGAGATGAGATGGGCCACAAGACCACATTCGGCGATATCCTTACCATTTCTGGAGCTGGTTCATATTACGGAGCCCCTGTTTTTGCCGCATCTGCTGTAATGAAAAGTGGTGGAGGTTTCAGCAGACTGGCGACCCCCGCTTCTATGGTACCGTTTCTGGCATCGTCATTACCCGGATCTGTTTTTCTACCGATGCAGGAAACTTTTGAAAAGAGCCTGGCTTTATCCAGCCTGGAAAAACTGAAAAGAGAAGCTATAAAATCAGATGCTGTTATAATCGGACCGGGCCTTTCACTCAATAAAGAAACAGCACGAGTAATTACCGATTTTATACAATGGCACGAGGGATCACTTATCATAGACGGCGATGCTATCAGTGCCATTGCGGGAAGACCGGAGCTGATATCCCATAAAAAAGATTACCCCATACTGACTCCCCATCTTGGAGAATTATCAAGGCTCTGTGGAATTTCTATTGAAGAGATTAAAAGAAACCCCATTCAGGTTCTGAGAAATTGTACAGAATTATATCAGGCCATTATCGTTATGAAAGGTGCCCACAGCATGATCGGTTTTCCCAATGGAAAAGTTTTTATTAATATGTCGGGGAATTCCGGTATGGGAACTGCTGGCTCGGGGGATATCCTCACAGGAATCATTGGAGCTTTTACAGGTATGGGCATGGCATTGAGCGATGCGGTGAAGAGTGCCGTTTTTATCCATGGTGTAGCCGGTGACCTCACTGCGGAAGAGAGAGGAAAAGACGGTATGACAGCAGATGATCTGTTAAAGAAACTGCCTTTTGCTATCAAAAATTATAGAGAAAATTACAATCAGCTGATAGAACAGTATGAAAATTTGATACAGGTGATCTGACTAAAGAGGACCAAAAAATATGATAGAGAATTTCAGCTATTTGGGCAGTGGAAAACTTTTATTCGGAAATGATGAATTTTCCAAACTTCTAACAAACACAAACCTGGAAGAAGCTCTTCTTGTCTGTGGGAACTCATTCCGGAAAACAGCCCAATTCAAAAGTATAGAAAAATCCGTAAAATTCCAAAGAACAATCTCTGGAGAACCGGATCCCGAAACAATTGACTCCATCACTGCAGAAGTTAAAGGAAAGATTCAAACTGTCATTGCCGTTGGTGGAGGAAGCGCTCTCGATGCGGGAAAAGCTATTGCCGCCATGTGCTGTTGTGAAGGCTCGGTCGAAGATTTTCTGGAGGGTGTGGGAACGAAACAGCCCAACGGAAAGACTCTCCCTATGATAGCAATCCCCACAACGGCAGGAACGGGAAGCGAAGCGACTAAAAATGCCGTAATATGCAGGCAGGGAGAAAAGGGATATAAAAAATCCCTCAGACACGACAACTATATCCCTCAGCAGATAATTATTGATCCTCAGTTGTATATTCACTGTCCCTCAGAAATTATGGGTTCCTGCGGAATGGATGCCTTCTGCCAATTACTCGAATCATATATTTCCACAGGTGCCAATATCCTTTCAGATGCTCTGGCATGGAGAGGATTAACTCTTTTTATTGAGAATTTTTCTGAACTCTGTTTGTCTGAAAATCGCGATTCCGAGCAGATGGGCTATATTGCTTTTGCCGCCTACATTTCGGGAATAACGCTGGCCAATGCCGGCTTGGGAACTGTACACGGTATAGCCGGTCCTCTGGGTGGATTTTATCCAATTCCCCACGGGATTGCCTGTGGAACACTACTGCCGGAAGTGATGCGGCGAACCATAACGCGATTACATATGGATGATCCCAAACAGTCTGTAATAGTAAAATTGGAAAATCTGGGGCGGTATATAAAAAAGAACAGTTCTGTATCCCCTGATGAAAAACCCGCTTTCGCTGTTTGCCAGTTGATGGATCAGTGGTTGGTAGATTTTAAAATTCCCAGACTATCTCAATTCGGAATTGTCGAAACGGACTTGGAAAAAATAGCAACAGCATCGGGCAATAAAAATAATCCTATACAATTTACCAAAGATGAGATCAAAGAGATTATCAAGACCAGACTCTAATAATCTCCACTGATTCTATTTAAAACTTCTCCACAGTTCAGATAGTGTTCAAGAACCTCTAAAGCATTGATGAGCTGACCGGATTTTCCTTCAGGTGTATGGCTTGCCGCATGAGGCGACATGACGACATTACTCAATTCGCAGAAAGGAAGAGTCGAGCCCGTTGTGTACAAATTTTTTTTCGAAGGATAATCATACCAGGCATCAATTCCCGCACCTCTTATTTCACCCTCTTTCAGTGCCGCATAAAAAGAACGTTCTTCGATAAGCTGACCTCTTCCCACATTGACAATGAATTTATTTTTCAAAAGAGAAATCTTTTCTGCTGAAATAATTTCTTTTGTTTTATCCGTTATGGGTAAAGCTATAAAAATAAGATCTCCAAATTCTAAAGCTTCTTCAAGATTTGTGGTGACAGATTCGAAATTCTCGGGAATCTCGCAGGAACTATATCTGAATCCTTTAATATGACATTGAAAACCTTTCAAAAGTGCTGCAATAGAACAACCGATTGCCCCTGTTCCGAGAATAGACACCTTTTTTCCAAACAGTGAAAACCAGTAATCAAATGGATTGTGAGGGTCTCCCGTCCTGTGCCAGTTCCCCATCTTCTGATCATTGTGAAATTCTACAATTCGGCCAGTACAGGCGAGGGCTAGAGATAAAGCTCGTTCCGCAACAACCAATGAATTCCCATGACTATTGGCAGAAATGATCCCTCTTTTATTAAGATATGAAAAATTCAATTGCGATATGCCTGCATATGGAACGATAATTAAAGCAAGTTCTTCTGCTATTTCCATTTCCGAATCCGTAGGATTTCCAGAAATGAGAACATTGCAGTCGACGAGGGAATTTCTGTATTCTTCTTTACTGCCCGCAAAGAAAAATTCATGTTGTGGGTACATCTCTGGCAAGTGACTGATCAATTGAGAGAATTCTGATGTTAGATGTGTAAAAAATACAATTTTCATCCCTCTATAATAAGGGAAATCGTAGTATTTTATCTACTAAATTCTCAAGAGAACAAATGAACAATAAGTGTATAAACGGAGTGATTTTTTTTGAGATTGAATAACCCGGTCCTGCTCGATGACCTGATGGGATCACTTGAAAATAAAATTGACAATGTCTCCCTGCTGATCAATCAGTACAAAGATCTGAATAGAGCAAACCCGCGGGTCCTCTTAGAATTTTTAAATCAACCGGAAACGACTCTTTTTGATAACAAGTTCAGTATAATTCTCAAAAAGATTAACTATAATATGGAATCAAAAACTCAGATTGAACGGGATTTTTATACAATAGTTGGCAGAAGTCTAGATTCTCTCATAGAAATATCCAGAGACGGTCCGATTCTATACTCAGATAGTAAGGCTGAATCACTAATTGGATACGATCAAAACGAAATAATAGGAAAATCAATTTTTTCAATCTTAATGCACGAGTACAAACCTGTTCTGGAGCATTATTTTGAATCACAAATTGAAAAAAACCTTATTCTTCTGCAATGCAGACATAAAAACGGCGACCTTATATCTCTTGAGGGTCACCTCGAAGCATATGTCAAAGATGGTGAGACCATATTCGGACTTGTCCTGAGAGACATCAGGTCCAAAGATGATTTGAAAAACCGTTTACACCGAGTGGAAAGCAACTACAATGCTCTCTCTGAAACCGTAAATGAAGTTATCCTCAGAATTGATGAGCGTTTTAAAATCATCTATTCCAACTCAGCAGTAAAGTCCATTTTCGGATACAGGACTGATGAAGTTCTCAATCAGAACCTCTCTCTTCTCTTCCCTCCTGAAATTCTGAAGAGATATGAAAAAAATATGCAGAAGTATTTTTATATCGACAGTGCCGACAGGGAAAAGATGGGAATGGATAACTCACTTGAGATTTTAGGCCTACACAAGAATAGAGGGATTTCACCTATGGAGATATCCTTCGGCAATACCAAAGACTACAATGAACGTACCCTGACCTGCATCATTAGAGATATCTCGCAGAGAAAAAATGCCGAGCGCAAGCTGAGGAAACTGGCCTATTTTGATAAGCTGACAAATCTAGGCAACCGGGACCTGTTTCAAAAAGAGATGGCGGAGCATTTCCAGAAACAGAAAGTAGATTATCAACTGGGAAGCCTGATGTTTCTCGATCTTGACGGTTTTAAAAATATCAATGATACCCTCGGTCATGATGCTGGTGATCTGCTGCTAAAAGAAACAGCGAAGAGACTGCACGACTGTCTGAGAGAAAGCGATTCCGTATACAGATTGGGCGGTGATGAATTTCTCGTTCTACTGAGAAAAATAAAAGAAAAAAAAGATGCGGGAAAAGTGGCGAAGAATATTCTGAATACCATAAGAATTCCCTATTATCTCAAGTTGGAGAACCAATCCTCAGCGACTGTTAATGTCGGTGTAAGTGTCGGAGTTGTCATCATTTCCGATGACGATAACAACGTCAATGAAATGACTAAAAAAGCTGACCTGGCGATGTACGCTGCAAAAAATTCCGGAAAAAACAGATACACCTTTTACACAGAAGAGATGATCCAGAAAATCAATGAGCGTTGGGAATTGGAACAGGGATTGAGTAAAGCACTAGCCAACAATGAACTGGAGCTTCACTATCAGCCGATTGTCGATCGTAATGGAAAAATAAAAGGAGTCGAATCTCTTTTGCGGTGGTATCACCCCTTTATGGGATTTATTTCACCGGGGAAATTTATTCCCATAGCTGAAGAAACCAATATGATCATCCCCATCGGGGCATGGGTTTTCGAGAAATGCTGTAAGGATCTCGCCGAGTGGAATAAAATAGGCTATCCCGATCTCTACGCCTCGGTAAACCTCTCGACAATCCAGTTTGATCAGCCCGATATAGTTGATTACATAACAAATGTTATAAAAAGAACCAAATGTAATCCCGCCAACCTGAAGCTGGAGTTAACAGAAACGGGAATTATGCAGGCCCCAGACCAGACAATTAATAAAATGAATAAGATAAAAGAAAAATTACCCGACATCGAGATAATGGTTGATGACTTCGGCACGGGATATTCTTCGCTCAATTACCTGGCAAATCTCCCGGCGGATATCTTAAAAATAGACCTGTCTTTTGTTTCTAAACTACACGACCCCAACAACAGAAAAGTTGTCAATTCCATAATCAATTTGGCCGATGCCCTTGAAATGGGTTATGTGGCAGAAGGGATTGAAACGAAAGAGGAATGGGATTATTTCAAAGAGCGGAATTGCGATAGCATGCAGGGATTTTATTTTAGTAAGGCTGTTAAGAAAACTGTAATTTTGAAAATACTGAAGATAGGAAAGCTTCCCCTTGTGGAGTAAATCCATTCACTTCAAATTTGACAAATAGGTTTAGGCAAATCATCTTTAAAATATTGAACAGGTTCACCTCCGGTTGATGGAATTATATGCCTGGCAGGGACATAAAAGTGATGCTTTGCACCAGTATGAGAAATGTAAAACGACTCTAAAGAGAGAGTGGGATCAGATCAGCCATGCTCTACAAGATGAAATTATTTCTGATAAGGAATAATTGATAGTACTTATATCATTTTGTTAGTATATTGTTAGCACACCGCCTGAACAGGAAATAGAATGTCTATAATTAAAAGTCTTCTCGATACCGATTTATATAAATTCACGATGATGCAGACTGCGCTGCATCAATTCTCAACGTCCACTGTGGAATACTCTTTCAAATGCCGCAATAGTGCAAACTGGACAGCAGAGATTCTCGAAGAGATCAATGCTGAAGTAGATAATTTCTGTACTCTCAGGTTTACAGTAGAAGAATTGGATTACCTGAAAACTATCCCTTTTATGCAAAAGGATTTTATCGATTTTCTCGAATTGTATCAGCCGAACAGAAAGCACATACACCTGTGGATTGATGATGACGGAGAGCTTCAGGTTTCAGTAAAAGGTCCCTGGTATCTTACTCTGCCCTTTGAGGTTCCCATTCTGGCAATAATCAATCAGATCTATTTTGAGAAGACATACCATATCATCTACAACCCATCCAATGACAATAATCCCATTGTTCAAAGCGGACTGAACCGGCTCAATACAAAATTTGAAGAAGCTCTGGCATCGGGCTTACCTTTTTCAGACTTCGGAACAAGACGGCGTTTCAGTTTTCTCTGGCAGGGAACAATATTAAACAAACTGAAGGATCTCCCTCACTTCACGGGAACTTCAAATGTCTATTTTGCTATGAAATATAATTTGACCCCCATTGGTACAATGGCTCATGAATTCATAATGGCTGGAGCCGGGCAGAACGATGTTCCGTTGATAAAGTCTCAACAAAAAATGCTTCAATCCTGGGTCAACGAATACAGAGGAGATCTGGGAATTGCCATATCCGATACTTATGGTATCGATGCCTTTCTCAACGACTTTGACCTTTATTTTGCTAAGCTCTACGATGGAGTGCGGCACGACTCGGGTGAGCCGATAGATTGGGCCTGGAAAATAATCAATCACTACAAAAAGTTGGATATTGATCCCAAAACAAAAACACTGATCTTTTCCGATGATCTGACAATTACGAAAGCGACCAACATCAAGAATCAACTAGGTCCCTATATAAAAGTGGCATTTGGTATCGGAACACACCTGACCAATGACCTGGAAGGGATAACACCGCTTCAGATCGTGATGAAAATAATCAGTTGCAACGAACGTCCCGTAGCCAAACTCAGTGACAGTCCGGGTAAAGGGATGTGTAAAGATGAGAAATTTCTTACCTATCTGAAAAATGTTTTTAAAATAAAAGGCTGATCAGCGTCTGATGTAGGAGAGTTCTTTAGGCAATACGATATTATTGCCGTAACTATCTTCCCCATAACCGCAATTAGCCAAAATTTCCAGGTCGGCCAGTACTCTCTTGTCACCCTGAAAAACAACTTTCATATCGGTTTTCAAATCAATTTTGCCCTGTGCCAACAGAAAGGCGATCGCCCGGTTTGCGAATTCTCCAAGAGTCTCTTCGCTGATAGCCTTTAATTCCGGAAGTGAAAACTCCGTTGAATAATTAATAATTTTGTTCTCTTCCAGAAGTTCATGAAAAATCTCTTTGAGCCCTTTTTCAAAATTTGCTGCACATTCCGGGTCATTTGTAGAGTGGAGACAACAGATGTTATTCGCCAGATTTCTCCTTTTCTCCGCATTGATCTTCTCATTGACTCTGAAGAGATCCATGGGAAGAGAGGCGTTGTACTTCTCGTCACCGACTATCATAAACACATCACTGCCATAGTGTTGTACTACTTTTGAAACAAGTGTTGAAGGTCGTACATGAAAGCCCCTGTATCCGGGAACCTTAACAGCAACATTTCCCTCTTCTGCATACTTTTTTATAACATTACGGCAGAGTTTAACCCCGCCATTGAGAAATTCTTCAGCGTAATTGATATAATAATTAAAAAGAAGACCGAGAATCCCCTTAGAGCTGATTGGAGGTTTATAGAGCTTCTCCTTACCTCCTTCCAAACTCATCATATGCCGTTCATAATAATGGATCAGGCTGGTGGAAGCTTCGAGAAGGTGATAGACGATTGAAGCATGCCCCCGTATCAGGCGCAGGTCGCTATCGAGGTCTTCAATATCACTATTGGAGATATAGGTATCGTAGAGGCTCTGAAGATTATGAAATTTATTTTCCAGGATCCTCAATTTATTTTCATTAACCGTATCGGGAACAATTTCACAAAAATTTTTAACATCTTTAAAGGTATCATTTACCAATAAGTCACTTTCACTGGCCAGATTGAGATAACTGGTTGCCAAATTGACTATAACTTTCTCCGGAGAGTCTATTCTTCTCTTTTTCAAAGTCGATTCCAGCTGTCCTTCGGGAAAATCAACAGAAAAATTTAAATCGGTTTTTTTATCAGAATTGTAATCAAGCCCATTTCTCTTCGCGATTTTAAGGTAGTCGTGAAAAGTAATTTTTAAAGCTGAGTAAAAACTGTCCTGAACCTGATCGGTTTCATTGAGAAAAACATCAATGCCGCTGAGCAGTTTATACTGGGGAGATGCAGACTTTAGATGAAGCGTTATATAGGAAATATTTGTAAAAAGTTTTAAAGTCGAAATATTCTCGCGAAAAGCAGCCCAATCCTTATTATTTTTAGCATTGTAATGATCGAGAACCTCTTCCAGGCGGGAAGTGACGGAGAGAGATTTTCCCAGAAAAAAAGTATTAAGAATATTTTTTCTGTCTTTAGTGCTGCTTGAAAATTCTGCATAGGAATTCAATGAGTTAATATACAGATTGATAAAGTCTGTAAATCCTTCTACTTTTGTTTGCAAATGGTTGGAAAACATCAGTTTAAATTTACCTTCTTCTTATTATATTGTCAAAAAAAAATTATTCCTGCTCATAAACATCCCAAAATTTCTTATCTAAAACCAATTCTTTTTTTTCCCAGCGAATAATCCCCCTCTTTTTAAGACGACTGATAAGCCGGGAAAAGGTTTCCGGTATTGTTCCAATGGCGGAAGCCAGGTCTTTTTTTGATAAATTTATGGAATAGACCTGTTGCCTGCCATAATTCTCATAGAGGAATTTAAAAAAGCGATCTTCAACATCATAAGCGGAGAGATAATGAATCCTATTTGATAAATATCTCTGTTTTTTCATAATCACAGATATAAATTCGTTTCGAAAGGATTCTTCCTCCATTAGCTTGTGAAAGGCTGTGATAGGGATTGAGAAGATACTGGAAGGTTCCAGAGCAATGGATGACACGGGATAATTGTCATTTACAAACAGAACAACCTCACCAAAAATCTCCCCTCCTGTCAGTATTTTAACAATGATCTCTCTGCCCTCATCTGACATTCGAAATAATTTGATTGAGCCTTCCAGCAGTAGGAAAAAAGACTGACCCGGTTCTCCTTCACGAAAAAGGGTTTTCCCTTTTTCAAGAGCAACTTCTTTTCCGGACTGTTTAATTTCTTCGCGATGTTGAGAGGATAAACCGGAAAACAGCTCCGATTTTTCCAGAGAAATATTGATGTCCATAAATTCATTATAAATTATTTTTAAAAAAAATACATGAATTTGACCTGAGTCAATTTATCTCTCTATAAAAAATAGTATGTTTAGTTCACAGAATGACTAAAGATTACAAACAGCCTGATCGGGACTTCGTACCGACTCGGCGAGGAGAATATATATGAGCGATTTTGCCCTTTCTATAGATGATACATTATTTGAGATAACAGAATCTTATCCCGAAACTATCGAAGTTTTTGTTTCCAGAGGATTTCCACAGATGGGAGACCCCGAGAAGAGAAACAGTTTTGGAAAAACAATAAACTTAAAGACGGCACTAATGCTTAAAGGCTTAAGTTCTGAAAGTTTTATGAATATATTACACGAGTCGATTGAAGGCGCCCGCACAGTGGGAGATGTAACTCTTCAAAGCGGTCCGATAAAGACAAAAACAGCCCTAAATGGTGAGTCACTCAGTATTATGGGTCTTCTCCCCTGTCCCGTTCGAATTCCTCTAATGGAACAATTTGAAAAATTTGCACGAGACTATACAGATAAAACAGGAACAGCTCTTAATTATCAGCTGCAGGCGGCATCTCTTGGATTGGAATGGGTGGAAAAACACATTCTGAACATTGAATCAAAAAAAGATCTGCCGGACCTCTTCCTCTCTGCGGGTTTCGACTTATTCTTCGATGAGAAAAAAATCGGTCATCACAGGAAAACGGGATTTTTCAAAGATATGACCGGTGATATAAAAGTTAACAGCGATTTTGAAGGGCTGAATATATTCGACCCTGAAAAGCACTACAGCATTATCGGAACAGTACCAGCTGTGTTCCTCGTCAATATGGATGAACTGGGAGACAGAAAGAAACCGGAGAGCTGGGAAGATATTTTAAAACCGGAATTTGAAAACTCCGTATCACTCCCTATTGGGGACTTCGACCTCTTTAACGCCATTCTTTTAAACATTCATAAAAAATATGGAAAAGAAGGTGTGGAAAAACTGGGACGAAGCCTGCTTGAAGATATGCACCCCTCGCAGATGGTTAAAAGCGATAAGAAAAAAGGTAATAGACCGGTTGTGACTATAATGCCTTCTTTCTTTACAAGAATGACTGGTGGAAAAGGTCCTCTCACAGCAGTATGGCCAAAAGATGGAGCAATAATAAGTCCGATCTTTATGCTTTCCAAAGCCGAGAAAGAAAAGGAACTTCAACCGATCGTCGACTTTTTCGCTTCAAAAGCCGTAGGAGAAATACTGGCTCATCAGGGAAGATTCCCTTCAACAAATGCAGAAGTAGACAACAAATTTGAAGACAGCAATTATATGTGGATCGGATGGGATTATATTAAAGAGAATGATATAGGAAGCCTTATCACTGAATGTATGGAACTTTTCGACAAAAGTTCAAAGGAGCAAATCGCATGAATCTCGTAACCGTATCGGGACCCCCTTCATCGGGTAAAACAGCTGTAATCCTTAAAACAATCGAGTCTTACCAGAAACAGGGTATTTATGTAGGAGTTATAAAATTCGACTGTCTCTATACAGACGATGATATCCTCTATGAAAAAGCAGGAATTAAAGTCAGAAAGGGACTCTCGGGAGGCCTCTGTCCAGACCACTATTTTGTCAGCAATATAGAAGAAGCATTTGCCTGGGGACAAAAAGAGAAATTCGATGTTCTTATCAGCGAGTCGGCCGGGCTCTGTAACCGATGTTCTCCTTATATAAAAGAGATTAAAGCTATCTGTGTTATCGACAATCTGAGTGGAATCAATACACCGAGGAAGATCGGTCCAATGCTCAAAAGCGCCGACATCGTCGTCATTACCAAAGGAGACATTGTCTCTCAGGCTGAACGGGAAGTATTTGCATCAAGAGTGAATACTGTGAACCCCAAAGCGGTGGTTATGCATGTTAATGGTCTTACGGGCCAGGGAAGTTTTGAATTGTCTACCCTTCTCTATGATAAAGAACTGGATACAGACTCCCTAAAGGGAAAACAACTTAGATTTTCAATGCCTGCAGCACTCTGTTCCTACTGTCTCGGAGAGACAAGAATCGGTGAAGAGTTTCAAATGGGCAATGTCCGAAAGATTAATCTTGAGCAATAGAGGTGAATATGAAAAATACCAGTATTAAAGATCTCCTGGAAAAGTATGCCTTCGCCGGTTCTTATCTTGAGCAGAACAACTTCGACATCTCAGGGAAAGAAGAGATGACCATTGAAGAATATCTGGCCACTTTTTCTGAAGAGGAAAAAGAGGATATGGCCTTCGACTCGGAGTCTATAGTAAAAGGACTTGAGGAATACATCAAACAGATGCTCAGCTTTCTCGGAGAAGATAAAAATGATGTACAATCCCTGACCATAATCGGTGGGACGAACAAATCGGGAGAAGCGGAATCCTTCGGAGAGTTTACCATAAGTACCGGAGAAATAATCGCCATAGTTGGCCCCACAGGATCAGGAAAAAGCAGACTTCTCGGAGACATAGAATGGGTAGCTCAGAAAGACACACCCACATCGAGACAAATATTAATAAACAACGAGAAACCGGATTACAAATGGCGGTTCTCCACATCGGATAAGCTGGTGGCGCAACTGTCACAGAATATGAACTTTGTTATGGACCTAACTGTGGCGGAGTTTTTAGATCTTCACGCAGAAAGCCGCATGGTGGAAAACAAAGAGGACATCATCCAGAAAATTATAACATGCGCCAATGATCTGGCCGGTGAAAAGTTTGACTTAACCACACCCATCACTAGCCTGAGCGGGGGGCAGTCGAGAGCTTTGATGATCTCCGATACAGCCATATTGAGCAAGTCACCCATTATTCTGATCGATGAAATTGAGAATGCGGGAATAGATAGAAAGAAAGCTCTTTCCTTCCTTCTCTCTCAGGATAAAATCGTTCTTATGGCAACACACGATCCGATGCTCGCTCTACTGGGAGATAAGAGAATTGTTATAAAAAACGGTGGTATTCACAAAATCATAGAAACCACTGATGAAGAGAGATCCATGCTTCATGAAATTGAAGCAGTCGATCAGAAAGTTCAGAACCTCAGGTCCAGCTTAAGACGCGGAGAGATCCTGACTTCTGATAGTTTTAAATAGAAAATTTACATAAAAACATAGGAGATATTATATGCACGACGGATGTTCAGGAAGTTTTGAAAATGGGAAACAGGTGGTGGATAAAGTCCGAATGATGGGTTTTGACAAACAGCCCATGCCTGCTCCTCTGACAATAGATTGTTCCAATTGTGGATCAGAATTCGAAATGGAAACATTTTCCGGAAAATGTGACTGCGGTATGGTTTATGGAGTGACTCCCTGTCACGCTTTCGATCCCGCCAATGTAATGGCTGCCGGAATAGAATACTAAAATAAAACAATAGATCTGTCCCGGGGTACATACTCCGGGGCAGTTTAATGTTTAAAGTGACCTGTTACTTTTGCCAGGAACAATTGAATTGAGTAGTTATCACCAGTTTCTAAAACTCGTTCCAGCTTTAAAAAGTCTTTGCCTGTTATAGTTTTGATGTTTCTGTTTTTCCAGAAAACAAAGGCCTTTTCATTTTTTAAAATCTGCCATGAAAAAGGCTCATCCTTTAATAGATCTCTTTTATCTTCCATATTAATTTTTCAAAGACCTTATGAGTTCTATGGTCTTTTCGCCATGCCATTTTTTAGAACCCACCTCTTTCAAAACGATTTCGCCTTCAGGAGAAACAAGAAATGTTGTCGGAATTGAAGGTGAAAATAATGATTGAGGTGTATTGGAACGTGCCAGATATACAGGAAAGGAATAATCATTCTCTTCAATAAATTTCACAACTACATCCTTGTTTTCATTGGTGATTAATAGAAAAGCGACATCCTCATCGTCTTTCAACTCATCGTATAATTTCTGAATACTGGGCATTTCCGCAATACAGGGGGGACACCAGGTCGCCCACTCATTAATGAACAGAGTTTTTCCGGAAAAGTCTGTGACATTGGCTTCCTGTCCCTGAAGATCTGCAAGTTCCCAGTGAAAACTGTCTTCCGAAATAGAAACTCTCTCCTCAACTTTTATAGCTCGGGGTGCGAAGGCTATAACTCTTTTGACAGAGACCATTATTGCCGTTCTGCTGGGAGGAATCATTAAGGCTATTATCAGAAGGACAAAAACTAAATCGGAAACTTTGTCGAAGAGCTTTTTCTCTTTCCATTTCTGCACATATTTTTTTAACAAATTCAGCTCCTAGTATTCACGAAAACCCAATCAGAATCACTACTGAGTTCTATATCATAATGATACCCGTCGATATCCCACTCTTTCAGGTTTTCCAGATCTTCAGTCTTGTTTCTAATTATCTTTCCAGTCATCATACCACGAGCCATTTTAGAGTACATCCCCACGGTTCTGATCCTATTTCCCTCTCGCTCTTTAAACTGAACTGAGATCATAGGATGATTCAATCGCTTTTTATCAACAGCCTTACTATATTCAGATGATGCAATATTGATAATGGGCTGATCCTCTTCAATAAGGAAATCTGTTATTTTCTGTTTCCAGAAGTAATAGAGATTTTTATTTTCACCCACAGCCAAAGGCGTTTTCATTTCCAGTCTGTATTTAGATATGCGATCATGTGGTTTTAAAACGCCATACATACCTGATAGAATTCGAAGATGATTCGATGCAAATGTCAGATGTTCATCTCTTAAATTTTGTGATTTTATCCATTGAAAAACAGTTCCAGAATAGCCAAATAGTGCTGATCGCTTTTCCCCGGATTGATTGGTAAAATTCTCAATATCCGAGAGTGTTGAGTCTGCGAGTTTGTCGCTGATTTTCATCATATTGATAAGAGACTCGCGATTAATATTCCTCAATTCCTTATTCAGTAAAAAAGCTTCTTTATTAAAAGAAGGAGGTTCATTATTTTCTTTATATTTATCGGTCCTGGTAAAGTCCATTTGTTTCGTCGGAGAGAGTAAAATCAACATAATTTGATTATGGCAAATTTGAACTACTTGTAAAAGATATTAGGGGGGATTAAAGTAACTGTATGTCAATCTTTATAAATCGTGTTTTAAATATGAAACACATAAAAATTATCGGCTTTGATATGGATTACACTCTGGTGCGCTATCACACAGAGGAATTTGAAAAGCTAACTCATCAGCTGGCAGCCCAAAGGCTGGTAGATCAATTTGATTATCCCAAGACTATCGCAAATCTTGAATTTGATTTTAATCGCGCCATAGTCGGTTTGATAATAGATATTCGGAACGGGAACTTACTTCAAGTCAGCCGACACGGAAAAGTAAAAATTGCCTTTCACGGGTTAAAACAACTCGACTATCATCAGCAGAAAGAAATTTATCAGGAGATGGCTATCGATTTGCGTTCGCCGGACTTTAAAAGCCTCGATACAAGTTTTGCTATATCCAACGGTGTTCTTTTTTCTCAACTGGTTCAACTTAAAAGCGAAGGTGTAGAAATTCCCGCTTATCACCAGATTGCCGACGATGTGAACCACTGTATAGATCTTCTCCATCAGGATGACAGCATAAAATCGCGGATTATCGGAAATATTGAAAAATATGTCGTTAGTGACCCCGATGTTTCCAAAATGCTCGAAAGATATGTCGACTATGGAAAAAAACTGATGATAATCACCAATTCCGACTATGAGTATTCGAGAAAACTGCTCGATTTGGCAATAAACCCTCACTTGAAGAAATTTAAAACCTGGCAGGACCTTTTTGACCTTGTTATAACCTTTGCTGATAAACCCCGATTTTTTGAGAGGAAGGGTCGATTTCTTAAAATAGACCCGGAAACAGGATTGATGAGTAATCACGAAGGAAAAGTTGATAAGGGTATTTATCAGGGTGGGTGGTTTGGAAAACTTCAGGCCGATCTGGGTTATTCGGGAAGCGAGATTCTCTATTTAGGAGATCATATTTACGGAGATGTTGTTTCCATCAAAAAAACATGTAACTGGCGTACGGCACTCGTATTAGGAGACCTGGAATCAGAAATCCAGGGTTTGGTCAAAGCTGCACCGATCCAACAGGCAATTGAAAAACTGATGAAAGAAAAACAGATTCTGGAAATAGAAATAAATAAACTGGATACAAGGCGCTATGAAGGGGAAAAGATACCCAGCAAAGATATAAACAAGCTCTTTGAGAAAATGGATAAACTCAACTCAGTAATCTCCGAACGGTTAAAAGAGTATAAAGTTTTTTTCAATCCCTATTGGGGAGAAATCCTTCGAGCAGGATATGATGAAAGCCGCTACGCTGAGCAGGTAGAAAAATACGCCTGTATTTATATGACAAAAGTTTCTGATTTGTACAAATATTCGCCCAAAACGTATTTTCGCCCATACCACAGAACGATGCCTCATGAAGAGTCGGCATTACAGGGAGAGATTATTTAATTTAAACTGATATTTCCGAAAAGGGAATTATACGCAATGCATTATAATGGGCTTTTGATCTTTCTACTAATCGGATCTGCCCAATTAATATAGACCATAGTCGTTTTAATGGAGCTATGACCCAGCAGCTCTTTTACAGTTTTTATATCCACCCCGGATTCGACAAGATGTGTCGCAAAACAATGGCGAAGTGTATGACAAGTCGGCTTTTTTTGAAGTCCTGACTTTACAAGGGCATCGGAGAATATTTTTTGAACCGTTCGAATGCTGTACTTCTTTTTCATCTTCGTGACAAAAAGATAGTCATTTGCATTACGGTTGAGGATCAGCCGTTTAAGATCCTGAACAGATTTACCTGAAAGCAATAATGTCGCCAGTCCTAGGGATCAAAAAACGTCATCTATTTCTGGAATATTATCCCTATATAGTTAATTAGGTTTAAGTCAATTGCTAATTATTGATTTTCTTATTCCTAAAAAATCGTTGTGTTATTTTAAAAACAACAATAGAAAAATTAGGTTATTCATTGATAGACTTACATGAGCATGATTTTTCAAATGGAGTTTTCTCTATAGTGGACTTCCATTATATATTCTGAAAAACAATAATACGGAAGCTGTTATGCTAATGGCAATTTTACTCAGCCTGAATTTACACCAGAGGAAATGAAATCCTTCTGTAAAAGCAAAATGAAAGAAATGGGTTTCCCGGGATTTATTGCTGGACTATTCACATCAGGAATACCCAAATTAGAAAGATGGAAAAAATAGTAAAGTCAAACTCAACATCCTTGCCTCGTATTATTGTAATTATTAATATAGACTTACAATTTGGTAAAAAGTTGAATTGATAGATAATCTTTAGTTAAAAAATGCAGTAGCAAAAGAAAATATATACCGGACAATGGGCATTGGTACGAAATTATTAAAAAAATCACATAGAATGCTTTGAAGCTTTACAATGTGTAAAGATGTCGGTAACAACTATTCAGTATTATAAATACTAATGGTTTATATCCAAGACAATACTATTGGAGAAAAAATATCATGCTTAAACCCGATGCGCCTTATATAATGACCTTTAAGACTCCAAAAGAGCTTTGTAAGTGGCTGCAATCGAACCATGCCACCGAAAGCGAACTATTAATCAAGATATTCAAGAAGGGATCAGGGATTCCGAGCGTGACCTGGAACGAAGTTGTGATTGAGTCGCTGTGCTGGGGGTGGATTGACGGTGTTAAGAAATCACTTGATGACCAGGCTTATCTTCAACGGATTACTCCCAGAAGGGCTCGAAGTAATTGGTCTAAGAGAAATACAGAACATGTCGAACGCATGATAAAAGAAGGACGGATGAAGGAGCCGGGGCTGGTGCATGTTCGTGCAGCGAAAGCGGATGCTCGTTGGAAAAACGCCTACACCGTTAGTGAAATGAAAGTTCCTGCGGACTTTCTAGCAGCTCTTGAGAGCATGCCCAAGGCAAAACAGTTTTATATAACACTAACCAAATCCAATCGTTATACAATTGCTCACGGATTGGAGTCTGCAAAGAAACCTGAAACCAGACGGAAGAGGTTCAAAAAATTCATGGATATGCTAATTCGTGAAGAAAAACCATAGGTGGACATCAACAAGCAGATAAAGGAGAACTAATCGCTTAAGTATGTTTCGGACCTCTAGGATCTCGACCAGCAGTGTTACTACGCACCGTTTTGCAAATCAGCTAGAAAAATCCTTTAACAGTAAATAGTTCCTGTGCTTTCGGCTTGAGCTCCGCCATATTCTTCTCTGTCAAAATTATCACTATTCTTTAGATATTTTATAGAAAATCATAATAAGAATATTTAAAGTTGGTAAGGAAAGCCTTAACTTGGAACCACAATATCACTCGCTTATGATTAACTCAGCTGAATATAAACTCAGAGATTTACAACTATTGATAGAGTTTTAAATCACATTTCATGATACGATAAATTAAGGAGATTTAATCATGGGTGAAAAAGATAAAGGCAAGAAAGATGTTAAAAAGAAGCCGGCGTTAACGGCTAAAGAAAAAAAAGAAAAAAAATTATTAAAAAAGAATAAATAAGAAAACTGACAATCCTTTTGCCATACTCTCTGCAAAAAAATGCAGAGAGTACGCCAATCCGGCGAATATTATGGATTCGAAAGGTTATGCTATTATGCCAGATGTTAATCATAAAGAAAATTATTCGAAAAGAAAATTATTCGAAAAGAAAAAAAGTGTATTGAGAATTCAATACTTATTGATATCCTGGAGCAATAAATGGAAAACGACCGAATCAAAGCATTCCGATTTAACACACCTACAATTCCTATTTTAATCTTATTGTGTATATGTGGTACTCTGATGAAACCAGCGCTAGCAGCCCAAGAACTAGATTTTGGACAATTTTCAGAAACAATATACACACATGATTTTTTTGGTTTTAAAATTGAGATCCCTGAAGATTGGGTCATTCAGGACAAGGACTCTCTCGAAAGGATAGCTAATTTAGGCAGAGAGATGATCACTGGCGATGATAAAAATCTCGAAGCTGTAATTAAAGCATCTGAGCTTCAGGTTCTAAACCTTCTAGTCGCGTTTAAATATCCCCTAGGTGCTCCTGTTGATTTTAATCCCAGTATTTCTATCATTGCGGAGAATGTCGGAAATTTTCCCGGTATCACTAATGGCCGTGATTACTTATTTCATTCAAAAAATTTATTGCAATCCAGCCAAATGCAAGTCGATTTCCCAGGAGATCCATACAAGGAAAATATTGGTGGATTGGAATTTGATATTATGAAAATGAACCTTATTATCGGTAGCCAAACTATTAACCAGCTATATTGTGTCACAATTCAGGAAAGATATGCCTTTTTGATTATCCAAACCTATGGAAAGAAGAAGGAGCTAAAAGAGATTGCAGCTATAATAGAGACATCGTCGTTTGAATAGTAAATGAAAAAAAAGAATGCTTCATAACTATTACCCACGAGTAAAAAACTAGTCAGAACCCATATTTTAAGACTGCATAATATTCCGAAGAAATTTCACCCACTTTCATATCAACAATTCCATGCGAAACCATGTCCAGGACCGCCAGTACGACATCATCCTTCAGGGAACCAAGAGAATAGACCAACCTGTTTGAAAGATCGTTAAGGGCATCCTCTGCGGCTTCGAGAGAAGTCGCAGAGATCAGAAACAAGAGAAAAACCAAAAGTCCAAATCGTTTTGGGATATTCATACATTCAGTAAAATATCCTCTAAACTACTCACCGATTATGTGACCATTGGGGAACATTAATGCTTTCGGACCGATATAATTATCCCGTTGTGTCACCTCTTTAGAAAAATACATTTCATTGTGAACCTTAAATAGATTTTCTGATATAGAGGCTCCTGTTATGGGTATTATTATTTCTCCATCAAAATATCTGGCTAAGCGGATCTCACCACCGAAATCTCCCGTCATGGAATTCATCTGAAAATCGGAAAAATTCAAAATCTCCACATATGGTTCTTTCTTAAAATCCTCATAGGATTGAGAACCGCCCTGGACTTCAAAATTGTGAATACTGCCAGTAGGTTCCAGATTGAGATAAGATGTATACTGTAGAGGTCCATGAAACTTCTTCACTAAACCACCTTCATATATGACCTGTTCAGATAGAGGGAAACCATCAGTATCATAGGGAGTCGAATCCGGAGAATTAGCCATAAAGGGATTTAATGTAATATTCAACAGATCACCTGATACATTGTCTCCTTGAAAAACCTCTCCAATTGTAGCTTTGGAAATTTTCTCATAAACAGTAGAAGCACTGCTTTGGTTGACATAAAAATTCATCATATCTTTCACTGCATCTGTACTCAGAATAATGTTGATGTTTTTCAGCTCTTTTGCCTGTAGAGCTAAAGCTCTGTCACGACTATTCTCTATCTGATTTCTGGCCTCTTCTTCAATTAGTTCCGGACAGTAATCGGAAAAAGAGAAGATGTTGAAAAGCTCAACCGATTCATTGTTTTCATTCCAATCAGTAATCAGTTCAATTTCTCCTTTGTACTTGTTAAATTGCACATCAATTCCACTAGAGGTAATCAATCTCAAATCAGATTTATTGATGAAAATTTCTGCAGAATTAACACCGCCTTTATCAAACTTATCGTTTTTATAAAGGCTATCTCTAAAGCCGGACAAAAATGGTACAAGATCTTCTGCATCGAAGCGACTGTTAAACTCCGGCTGAACTTTTTCTGATGGTTCTACCATAGGATAATAAGGGTTTTTGACAAATGATGCGGACAAAGCCCCTTTCTCAAATATTGAAAAAATCTGATCTTCATTCATAGTCGAAGTTACTTTTACTGAAGCAGATCCAGTATACTGCTTTCCATTCTCTTCAAAATTTTTAAAAAGAGTAATGGCGTAAGTATGAACGTTTTTTGCCCGGTTCATATCGAGATCTTTTCTGATGAAAAATAATTCTTTTGAGACAACCGTTTTATCCAGTATTTTCCAGTGATCAACATCTATTTTTTCTAAGGTTTTTTTTATCAAATCAATCATTATGCCAATCTCCCTCTTGTTTTTAAAAATGGACCACCAATTGAGGTTTTCACCAATTCCTTGTATCCCTTTCCACAAGCTCCGCTTCCATATAATTCAACATTTTCAGAGACCATAGAAATATCCCGTAGAAGATCGGGAACATATCCTGTCAAATACACAGGAGAGACAACTTTACCCGTCAGCTCACCATTTAGGATTTCACGGCCTTTCGATGCCACACATTGGATTCCCCAGTTTTTGGGATCTTCCATACCGCTGGAATAACTCTCCAGTAAATAACCTTTTTTAATAGACTTGATCATATCTTCAACAGAATCCGATCCAGGGCCAAAGAATGTGTTGGTCATTCGGGCATAAGCTTTTCTCTCGAAGGATTCTCTCTTCCCGTTTCCAGTAGGAATTGTTCCCAGTTTCATAGCCGACAGGAGATCAGATAGTCCAGATTTCAATACACCATCTTCTATAATCTGGGTGTCTGTTCCCAATGTCCCCTCATCATCAAATAGATAAGAAGAGACCTGTATGGCAGATCTGGCACCGTCAAACATCTGAACTTTAGGAGAGGCTACTGATTTATTCATATATTCCACGGCTTTCGCCCTTTTTTTAACAAACATATCCATCTCTACACCATGGCCGAATGCTTCATGAGCGATTAATCCAGCCATAGACGTATCACAAATAATATCATACTCCCCCGGTTCGACCGGCTCTGAAGAGAGTAGAGCTTCTGTATCTGAAACAGCTGCTTCCAGATTGTTATTCATATCATCCAGGAGTTCTGAACCTTTTAATCCCGATAAAGATTTCAGGGCGTATTTGACCCCTTTTTCATTTCTTCCAATAGGTACGATATATCCGTTTGACCAGACATATGCCTGTTCCAGATCTTTATTGCTAGATATAAATATTTTTGAGATATTCGCATAATCGTATACAATTCGAATATCAAAAATTAATTCTGATAATTTCAAACCTCTATCAAGAATCGCTGTCAACGAATTGATAATCTCTTCGGGAGAAGTGTTATCAGGAAGTGTTCCGACGTTACCCCAAAAAGATTTTGTAATAGGAACCTCATCAATAATTGGGTATTGGAGAAAGTTAATATTTTCACTTTTAAGCAATTCAACATCATCTTTTACCGTTTTGCGGATAGCCGCTTCCACTTCAGCCATATCGTTAATTTCATTGAAAGAATATTCCGAATACCCTATGCCGTTATACACTCTGGCGACAAATCCCCGTTCAACCCACCTCGATTCATTAATCGATGCACCGGTCTTTTTCACCACATAAGTTGTCCCTTTCGTATCGGTTCCAAGGATTGAGACATAGGGGAAGTCTACAGATAAAATTTTTACAAGTTTTTTCAGATTATTCTTTTGTTGTTGTAAGAAGTCTGACATTTTTACTTTCATTTTTAAAGCTCCTGTATTATTAATTTAATTTTATAATGCTTTTATTTTAAACGAATAAGTCTCTTCTTACAATATTTTTATCTATGTGCTCATTATGTAGGTCTTGGTTAAACTGCAGAAGATTCTCGATTAAAAAATATGAAGGATTAAGCGGTATAACCTATTGGGAAACACTTCTATTTAAACGAGACACAGAGTAGACACATCAATAATTTTCGAATTATATTCATTAAGTTGCAAAGTCTATAAAAAAGCTGATTCGAAGAAAATTAGAAAATTAGACATTTCGAAGGAGTTGCAATTTGAAAAAGCCGACAAAGATTCTAATGCCCTCTTATGTTGAAGGTTTTAAATGCATTGGCGGAGAGTGCGAGGACAGCTGCTGTATAGGGTGGGATATCGATATCGATAAAAGAACTTTTCGGAAATATTCCCGCACTAAAGATTCCATGATGAAGCAGAAATTAACCAAACATATCTCCAAAAGTTCCGAGTGTTATAACGATGATGTCGACTATGGGCGGATTGCCATTAATGACTCGAGATGGTGTCCCTTTTTAGAAGAGGATAAGCTCTGTGAAATTCAACGAAATATGGGAGAAGAATACCTTTCCAATGTCTGCTATTCCTTCCCCAGAATATACAATGTGTTAAACGGAAGCTATGAATATTCACTTTCAATGGCTTGCCCAGAGGCTGTGAGAAAACTGTTGTCCAATGAAGATCCTATCAGTTTTAGAGAAGAGGACATGGTTGAAATAAAACATATTGTTCATAGTACATTAGATACAAATCATAAATTCTGGCGCAAAAGCCCTGTAAAGAACCTTCCTGAATTACGATCACTTTCTATAGAGGCGATTCAAGACAGGTCCTGTTCTATCAATAGGAGAATATTAAATCTCGCTGCAATGCTGGAAAAAAAATCTCAAAGAGAAACAAACCGACATGAGCCAATCAACGGCCCTGACAAATACACATTCCGATTAGAATTCTTTTCATATGTTATCGAGACTCTTGGTGTTATCGATGATATTGACAGCCCCGCTTTTGCCGGGTTTACCAGTGTACTGATGAGCGAATTTGAATTGATAAAAGATAATCCTCACAAATCTGCTGCATCCTTATATAAAGATGCCGTAGAAACTGTCGTCTCACCTTTTATAGAAGAAAGACCCTATATCTTCGAACACTTCCTTGTGAACTCCATATATCAGGATAATTTTCCATTTTCGGAGAGTCAGGAAATTTTTGATGGTTTTGTTATATTGGTAGTGCGCTATGCATTTGTGCAGTTTTATCTGGCGGGAATTGCCTCAAAAAACAAGGAATTAACAATGAGCAATATCATAGAGATCTTTCAGGTTCATGCAAAGATTATTAATCATCACAAAACCTTTACAGCTAATTTGCTCCAGGAAATAAAACGGAAAGAATATGATAATATGGAATTTATACGTCTAATGTTATGATTATTGAATAATTTTTAATTTTTTTTCTCTAGCCTTTCTAATTTGTGTACTAAATTAACCAAATATTGCTGATTTTTTACCTCCGTGCAAACATAGAGATAGAGCATTTCATATAAATATTCTGATATAATAAATTATGGAGTAAATAAAAAGATGGATAAAAATAATATTGAAGAGAATAATGAAGACTTTGCAGCTCTTTTTGAAGAGAGTTATGTTGAAATAAATTCACTGGAACCGGGACAGCTAATAGAATCGACCATAGTGTCCATATCGGGAGACTGCATATTCCTACAGCTGAGTGGAAAGAGTGAAGGTTTGCTCGATAAAGCAGAATTGACAGATAAAGATGGTAATGTCTCTGTAGAAGAAGGTGATACTATCAAAGTATACTTCCTCTCTTCTCAAAACGGTGAAAAACATTTTACAACAAAAATCAGCGGCGATAAAGCGGATAAAGCTATCCTGGAAAATGCCTTTGCAAATGGCATTCCTGTAGAAGGTGTTGTTGATAAAGAGATAAAAGGTGGATTTAGTATAAAAATCGGCGAATCTCGCGCTTTTTGCCCCTATTCGCAAATGGGTCAGAAAAGAGTTGAAAACCCCGAAGAATATGTGGGAAAAACTCTTACCTTTAAAATTATCGAATACAGTGAAAAGGGTCGCAATATCCTCGTTTCCAATAGAGCAATTTTGGAAGAAGAAAAGAATAAACAAATAGAAGTTCTAAAAAAATCACTTCATGAAAAGATGGTGATCAAAGGAACTATAACGTCAATACAGAGTTTTGGTGCATTTGTTGAAATTGATGGAGTTCAGGCATTACTTCCAATTTCAGAAATAAGCAGAAGCCGTGTCGATGATATCAATAAAGTACTTTCCGTTGGTCAGGAAATTGAAGCTTCTCTGATTAAGCTCGACTGGCAGAATCAACGAATAACCCTCAGTCTGAAAGCTCTTATCGCAGACCCCTGGGATGAAGCAAAATCAAAATACAAAAGTGGATCTAAACACACTGGAAAAGTCGTGAGAATAACCGATTTTGGTGCTTTTGTTTCCCTCGAACCAGGACTAGACGGACTGATTCACATATCGGATCTGAAAGGTGACAGTAGAGATGGCGACCCGAAAGATTTTGTAAAAAATGGTGAAAGCATTACTGTTCAGATAAACAGCATTGATACGGATAAAAAGAGAATTTCTCTGAAACCAGTATCTTCAAATGAGCAAGATAAGGATTTTCAGAAATATATGGAACCGGATACGGAAACTTACAATCCATTTGCCGACTTATTAAAAGACAAAAAATCTAAAAAATAAGCTGACCGATCTCCTACAATAAAGCTCCTGTAGGAGATCTAGTCTGTTTATACACAGCAAATAATACCTGACACCGGAACATCCGGCTTCAGGTTCAGAAATCAATGCTGGTGACCACCCTCTCCATGGACATGTCCATGACCGAGCTCTTCTTCGGAAGCTTCTCTCACATCGATTATATCTACATCAAAGTTCAAAGTCTTTCCAGCGAGAGGATGATTCCCGTTGATTGTAATCTCTTCTCCATCGATCGCTTCGACTCGTACTATCATTTTTTCATCGTTCTCGTTAGAAGCTTCAAACTCCATTCCCACTTCTATATTCTCGACACCCTGAAAAGTGTCTTTGGGTAGATTCTGAATCAACTGTGGCATTACCGGTCCATATCCCTCTTCCGGTGGAACTGAAGTTGTTATTTTATCGCCTATAGTCTTTCCCTCAAGCTGTTTTTCAAGACCCGGGATAAGAGAATTGGTCCCGTGTATGTACAGGAGGGGGTTATCCTGAGATTCATCGAGCAGCTGCCCGGCATCATCAGTCAGTTTATAGTGCATTGTTACAACGCGTTTTTCTTCAATAGTCATAATATCTCCTTAGGTTTAAATACATCCGTAGTTCCTTTACAAATATGTATCTATTATAGCTATTGGAATAATAATTTCCAGATTCAATGCTATAATTGCTCAATAAAATTTGAAAATGGAGATGCTTATTATATGGCCGGGTTAACATTTCACAGAACACAAAATTTCATAGAAGTTATCAATTATTACAGAGACAAAGTTAAAATGGATATCTGGCTCGAACAGGGTGGTTGTACAATTCTTCAAAAGGGAAATTTCCTATTGGGATTCTGTGACAGAGATGGGACTGACACCGATGGCATGATTACTTTCTTTTTCGAAACATCAGAAGAAGTAGATGATTATTACATGCGATTTAAAGAGAGTGCAGCTGAAGCGCCAAAAGAAAATTCCAGATTCGGAATTTATCATTTCTTTACAAAAGATCCCGACGGTCGAAATGTTGAATTTCAGTCTTTCCTTCACAATGTAAAACCACACAGTGAAGGTCGAGAGATGCTGCAGAACAGAAGAAGTATAAGGAAATTCACAAAAGAGCCAGTCAGTACTGAAGTTTTACTCAGCATTTTTAAACCCTGCCGTTATGTTCCCACATCGTGCAACACACAGGCCTATCAATATATGATTGTCCGGGATAAGGAAATTATTGAAAAATTATCCAAGATAAGAGATGGTTCATCTGCACCGATTGGACATTCTCCACTTTCGGTTGTAGTTTATATAGATGTCAATAAAACCAGAAGACCGGAACAGGACGGGGCGATCGCCTCGACGTATTTTCTGCTTTCGGCAGCTCAGTATGGAGTGGGAACCTGTTGGATCGGAGGAATGGACACTGATGAAGTAAAACAAATTCTCGGTTTAAAAGAGAATATGCACATATCTATGATAAGTCCTGTAGGTTGGCCCGACGAGAAGAAGAACCTCCCCGACAGGAGAACAATAGATCAGATAGTAAAGGGATTAAAATGAAATACAGAATACTGGGAAGTACAGGCTTGAATATCAGCGTCGTTGGTCTCGGCACATGGCAGTTCGGTGGAGAATGGGGAAAGGACTTCACTCAGAAAGAGGTAAATGAAATTATTAAAACAGCATCCGATTCGGGAATCAATTTTATTGATACGGCTGAATGTTATGGAGATCACCTTTCTGAAAGCCTGATTGGTGAGCACATAAAAAGCGAAAGGGAAAAATGGATTGTTGCAACAAAGTTCGGCCATCACTATCACGGTTTTTTAGAGAGAACCAGACATTTTGATCCTGCGGATGTGGTGAAACAACTCGACCTGTCTCTGAAAAGTCTCAAGACTGATTATATAGATTTGTATCAGATGCACTCTTCTACTGATGATGAATTCAACACCGAGGGGATCTGGGAAGAACTGCTGAGACAGAAAGAGAAAGGAAAAATCAGGCACATCGGCTTATCCATTACAGGTAATAATAATATCTTCCAGACAGGACAGGCTAAAAATATTCATGCTGAATCCATACAGGTAGTGTACAATCGACTCGATAGAATTCCCGAAAAAGCAGTTCTGCCCAAGTGCGGAGAATTAAATCTGGGTGTATTGGCGCGAGTTCCTCTGGCGAGTGGACTCTTAAGTGGAAAATACAAACCTGGTTACAAATTTACAGGAACAAATGTCCGAGCGACACGTAATCAGGAAGAGACCGAAAAACAACTGATCGAAGTGGAGCAGATAAAAAACGATGAAGTGCCCCAAGGTGTATCCATGGCAACATGGGCGCTGGCCTGGTGCTTGAAAAATCCTTTGGTGACTTCAGTCATTCCGGGATGTAAAAACAGAGAACAGGTCATATCAAATGCGGCAGCATCAGATCTACTGGAAGGAGAATAATAATGTCTTTTAAAAAAATTGATGATACAGGTGTATTGCCCGGACCAAGGGCACTCTTTATATGCGGGTTTCCCGAGAAAACCGAAACAATAATGGCTGAGTTTCTGAAAGACAATGGAATCGAGGATATTGCCGTTGGTTTATGCAGAGAAGATTCTCTATTGGAAAAAATTTCAACAGTTCTTTCTAAGAAATCCGATTATCCTCTCATCCCATCTGAAAAACTGCCACCGGTTATGCTCTGGTCGGGCATTGAACACAAAGAACTGGATCAAAGCCTTGGTAATTTTAAGGACACAGGACTCAAAAGACCAATTTTCGCAACATCCACTGAGCACAATCTGGATTTTACTGTAAAAGAATTATTACAGCACCTCATAAGTGAACAAAAATCCATGAAAGAAGCGATGAAAAAGGATTAGTGTGCTGGTCTTTTGAGTCTCGGCTCTTGAACTCCTATACGATAACGCTTTTTGCTTTCCCATCAATCCAACTGAGGATGTTATCAGAAACAATGTCGGCTCTTCGGACAAATGCCTCTCTGGTTGCAAAAGCAATGTGGGGTGTTACAACAACATTTTTCAACTTGAGAATTTCGCAATCCTCTGAAAATGGAGGCTCTGTATCAAAGACATCAATGCCCGCACCGGAAATTTCTCCATTTTTCAATGCCTTGACCATAGCCGAAGTAGTGATGACCGGCCCCCTGGCACAATTGATAATATAGGCGGAATTTTTCATCAGAGAGAACTCTCTTTCTCCAATTAAATCTCTTGTTGAATCGTTGAGAGGGCAGTGAAGCGTGACGATATCACTGTTCTTCAATAGATCTTCTCTAGAGACATACTCTATACAATGAGTATTTTCAGCGGGAACATTGCCTCGGTTATACCCGAGAATTTTACAGTCAAATGCCTTAAGCAAACTGGCCACTCTTTTTCCGATTTCTCCAGTCCCGATTATACCGACAGTTTTTCCTGCAAGATCAAAACCGACAAGTCCCTCTTTTGTGCCTCCTTTTCTGGTAATAGGATCGAGTCGGCTCATATTCCTCAAAACATCGATCATTAATCCTACAGTCAGTTCAGACACATTGATGGTTGAATAACCCGAAGCATTACAGACCCTTATTCCCTTTTCTCTGCAGGCTTCCACGGCGACATGATCAACCCCGGTAAATGCCACAGCAATCATTTTTAAATGAGGAAGAGAATTCACACATTTCTCCGGAAAAGGAAGATTCCCGAAAACAACAACCTCCGCTTTTTCCGACCTTCTGATGATCTCCGTGGGGTCCTCGTTACGGTCTGAAAAAAAAGATATATCATGGCCTTTTCCTTTAAAAAGCTTCACTATTTCATCAATTTTTTCCTTAGATATTGCCAATGGTTCAATAACATGAATCAGCATAAAACACTCCTTATCTGTCACTAATCTGGAATATGTATTGTACAGGAAATTCTGGAACCTGACTAATTGAATTATAAATGCAGGTAAAACAAATCTGTTCTCTTTAAGAATAATTCTTTCTTATTCCTATTTGAAATTTCTGAAACATGGGTCTAATGTATTTATATGAGTACAAAAGATTCATTAAATCAGATCCATTTCCCTCAACCGGAAGATATTAGTGAAAAAGACAGAGAATATGCCTTTGGAGCTTATATTATGATGTTTGCGGGAGCATACTTTCCTCTTCCCTTCGTTGAGATAATTTCTTCTTTTATCTATTACATCTATTACAAGAAAAGATCCCGTTATGCGGCATTTCATGCCTATCAATCATTCCTGTCTCAGTTTCCCATCACAGTAGTCAATACAGGGTTTGTCACATACACAATTATATTTCTGATAAAATCTATCAGAGCTGATTATTTTGATCCTTCCGATACAAAGACATTACTGTTCTTCCTACTTGGTACGGTTCTGTTAAACTTAGGTTATATCATTACATCTCTGTTTATAGCCATTAAGGCAAAAAAGGGAATTTTCGGTTATTTCCCTGTTGTCGGACATATTTCATTTGAAAAATTTTATGGGACAGATGCCATAGAGATCTCTTTGGAACAAACAACTCATCAGAGGAATAACCCTCCATGATTCACTATTTTAAAAAATGGTTGGCTATATAGTTTTTTAAAATCTCTTTGGAAGGATTTTTATGCACTTTGATTCCGATTCCCCGGGATAATTTTTTAATAAGGGCAGACATTTGTATTTCAAACTCATCAGAACTAATGATATTCTCCTGCAAATAATCTTTTCCCGATCGATCGACACCGCCGTATGAGATGAGTATCATGTCTTCTAAAAAGTCCAACAATGCGTTGACTTCAAGATTAATCAGCCTTTTCGAATAAACGGTGGAAAGTGTTTTCAATTCCTGCATTGAGGTCGCGATTTCTGTTAAGCTGACAATTTTCCAGAAATCCAGTGCTTCCTCAGAAGAGAATTCCCCTTTTGTTTCTTTCCAGCTCTTATAATGCTTTTCCAGACTGTAGTAGAGCAGATCAAAGGAAGAGATTATCGATAACATCCTTTTTATGTTGGAAATTTTCAGCTGTTGCCGGTAAATAGTCAGAGCTGTGATAATTGCAACAATAGCAATAATAAGAGTGCATATAGAAATTATCAAACCAAAACGATCGGCTGGATTCAACATAACGATATTCTGATTCATATTGTAGAAAAAATACACAACTCCATCAAATAAGCCCTGTAGCATAACCCCGTCCTTGATTATTATTTTAGTCTTATATCTACCATCGGTAAAAAAATGAAAAACAAAACCCGCATATTGAGCTCCAGGCCATTTTCTATGTTAAATTATAAAAAGTAAGGATATTTAATGAACAAAAATACACAAATGATCACCAGAGAACCTGAGGGAAGAGTTCTTTTTCGGCTGGCCGGTCCCATGTTATTGGGGATTCTGGGAATAATAATATTTAATCTTATGGATACTTTTTATGTGGCCAGACTCGGAACGATAGAGCTGGCCGCCCTTTCATTCACTTTTCCCGTTGTGCTTGTAATCAGCAGCGTTGCTCATGGACTCGGGATAGGAATGACTGCAACTGTATCCAGGGCCGCCGGAGAGGAAAACCGCAAAAAACAAATTGGTCTTATCACCTGGGGCATGATTCTATCCTTTATTATAGTGTTGTTGTTTGTCATTTTCGGCCTTCTCACCATTACTCCCCTATTTACCTTATTAGGAGCCGACAAGACAACTCTTCCTGTTATTAAAGAATATATGAGTATCTGGTATTGGGGCGTAATGTTTGTGGTAATCCCCATGACGGGTAATGCCGCGATCCGGGGTATGGGCGATACGAAAACTCCTGCGATGGTAATGCTACTAGCGGCAGTTATGAATACGATTCTCGACCCTCTCCTTATTTTCGGTATTGGACCCTTTCCTGAGTGGAGAGTCAGAGGAGCTGCCATAGCTACAGTCTTTTCGCGGGCCCTGACATTCTCTGTTGCCATTTATATCCTGACAATAAGAGAGAAAGTGATCTCCTTTAAAAATTCTACAATTAAATATGTCTTTTCTATGTGGAAGGAAATTCTTCATATCGGTCTTCCCAACACACTGACAAAAATGATTATTCCCATTTCTGTAGGAATAATTACAGGATTGATTGCCAGACATGGGCAGGAGGCCGTTGCCGGGTTCGGCGTTTCTTCAAGACTTGAAATGTTTGCCCTTTTGCCAATGCAGTCCATCATTTCTATTTTGCCTGTTTTTATCGGACAGAATATTGGAGCAAAAAAAAAGGGACGGGTTCTCCGAGGAATCACATTAAGCGGAAGGTTCGCGCTAATCTACGGGGTTGTTTCCTATCTGTTTCTGTTTTTTCTGGCGAGACCTGTAGCTTCCCTCTTCAACGACAATGTGCAAGTCGTTGATGTCGTGATTAAATATTTTCGGATTGTTCCACTAACATATGGGTTACAGGGTTTAATGCTCATAGGAGTAACAACATTGAATGTATTGAAAAAACCACTTCATGCAGCGGGATTAACATTACTCCAGGTATTTGGCATTTACATACCTCTTGCTTTATTGAGTTCGCATTTCCTCGGTATTTCGGGAATTTTTATATCCCTAATTCTCTCATATATGCTAATAGGACCAATCAGTTATGTTTTTTCTCAAAAAAAAATACAGGCTCTTTAATATAGGAAAAAGGGAGTTTTCCCCTTCTCTCCTGCCCCCCTCTCATTGGAAGAGGGCAAGAATCTAAGTTTTATAATATC
>JADGDJ010000257.1 GCA_016744925.1 Spirochaetaceae bacterium
ATGTTCGGAGCTGCGAGTCTCGCTTTAAATTGTCATTGAGCAATTTGCGCTGCGCTTGTTTTTATTTATTGTTCGGAGCTGCGAGTCTCGCTCCTCATGTATTCAGTGTGAAGGCAGCATCGAAAGAAGCAAACTAAATAATGTTTATCTGATACCTGGAATTCTAATTGTAAACCTGGCATCTTTTCTCATTAGGGCAACTGTAATTATTAAATAGGTGAAGCGATGGTCACCGATATGAAACCTGAAGGTTATATAAATCTATTATAATATAGTGCAGATAGGGATCCCTACTTAATAAATACTGCAAAAACATAAGTATTTCTAAAAAAATCACTCTATAAACTGGACAAACTCCCCATGTTTAAAAATAATGTCATAAAGGTTAGAGACTCTTTTGAAAAGAGTTTCTCTCAGACAGGAGAAAAATATGGATTATAAGAAATATAAAGCGTTTACGCCGATTGATCTTCCCGATCGAATCTGGCCGTCAAAATCAATTGTAAAAGCACCAAAGTGGTGCAGTGTCGACCTGCGCGATGGCAACCAGGCTCTACCGGTTCCCATGAGCGTCGATGAAAAAATTGAAATGTTTGAGCTCCTCCTGTCTCTGGGATTTAAAGAAATAGAAGTGGGTTTTCCATCAGCTTCGGAAACAGAATTTATCTTTCTGAGAAGACTGATTGAAGAAAAAAGAATACCCGGCGATGTTACTGTTCAGATCCTCACACAATCGAGAGCTCATCTTATCGAGAGATCATTTGAAGCTATAAAGGGTGCGGAAAAAGCCATTATTCATTTTTATAACTCCACATCGACAGTTCAGAGGGATGTGGTTTTCAATAAGAGTCGAGAAGAGATTATTACAATTGCTGTAGAAGGTGCAAAGCTGATAAAGGAGATTTCAGCCCGCCATGAGGGAACAGATATTCGATATGAGTATTCTCCAGAGAGTTTCACCGGTACAGAACTGGATTTTGCCAGAGATATTTGCAATGCCGTCATAGATGTGATCGATCCCGATGAGGAAAATAAACTCATTATCAATCTTCCGGCAACAGTGGAAATGTCTATGCCCAATATTTATGCCGACCAAATTGAATGGATGTGCAGAAATATAAACAGAAGAGAACATCTTCTTATCAGTCTTCACACTCATAATGATAGAGGGACTGGGGCGGCGGCTTCCGAGCTGGGATTGCTGGCAGGAGCGGACAGGGTCGAGGGAACACTTTTCGGAAATGGAGAGAGAACAGGAAACGTAGACCTCATTACATTGGCGATGAATCTCTACTCTCAGGGGATAGATCCCGAACTGGATTTTTCCAATATCAATCATCTCATTGAAGTATATGAAAAAACAACAAAAATGATTGTTCCTCCAAGACATCCCTATGCGGGAGAATTGGTGTATACAGCATTTTCAGGATCCCACCAGGATGCTATCAAAAAAGGACTTGATCGATTTAAGAAAAGTGGTAGTAAAATCTGGGATCTCCCATATCTTCCCATCGAACCTTCTGATCTCGAAAGAGAATATGAAGCAATTATTAGAATCAATAGCCAGTCGGGCAAGGGTGGTGTCGCTTTTATCCTCGAAACTCAATATGGACTCAAACTGCCTAAAGCAATGCATCCCGAATTCAGTGGCATTATTCAGAAGATGACTGATGAAACCGGTCGGGAGCTCAAGGGAGAAGAGATCTATAAGACCTTTATGAGTGAATACCTTGAAGATGGACATGAGCTTAAACTTCACAGATATGAGATAAATGCCATTCTCAATGACGATGTTAAGGGTGATAAGCACAATTCTGTTGAAATCGCCGCCTATCTTGAGAAGGACAATGATATGCTCGAACTTCGAGGTCACGGTAACGGGCCAATTGATGCCTTTTTTCATGCATTGAAAAATTCCGGTCAAGTCAAAGAGGATCTCAAGCTTAGCTCTTATAGTGAACACGCCCTGTCTGAGGGAGCCGATTCGAAAGCCGTAGCTTATATACAGGTCGTTTCTAATGAAGGGAAAAGTTTCTTCGGAGTTGGAATCGACCCCAGTATAAATGGAGCATCACTGAAAGCTCTTCTCTGCGCATTAAACAGAATGGAAAATAGAACATAAAGAACCCCGCAGGAGAATGTGATATATACAAAGCCTTCAAACCCGGAGCTGAGCTCTTTAGTATGAAGCTCAGACGGATAGATCAGACTTAAATGGGAGATAAAAGAATGGGAAATAAAATTGCAGTATTGCCGGGAGACGGAATAGGTCCCGAGGTTATGGATGAGGCTTTGAAAGTCCTCCACAAAGTAGAAGATAAATTCGAATTTAAACTGGAAATAGAAACAGGACTAATCGGTGGTGCAGCCATCGAAGCTTCTGGCCATCCTCTCCCTGAAGCAACACAGAAACTTGCTAAAGAATCAAATGCCATACTTCTTGGAAGCATCGGTGGGCCAAAATGGGATAATCTCGCACCGGAATTAACTCCCGAGTTGGGTGGACTTCTCGCTTTAAGGAAACTTCTCAGTCTGTATATCAACCTGAGACCGGCTGTTGTGTATGAAGAGCTGAAAGAAAGCTCTCCTCTATCAGCCAAAGTCCTTTCAGGAAAAGTCGACCTTTTAACAGTCAGAGAATTGGCTCACGGGATCTATTTCGGTCAGCCTAAATCTCTCACAGATGAAGAGGCTTTTGATACGATGATCTATACAAAACCGCAAGTAGTACAGATTGCCCATGTAGCTTTCCAGGCTGCAAGAAAAAGACGTGGTAAAGTGACCTCTGTGGATAAAGCCAATGTTCTTTCCAGTTCAAAACTGTGGAGAAAAGTGGTTATTGAAGTATCCGAGCAGTACAAAGATGTAGAACTGGAACACATGTATGTGGATAATGCGGCCATGCAGCTTATGCTCAATCCGCTCCAGTTTGATGTAATTCTGACTACAAATCTCTTTGGGGATATTCTCTCTGATGAATCTGCAGCAATCTGCGGTTCACTGGGAATGCTTCCCTCAGCATCACTTGGTGCACAGATTAACCTCTACGAACCTGCCGGGGGATCCGCTCCTGATATTGCAGGACAGGGGAAAGCCAACCCGATAGCTCAAATTCTGTCTCTGGCCATGATGCTGGAAACTTCATTTGAGCAGAATGAAGCGGCTGCATCCATAAGGAACGCTGTGGATAAAGCCATTGCCGACGGATACAGAACCGGTGATATCGCCATGGCTGGTGAAGCTGTCATCAGCACATCAGAAATGGGTGATACCATTTGTAAGTTTCTGTAAACACCTTTGATGGGGAGATAGGAGGCCGGAATATTTTCGGTCTCCTTTTTTTGTTGAGTTTCTCTTAGAATCACAATGAACTGATGATCAGCATTAATCCGCTTATACCGACAAATAGGTAGACCATTTTTTTTAGCCTGGACATTGATATCGATTGAAAAGATTTCATACCTGCAAAAGTTCCCAATGCGATCCCTACCCATCCTGCTAGAATCAGTGGCATGTGGTGACTGCCTAAAGCTCCTTTTGATAAGCGGATGGAAATACCGATCAGGTTGTTGATCAAAAAATAAAATTGAATATTTGCCAGGTAGGATTCCTTTTGTTTTGCCGCGGGCAGTAAATATAACACAACCGTTGGTCCTCCGATTGAGAACAGTCCATTTCCTATTCCGGCTATTCCTCCCAATATGGAACCATTTAACACTGTGGGTTTTATTTTTATTCTATTGCTGAAAATAAAAAAGTATATTGATATGAGGATTAGCATCGCTGCCAGGATTAACGTCAGAATGGAAGAATCGTAAGAAAAGGACGTTACCGTTATTATTCCGGTGACAACCATGGATGCAGTCAACAGGGGGAGTAGAAGTTTCCATTCAATAAAAGAAAAGTATTTAATGGTGATTATCAGAAGACTTACTGAAACAATAATCTGGCAGAGAACAACCGCTGTCTGGAAAGGAAGCAGAAGAGGGAGGAAAATCATGGCCAGTACGGGAAAACCGAAGCCGATATTGGTCTGTAGAAATGAACCGGCTACTGCAATAAGAAAAACATAGAGTAAGGTGTTATCGAACAATATAGACCTCTTCTTTTGGGGATTTACTTCAGTTCGCTAAGAAATTCATCAAACATTTGTTTGTATTCTTCAAAGGAATTTCCATGAACTATTTTATTGCGGAAAGCCGAACCTCCGGTAATACCTTTGGTGTAGGCACAGAGGTGTTTTCGTATCTCTTTGACGGCTTTTTCCTCACCGATGTATTCTATGGCAAAACCAAGTTGCCGGAATGCGGTATGTACTTTTTCCTCTTCTCCAGGACCCTTGTATTGACTATCACCTGTCAGGGCTGCTTTTGCATCTTCAAATACAAAGGGATTGCCAATAGCGCCCCGGGCGAACATTACCGAGTCACATCCTGTTTCTTCGATCATTCTTCTGGCATCATCTCCTGTGTAGAGATCTCCTGAACCCATAACCGGAACATCAAACTCTTCTTTTAGAGTTTTAATGCAGCTCCAGTCCGATTTACCACTGTAGAATTGGGATCTTGTACGCGGGTGGATTGATATGAGAGAGGCTCCACCCTCAAGAGCCATCTCTGCTGCTTTTAAATAATTTAATGTATCGGCTGTCCAGCCCGAACGAATTTTTACAGTTATGGGAATATCTGTTGTCTCTGTCAGCGCCTTCACGATCTCCCGGATTTTCTCCGGAGTCTGCATCAGTGCTGATCCGGCTCCTGATTTTACAATTTTAGGCACAGGACAGCCGCAGTTCAGATCAATTAAATCCGGTTTGAAGTGCATCAGTTTTTCAAGGGAACCTGCCGCGGATGCGGCATTTCCCGAGAAGATCTGAATTCCGTAAATATCTTCATTGGGCGCTCTTTCCGCCAGATTAAAAGTTTTTTCATTACCTCTGACGACGGCTTCCGATGAGATCATCTCAGTGTAGGTGAAGGATGCGCCTTTTTCAATGCAGATTCTGCGGAAAGCCCGGTCTGTAAAACCGGCAAGAGGTGCCAGGAAAATATTTCCCGGCACCTCAATGTTTTTTATTTTAACTGATTTGAATAAATTGTCATTTGCCATTGATGTTGAATAGTCTTTCCGCATTGCCGTAAAGGCTTTCGCAGATTGTCTCCAGTTCAGTATCCCTGACCTGCGCAATAAAATCGGCAGTAGAAGGGAGGTATTTGGGTTTATTTCTTTTACCTCTGTGTTCAGCGGGGATCATAAAAGGGCTTTCGCTCTCGATAACGATCCTCTCCAGAGGCATATTCGCTACAGTTTCATGGAGATTTTTGGCATTTTTGTATGTCAGATTTCCCGCAAATGAAATATAGAGGTTCTCATGGAGGCTCAGAGCTTTTTTGGCAAATCCCCAGTCTTCGGAAAAGCAATGGAGTACGCCACCTCTCGCTGGAAGTTTGGTCTTCAGGATATCCAGGATGTCATCGCCCGCATTTCTGTTGTGAATGATGACGGGTAAGTCATAGTGGTCGGCAATTTCAAGCTGTTGGATGAATAATTCAATCTGTGAATTTTTATCTCCGTACTTTTTGTAATAGTCGAGACCTGTTTCTCCAAGAGCGACAACTTTATCCTGTTTGAGAAATCCGGTCAGAACATATTGCCAGTCTTTTCCGGGATGCTCCACTTCTGATGGAGAAACACCTGCACTAAAATATACATTATTTGCTGATTCCAGGTTTTCATATATTCCGGGAAAATCCCTTAAATTATTACAGATGCTGATTATGCCCTTAACACCTTCTCTAGCTGCTTCTTTTACTATTAGTAACTGTTCAATCGGATCTTCATGTATCAATCCAATGTGTGCATGAGTATCAAAATAATTCATATTGTACCGCTTTTTATAAAAATGAGTGATGATCTTCATTATTGTCTCTAAACCAACTGTTGTACAGACTGAAAATTATTAAAATTTGACTTAATCATTAAAAGATGTGATAATCTTGCTTAATAAAGCTATAATGGTATAAAATCCAACTGCCGATAATTAAGAAATAACATATACCCATAATAAAAATGGTTCAGGATATAAAAGCAATGAGGAAC
>JADGDJ010000258.1 GCA_016744925.1 Spirochaetaceae bacterium
CAACGAAGCCCTCGGGAGAGAAATACAGGAAATTCAATCTAAAATTCATAAGTGCAGAGATTGTGGAAACTTCACAGAAGACGATGTCTGCACAATTTGCTCTTCTCACTCTCGTGACAGAACACTACTCTGCGTTGTAGAGCAGGCACAAGATGTTCAAACGATAGATTCAACAGGTGATTATCGGGGATTATTTCATGTTCTCGGTGGAGTGCTGGCTCCCCTGGATGGCATTGGTCCGGAAGAACTTCAGTTGGGTAAGCTTGTTGGAAGAGTTAAAAAGAACTCTGTGACAGAGATAATCATCGCAACAAACCCAACCCTTGAAGGTGATTCCACAGCACTCTATATAGCTCACTTATTCAATGAAACAGATATATCAATAACAAGAATAGCTTCAGGTCTCCCTGTCGGGGGAGATTTTGAATATGCTGACAAATTAAGTATAAGCAGAGCTTTTAAAGGAAGGCGGGAGCTGATATAACATTTGAATAAAAAAAGCTGTCAGTTTGAAAACTTACAGCTTTTTTATTTCAGTTATAATTTTTCAATGAGCATTGAACATTTACCTGAAGGTATGGGTAATGTCTTCTTTTTATTTCCAATGAGATCAATAGTAAAATAATAGAGTTTTTCAGACTCCAGTCTTATTTCCCATCCTCTGGAACTCTTATTGCTGAGTATCGTTATGAAGTTTCTTTTCAGTGAGAGATCTTCGATTCCCATCAATTCCAAAGTAGGTATAATCCAATCAACAGTTTTTCTCGGTAAAGAGATAAAAAGACCCACAACGTTTTCTATCATCAGTGCCAACGTGGAAAGAGCTGCGGCAGGAATGTAGAGTTCTTTATTAAAATCTTCGTTATCGGCCCAAACGGCCGGTCCATCTTTAAGAGGTTTGTAAGCCTCCCAAAGAGAGCCCTTTTTCCCACTCTCAGGATGAAAGGTATCAAGGATATAGTACATGTGTCTAATTGAACACTCTCTAGCAAGATCAAACTGTCCGTATTTTTCGAGACCTTTAATCACCATAAATGTGAAAATAGGGAAAACTGATCCTCTATAACCTTCTCCTTCTTCAGAAAAATCAGGCTCATCTGCTGCTAGCGATGGAAATGGATTATCAGTACCAAAAGTTTCGGGATTTTTAAGATGATCTATAAGTTTCTCCAGCTTCTCCTCATTGGGAATTTCAGCCAACAACGGCCAGAATGAAGCGATAGTTTTTACCTCTACTTGTTTCTTATTTTTATCGAGATCAAAATAAATTCCTTTTTCTTCATTCCACATTAAAGAATTAATTCTGGTTTTAAGAGCAAAATACTTTCTCTTATATCTGAAACTTAGATCTTTGTCATTGAGAATATCACCAAGAGCAGACATATAAAGACTATTTACTGCCTGCTGACTGTTGAAATCAATGGGGTAATGCATTCCTGTTCTGGGAGAGTTGATCATTGTTGTAGCTTCCAGAGGAACAGAATATAATCCACTTTCATCCATAAACTCAGATTCAACCCAATCGTAATATTTCTCCAGGGTCGGCATAATTTCTTTTATTCGCTTTTTCTGACCAACTTTATGATATATGTTGTATTCAGACCATGCAAATAGAGGGGGCATAATTGACTCTGGATTATTCTCAGTAAAAACGGCTTTCCCATCTTCTATGTTGTATTCGCCCCTAATGGCTCCGCTTTCTTCCTGTTTGGAGTAAAATATATCGAGCATTTTAGCCGGATCATAAACCTTGTTGCTGTAGACTAGAAAAAATGTGGAGAAACATGTTTCGAACTGATTTATGGAGCTATTGGATTCATAAGAGAAATAAGTTGATCCGAATCCATTTTCACTAGATCCTTTTTTCCAGACATCTTGAGTCCAGGCCCACGTTCTATTGTATATATCCACAAAGTCCTGATCATAATAATGAACTTTAGGGAATTGCTTTTTTAACACATATTCTCCTTGAAACGCACTTTACACCAACTCTACAATCCATAATACAGGGTAATTGTAGTAAATAATTGATAATTACTTATTATGAGAAAAGAATAATAGTATGTATTGTGAGTTTATATTATCTAAATGATTCTGATTCAAAATAACACGAAAATGATGAAATGTCTAATTATAAGTATTAAGATCTGTCAAGAAAGATTTATTATTCAGCTAAAACCGGTACAAATAATTTATACCGGTTTAATATAATTTATTTTAGAAAGTCTTTAATTTTGTTTTCTATTTCCGATGGGTTAGTCATATCGATAGGAAGTATGATTTCCGTATCTTTTTTAGCCATCTTTTGTAGTTCGTCAAAATAATTTTCCGTCATCTGCAGGGAAACAGCATCTACTCCATTTTCCTGACCAATTGCAGTGGCTACTTTTGCAATGCTGATTGCAGTTGCTCTTGAGAGAGATCGTATTTCAGAAGATTTTCCTTCAGCTTCGTTGATATCTTTTTGTTTTTCACCTTCACTTTCATTGACGGCTTTTTCCATATCCCCGATTGAGCGGTTTATTTTAGCTTCCATTGCACCTTCACTTTCGAGAATTACAGCACGCCGGACTCGTTCCGCCAGCATTTGTTTCTCCATAGTTTTAAGGATACTATCGGGAATCTGGATATTTTGAATCTCATATCTGGAAACGGAAATACCCCATGGGTCAGTGGCTTCATCGACATTTCGTACGATTTCTGTATTTATGGAATCTCTCTCTTCAAAAGTTCTGTCCAATTCCAGTTTTCCAATAACAGATCGCATGGTTGTCTGAGCTAATTGAATAGTGGCGTACTCATAATCGGTTAAATGGGGAGTTTTTATTCTTTTCGTAATACCGTAACTAGCTTTTTTGGCATCAAATACTTTCATATAAACAACTCCATCTACGAGGATTTTTACATTGTCCTGCGTAAAACAAGGTTGTATGGGAACATCGAGAGCTTTTTCCTTGAGTGAGTGCTTGTATTTGACTTTATCGATAAAAGGAACAAGAATATGAAATCCGGCTTCCATGGTTTTACAGTATTTTCCAAGTCTTTCGACAACATAAGCTTTTTTAGCGGGAACAATTCTGATACTTCTAAGTACTGCTATCACCAGAATTCCTATTACAGTTGTAAAAATTATATTAGATAACATTATTTAGCCTCCTTATCTGTTACTGCAGGTAAAACAGTTTTTAGAAGTGATTTTACCTGAGCTACTTCAAGAGGAATAACAGATGTTTTAGAATTCGTGAGTACATTGCCCAGCTGAGATAGATATTGTTGAAAAATTCTCATAGATTTGGCTTTATCGCCATTGGGTTTGTTTATTGCCTGTGCGATTAAACGGATCCCTTCAGCAGTAGCATCGGCTTTGAGTTCAATAGCCTTAGCCTTACCTTCCGCTTCATTAATACGTTTCTGTTTTTCACCTTTACTACGATTAATCGCTTCTTCTCTATTTCCTTTAGATTCGTTAATCGCCGCTTGTTTGACTCCATCACTTTCCAGTACTTCTGCTCGTTTATCTCTTTCGGCAGTCATTTGTTGTTCCATGGCTCTTTCTACAGTTTCAGGAGGATCGAGGTTTTTAATTTCATATCTAGTTACTTTTATTCCCCAGGGATCAGATGCTTCATCAACACTTTTAACGACGGCATTATTTATAGTATCCCGTTCAGAAAATGTACGGTCCAGTTCAATTTTACCTATTTCAGATCGCATGGTTGTTTGAGCTAGCTGTGCCGTAGCAAAACGATAATTCTCTATACCGTAACTTGCTTTCTGAGGATCAATTACTTTTAAATATAAAATACCATCAACTGTTATCTGAACGTTGTCATTTGTAATACAAACCTGTGGCATTACATCAATAACTTCTTCTCTCAATTCCATTTTATAAGCGACTCTTTGAATAATGGGAATAACAAAATGCAGACCCGCACCAAGTTCTTTTTTGAATTTACCCAATTCTTCAATAACCCAGGCTTCCTGTTCCGGAACAATTCTTATCATTTTGAATAAAATGATGATGACTATTGCCGAAACGATAAGGACAGGTACCATTTCCATAAATATCTCCTTAGTTTTTAGTTAGTAATTTTTTCTACTATAAATGTTAAGCTTTCAGATTCTTTTCTACTAATAATAATTACAGATTCTTTTGAGAAAATCCTGTTATTATCCAGAGTTTCAGCATTCCAGGTAGTACCGCTAATGCTTATTCTTCCAGAAGAACTTCCCTGTATATCCTCAACAACCAGAGCTTTTTTACCTATAAATTTTTCTGTTTGATTTTTGTGTATTTTTCCACTGAAAGTGTTTGAGAATTTTTTCCTTAAAAATACAAGAGATAATATGGATGTAACCAGCCATATTAACAGCTGAATTGTATAGTTGGAAGCAACGGAAGGGATTGCCAAACCGGCTAAACCTGTTAAAATGGCTCCACAGCCAAAAAAGAAAATTGTAAATCCGGGAATAAATAATTCGGAGATTATAAACACAACACCCAGAAGAAACCATAATAATGTGTACATATTCATAGATCAAAGGTTACATGAAAAAGATAAAAATACCAGAGAAAAAAATAACTATTGAGTATGAGATAAAAAAATCGAAGTTCATAGCAACAGCTGAACCACTAAGCCATCAGGATGATGTTAAAAAGAGGGTCAGGGAGATCCGAAGTGAGCATCCCGGCTGCTCACATGTGGTGTATGCTTTTTTCGCAAATGATGATCGGTCAATCTCCGGTCTCAGTGATGATGGCGAGCCTCACGGGACTGCGGGAAGACCTGTTTATGAAGTGCTGAAAGGGAGTGGGTTAACAGATATTCTTATTACAGTTACCAGGTTTTTCGGTGGCACAAAACTGGGAACCGGAGGACTTGTCAGCGCCTATGGCCAATCGGCAAAAAATGTTCTGGAAGAGCTGACAGTAATCGAAAAAATATATACAGTCAAAATTAGGGTTTGTCTAAATTATAAAATATATGAAAATGTAAAAAAGGTACTTTTTGAATCCGGGGCTATGAATATTGAAGAAAAATTTACTACAGAGATAAGCCTAACTGCAGAGATTCCAAGAGAGATAAAGTCAAATATCGTGGATAAAATAAGGGATATATCCCGGGGAGAAGTCATCCCTGAAATATTAGAGGAAGGTATTAGCTGATGGCACACTGTTTTGTTGAAGAGGCGGAAAAAATTCTCGATAAAGAATTTCCCGTATTGAATAAGGGTTTTATCAGACTTGTGGATTATATGGGAAGTGATGAGCGTATTGTTCAGGCTGCCCGTGTTTCCTACGGTAAAGGGACTAAAAGTGTAAGAGAGGATAAAGGGCTTATCACATATCTTCTCAGAAATGATCACACTTCACCTTTTGAGCAGGTTGTTTTTACCTTCCATTGTAAGATGCCGCTCTTTGTAGCCCGGCAATGGATCCGTCATAGAACTGCTCGTTTAAATGAAATTTCCGGTAGATACAGTGTAATGGCTGATGATTTTTATATCCCTGAGTTATCTGATATCTCCTTTCAGAGTAGTGATAACAAGCAGGGGCGATCTGAAGAGGAAGTTCCCGAAGAATTAAAAGAAAAAGTCATTGAATTGCTGAAAGCCGATCAGAATCGTGTTTACGATAATTATAAAACACTATTGGAAGACAATGTGGCTAGGGAACTAGCCAGAATAAATTTACCATTGAGTTTATATACGGAATGGTACTGGCAGATAGATCTGCACAATCTATTTCATTTTCTCCGTTTGAGGCTTGATAGTCATGCTCAAAAAGAGATTCGTGTATATGCAGAAGCTATGTATGAAGCCGCATCTAAAGTCTGTCCTATGGCATTCGAGGCTTTTGAACAATACATTAAAGGCAGTGTTAGATTTTCCAAAGATGAATTATCCGCTTTGAAGCAGATGCTTAACGGGGAAGAGCACGAACTTAAAGGTAGAGATAAAACTTTATTTGAAAGTAAAATAAATGAAGGTCATCAGCGTTAGTTTTCATCATCCTTTTTTATTTTATTTAAGACTGTATCCATCTTTTTCATAAGAGCTCGTTTAATTTTGTTGTCGGGATGAT
>JADGDJ010000259.1 GCA_016744925.1 Spirochaetaceae bacterium
ATTGGATACAGCTTTAGAGAAGTCATTTATACCGGAAAATATGGTTATGGAATTCATATTATTCTGGCAGAATCTGCTATTGGAGGATGTGATAAAAAATGAGAGTCTGATCAGGAAATCACTCCTCTATTTTCCTTTTGATAACAGTCAAACTCTTAATAAGGTCTTAATTCTTTTATATGTGAATCTGAAAATGAACAGAAAGGACAAAGTTCGCTCAATAATGAGTAATTGTCCGGATTTTGACCTTGAGAATCTCACAAGGAGTAATATCCGGGAAAAGAGAAATAAAAATCATGAGTATGAATGAATAAATAATGGAAGAATATTCATGCAGAATAAACACCATGACTAATATACGACACCTTGTACGATTTGTATTATTCCTGGCAAATTGACTAAAATCAGAAGAAAAATTGGAGACGATTTTTTACCATTACTTTTCTTTTCGTATTCCATAATAGTGAAAATCATATAGAAGTCTAACAGATGAATTTAATAACACAAATGGACTTTGCAAGAGTTTAGCGACAGACTTAGCCTGCAAAGTCCAAGAATAATATCTTTTACATTATGAGTTCCAATATTTAGTCAATCTACGAATGAAAGTATCAATTCTCCTTAATATAAGCTGTTCCCAATTTTGAAGGTACATTGAATGATTTCCTGCTGATAGTTAATATTATAGTCAGTATATATGGTAATGCTATAAACAATTCGTTGGGAAGCATAGTCGCTGAGTTTGATTGCATCAATATGGCGAATGCTTCGGCCAATCCGAAGATCAGTGTTCCGATGAAGGCTCCGATGGGATTCCAGTTTCCCAGGAAACAAATCGCAAAGGCAATCCAACCTCTTCCCCCGATGATGTTTGTGGTAAACATTCCCAGATAACCAATGGAGTAGAAAGCCCCGGCAATACCGCACATTATGCCTGAAGCGGCTACTGTCATGAATCTTACCTTAGAAACACTAATTCCCGAGACATCGACTGCTTCCGGATTTTCTCCCGTTGACCTGATTACCAGTCCGAGAGATGTTTTATAGAGAATGAAAAATCCCAAGGGAACAAGTATGTAGATAGAATACGTCAATATATTTTGATTAAAGAATATCGTTCCTATTAAAGGTATCTTGGAGAGTAGTGGTAAGGCTATTTTTTTTAAGGGTTCGACAGTTAAAGGAGAAAGAGGTACTCCGAAAACAACTCTCTGTAAAAATGAACATAGGCCGATGATAAGAATATTTATAGCCGTACCAGTAACGATCTGATGCTGTTTTAAGGTCACGACAATAAAGGCATATAGAATGGCGACCGATAATCCGGCAAGTGCTGCGAATAAGATCCCCAAAGCTAAACTTCCGGTTATATAGGCAGCTGTAAAACCCGCCCATGCTCCCATCAGAAAGATCCCTTCTATCGCTGTGACCATAACCCCGGTTCTCTCCGAAAAAACTTCCGATAAGGATCCGAATAAAAGGGGGGTGCTCATCATCATTGCCCTGGATAATAAATTTACAATCATTATTAGATTCCTTCCTTAAGAAGTTTTTTTTCTCTGTTCTGTTCCCATCTCTTTCTTACAAAATAGGAGATGATTACAAATACCATAACAAAACCTTCCATTAAATTGATGATACTGGAAGGGACACCGGATAATTGGCCCATTATCGTACCACCTACGTGTAATGCTCCAAAGAGGATTGAGGCGAAGATAATGCCTATGGGGTGGGCATTGGCTAAAATGGCTATTCCTATGCCTAAAGCTCCGATAGAGGGATTAAACCCCTGGAGTAACATATGTTGAACACCGTTTACTTCCGTAACCCCCGCGAGGCCGGCCAATCCTCCGCTGATAAAGAACGCTAAGATGTATATTCTTTCAGGATTGACTCCGCTCATTCTTGCCGCTTCCTGGTTTTGTCCCACGGCTCTGATTCGAAATCCCAAAGTCGTTCTGTAGAGTATTAGCCAGACGATTATTGCGGCGACTACTGCCAGAATAAAGCCGAAGTGAAGTCTCGTATGAGGAACGATTTTGAATAGCCATGTACTTTTTACCAGTGATTCGGTTTGCGGATATTCTCCTTTGTTTTCCATAAGTGTTGTTCTCAGCAAATAGTTCATAAAATTGAGAGCGACATAAGTGCTCATCATGCTTATCAGAAACTCATTTGCTTTAAATTTAGATTTGAAAAAACCGATAAAGCCTGCCCATATTCCACTGATTAGAAATGAAAAAATGATTGCAAGGGGAATTGCAAAGGGAGAAGGTATTAATAGCGACACAGTAACAGCTGTTATCGATCCGATATAAAATTGCCCCTGAGCCCCTATATTGAACAAATTAGCTTTAAAAGTGAAAGCAAAGGCCAGGGCTGTAAAAATCAGTGGTGTGGCTTTTACAAAAATTTCCCCGATCGTATAGCCGTCCCGAAACATGGACGAGAAGAGAATGCCGAAAACTTGTAAAGGATTCTTTTTCAGAAACAGAACCATAATCCCGCTAAGTATCAATCCCAATAGGATAGCTAAGAAGTTGGTTATTAAAATATCACGGGTTTTCTTATCCATTAAATTGCCTCCTGATGCTTATACCCGGCCATCAATAATCCAATTTTTTCACTATTGAGTTCAGAGGTTTTGAATATGCCCTGAATCTCTCCTTTGTAAAAAATTGCGACTCTATCGGATAATGTAAAAATTTCAGATAACTCAGTTGAAACAAGCATGATTGCTTTGTTGTTCTGCTTTTCTTTTAATATCGCCGAATGAACATTATTGATTGCACCTAAATCCAGACCTCTGGTAGGCTGGTCGAATATTATGAACTCTCCACAGAATTCCACTTCTCTGCCGACAATTACCTTCTGCTGATTTCCTCCGGATAATTCTCTTGCCAGGGAATAATGTCCCGGAGCTTTCACATTGAATTTTTTTATTATCTGATTTGTTTTATCTTTAAGCTTCTTTCTGTCAATCAGCCCGTTCTTTTTCCATTCACTAGAATAACTGGTCTTAAGCAGTACGTTTTCAGACAAGCTCATATCCATAATCATTCCGTATCGATGCCTATCCGACGGGACATATCCCATTCCCAATTCGATTCTCTTTTTTATTGATAGGTTTGTTATATCTGTATCGTCGAGATTTATTGAACCTTCAGCCTGTTTCAAAGCTCCGCAAATGGCCATACAAAGTTCCTGCTGTCCATTGCCCGATACTCCGGCGATACCGAAGATCTCGCCCTTGTGAATATCAAAAGATATATTCTTTAACAGAGGAATTCCTTTTTTCTGTTTTATGGTCAGCCCCTTAACGGAAAGGCAAACATCTTTGACGTAATTATTGTCCTTAACCTTTTCCAATTCTTCTATTTTATGTTCAATCATCATTCTGGATAATTCAACTTCATTTGTTTTCTCTTTCAATACATTTCCGTGTATTATTCCCGATCTCATGACAATAATTCTGCTGGCGACGTTCATTACTTCTTTCAGCTTATGGGTTATGAAAATAACAGCATTGCCTCGTCTTGAATAATCTTTTACGAATTCCATTAAGGTATCGATTTCCTGTGGAGTTAAAACAGCTGTGGGCTCATCCATTATCAATAAATTGGCGTCCAGGTACAATGCTTTTAAAATCTCAACTTTCTGCTGTTCCCCTACTGTCAGATCTTTTATCTTTTTTCTGGCATCGACATCGAAGCCGTACTGATCGGTAAGTTTTTGTATTTTTCTTTCTTCGTCAATCCAATTAATTCTTCCTTTTACATTTCCCAGTATGATATTCTCTGTAACAGTATGAGCTGAAACAAGAGAGAAATGCTGTTGGATCATGGAAATCTTATATCGCATGGCTTCTTTAGGCGACTTGATAGTTATTCTCTTACCCTCTTTGAAGATTTCTCCTTCATCGGCATGATACAGCCCGTAAAGAATTTTCATACATGTACTCTTTCCGGCACCGTTTTCTCCCAGAAGAGCCAGGACTTCACCTTTATCAACCGATAAAGAAACATCTTTATTGGCTATAACTTTGGCGAAATACTTCGAAATATTTTTTAGTTCAAAAAAAGGTGTGTCCATAATATTGTTCCTGATAAATCCTTTAAAATTCATTAGTAATTCTGCTACTTGAATTGTATTTGATCCTATAACGAAAGTAATACCCTGATTCAGATCAGGGTATTATATTATCTGCTTTTACTTAAACATTGACTGGAAATCAACTTCTCCGTTGAGAGCTTTTGTCATACCGGCTTCAACTTTTGATTTGATTTCCTCTGAAAAACCACTTGGATATACAGGTTTGAAGATCCCTTCAGCGATTCCGGCTTCGTGTACTTTTCCACCTGTCAGAGTTCCATCATAGTATTTCTGAACTGCCCAAGTATAGAAAGTCTGAAAATCAAAAATTACAGACGCGGCAACAGTTCCGGGAGCAACATCATTCTGGTTACTGGAAAACCCTACAAATGTTTTGCCTTTCTCTTTAGTGGCCTGAATCGCTCCGAGCCCTACCTGGTTGGCATAAACAAACATGGTGTCAGCACCATTATCAATCATTGTCTCGGCCATCTGCTTTCCAAGAGCTATATCATCCCAGCTGTTGGCATAGGATCTCGTTGCAGTCGCATTTGATATGCCTCTTTCCATAGCTATATCGACGGAAACTTTTTCATAAACATCTAAAAGTTTTTCCATAGCTTCGTTGGGAAAACCGCCGATAGTGGCGAACTGTCCATTTTCTGTAACCTCACCTGCGATTAAGGATGCGATATAGCTTGCTTCGAATTCTTTTGGAAAAATCGGAGACACATTGGAATAATCGGCCTTAAATCCGTTTACAACACAGAATGTTGTATCGGAATAGTCAGCTGCCACTTTATTCGCGGCATCATCAAATTGTGTTCCGGCGGCCATAATCAGATTATAACCTCTTTCGCTGTAATTCCTGAAGGTCGATTCATAATCTGATGCCTGAACATTTTCCACGTATTCCATTTTTGTTCCAAGCTGTTCATTACATGCTACAAGACCGGCGTAGTTTGTGGCGTTCCATGATTGATCATTAATGGGACCTGGAAGGATCAACACAATTTTCAAATCACTTATGCCTTTTTCTCCTGAGCTGGCCTGAACATCTTCTGCACCGGAAGCAACGATCGTGCTTAATCCCAGACAACCAATTAACAATAGGGATAATAATTTTTTCATTTTCTCTCCTTTGTAGTGAATATACTTTCTGTTTATATCTTAATGCAATAAGCGTACCAATATTTGTGGTTTTTTGCTTAATGTATACGTTGCAGAGATTTATCTGATTTTTTTTGAATTGCGTAATTATCAGTATTGTACTATCATTGTCCTAAAATAGGACAGTTCCTGTTCAGGTTGTACTAAATCTGACAGTGCTGATATGACAACAGGAGTCAGGAATTTGGATATTTTGTTTATAGATGATAATCATCAGTTGTTTCAAGTTCTCAAAGATAACTTTTCTTTTGTCGGGCATTATCTCTTATACGCCAAAAATACAGAAGACGCTTTTTCCGTCTTAAAAGAAGAAAAGATAAACATCATTTTGCTCGACGTGCGTCTGGGCAATGAAAATGGTGTTGAAACACTGGAGAAAATTAAAAAGAATTACCCCCAGATTCCTGTCATTATGATCACAGGGTATGCAACGATTGAAGCAGCGGTCAAGGCTATTAAGTTAGGTGCCTTTGATTTTGTAAAGAAACCTGTAGATTTCAACACTCTCTGTGCAAGAATCAATACGGCAACAGAGAACCTCAGGTTTAAAAAAGAAAATGAGAAATTAAAAGGCAAACTGAAAGAAGGCTGTAATTTATTAAGCAGCAACAATGTCGAGTACAGTAATTTACTAATTAGAGCAAAAAAACTAGCAGTCTCAGACATTTCAATATTAATCATTGGTGAAAACGGAACTGGTAAGGAGCTATTAGCGGATTATATATACAGGAATTCGAATAGGCTTTCGGAAAGTTTCATAAAAATTAACTGCGCCGCATTCCCGGAGAGTCTTCTTGACAATGAATTGTT
>JADGDJ010000028.1:0-30155 GCA_016744925.1 Spirochaetaceae bacterium
AGCCGGTAGAGTAGAAGCTGGTGTCTGTTATCGTTTATGGGAAGAAGATAAGAAGCTCGATGATTTTACAGAACCGGGAATCCTCTGCGAAGATCTTTCCTCTTTGACTTTGGTGCTGGCAAGATGGGGATGTCGAGAGTTAGATCAGCTTCAGTGGGTTTCCAGACCTCCCCAATCAGCATTTGCCCACAGTCTGGATTTGTTAAAATCACTTGGTGCAATCGATCAAAAAGGCATTACCGACAAAGGGATTAAGCTGACAAAAATGCCCCTCCACCCAAGGCTGGGGGCAATGGTTCTCTATGGAGAAGAACTCGCCCTGAAATCCCTATCCAGTTCTATAGCCGCAATTCTATCAGTAGGTGATTTTTTATCATATGACAGAGACAATTATCAATCGGATCTGAAATACAGGTTGGAAGCGCTTCAGGGAAAAACTCCTTTCGGAGCAAAGGTAAATAGGTCTGCATATAAAAGGGTCAATGAACTGGGGCGATCTCTTTATTCTGGCAAAAGTTTTCTGAATACAAATATTCCGGGATCTCTACTTATCTCTGCCTATCCCGATAGAATTGCTAAAAGAATCTCAGACGGTCATTATCAACTTGTTAATGGAAGTGAAGCGATACTGGTAGAAGCGGACACTCTTTATGATGAAAAATATATTATCATTCCATCCCTGGGAGGAACAGGGCGAGTCCCCAAAATATTCTTAGCTCTGCCATTGATGGAAGATGACATTATGGAAAAATGCAGTGAAAACCTCAGAAGTAGAGAATTTCTCAATTTTGATAGAGAGAAAAATCGTTTCAAAGCAAAAAGAGTGTTAAAACTGGGGCACATTATTTTGAAAGAAGAGCGGGTAAATCATCTTTCAAAAGAAGACTTTCACTCTGCTCTCTGTTTATATCTCTCTACAGAAGGTCTGTCCGATCTGAACTGGACTGGAGAAACTGTAAAATTCCGAGACAGAGTTAACTTTCTCCATCGCGTCAATTCCGATTATCCCGATTTTTCTGATCAGTCATTGACTGCAGATTTAAACTGGTTGACTCCCTATCTGGGAGGGCTGACAATTAAAAATCCTCTTACAGACATCCCGTTGCTCGAAGCTCTCAAAGGATACTTTATATGGGACGTATTAAAAGAGATTGATCATATGGCGCCCTCTCATCTGACAGTTCCCAGTGGATCGAATATTCCCATAGAATACTCAACGGGTAAACCTGTTTTAAAAGTCAGGCTCCAGGAAATCTTCGGTTTAATTGAAACACCTTTAGTCTGTAATGGAACACATCCCATAGTGATTCACCTCCTGTCTCCGGCTTCACGGCCTATACAGATTACCAGTGATTTGAAAAGTTTCTGGGACAATACTTATTTGGAAGTTAAAAAGGATCTCATGGGGCGGTATCCCAAACATTATTGGCCTGAAGATCCCTATAAGGCGCAGGCTACAAATAAAATTAAGAGGAAAATGTAGAACATAAAGTTCATTTTCCTCTCTGTTTATTATTTATTCTCGATTCGCAGAGTATTCACAACTGTAATACCACGTGCTTCTTCTTTGATAATTTTCTCAATTTCTACCTTTTCAATGGCTAAATCAACTCTTCCGCGTACATGGATTTCATTTTTTTTCCAGATTAAAAAACCCGTACTTTTAATTTCAACTGATACGTGTGAAGGATCTTTAATTGCCTGATTATTTCTGATGCTGGACATGATCGTCTTTTTGATTTTTTCCTGAGTATTTCCCATATTCTCTCCTGTGTATTATTTTAGGCAGTGAATTGCATAAACAATTGCAGACTCTAAAATTATACAGTTCTACATGGTAGAGTATGTTTAATTATGAAGCGTTAAGCAAAAATCATGGTTAATGATACGTTTCAATGAGAAGAACTGTCAAGAGAGCAAATAATAAAGAGCAGATGTCATTTTAAAAACTATATTTTACTTTTGTGTAAATCATATCATTTTGATCATACTGTCCATATGTTCCCTCATCTCCCAGGAAAATATTTGCACCGAGGAGCAATTCCACACCAAATCCGAAATCATAAGAGATTTTAGGCCTTATGAGGGCATTTAAATCGTTCAATTCAACATAGGAAAAAAGTTCTAAAATGAGGGTTTCATTGAGCAGGTTTTTGCTAACTAAAAATGTGAATTTATTATTGAACTGATCATCGGACAGGTCACTCTCATAATTCAGGATTAGCTCCTGAATAAACTGGGAGCTTAACATCCATCCGCTTCTCTTGTAATCGATTCCGGCCATATAGTGAACATAGTTTTTTTCTTCTGTCCCACTGCTCGAGAGCTGAAATTCTTTCCCGGAATAGAAAGCTCCTTCCCCCCGAAGGATGAAACTCCCCAGATCTGAACTGAAACTTCCCCCTGCCATGAGAAGGCGTGAATGCTTAAATGTTGAAGGGGCGACCATAGTCGGTTCGTCATTCCACATGGTAGAGGCAATAATTTCAAAGTCCATAAAATTCGTTATCAACGAGTATCGTCCGAAAATTTCGCCGTTGGCAAGGGTGGTTTCAATTGACTCATCGCTACCGCTGAAATCCAAACCATATGTGTTCCATATAGAATCGGTATGGGGCATAATGTTTGGAGTAAAAATGGGAACCCATATGAGTTCAATGGTGCTGTTATTGAGGTAATAATTCACTTTGATTGCGGTTACACCCAGTCGGATTTCTTCAAAATCGGGCAGAAGGAATTCGGAAAGGTTTTTAGGTGAAACAACGTCTGTTATAAAAACCCCATCTCCTTTACCCCATATGATTTGCTGGCGACCTATTCGTACATCGACAGCATCAAAATACAGGTCGGCGTATAACTCTCTGAAATCAAAGGTTCCAATTTCCTCCCAATCTATATCGATATAGGGGCTAACCAGGAATGCTGCGTTTCCCAATGAGTATTCCAGGTTCAGGCTAAAAGAGTTTTGCATCACAGTAAAATCAAAGTCCTCTGCCAATTGTACTCCCATATAATTTCGCACGAAACCACTGAAGGATAAATCGGATGAGCTCAGTGTCAGTACCGATACAAAAGTCAGTAAAAGAAAAAATGATATTCGTTTTGCCATTAGAGCCCCCTCATCATGATTCTTTCTGTAAATACTCTATCCTGAAGACCGGTATTGATCTCCAGATCTTTGAATTCCATTATAGTGGTGTGATTTTTTTGAACGTTATGCATTTCAGATTTTAATATCATCCAGAAGTTCTCCATCAATTCCGTCTTCTCTGTTGTCAGAATTTTCAACAAATCTCCATCTTCATCATAAAATTCTTTTTTCAGACCGATGTTTTTCTCCCCGGATATCCAGGTAACCGTCCGGGAGTACATATAATCACTATCTTCGGGAATACTCTCGACAACAAAACAGGACTCTCCCTTTAGAGTTTCTGTTCTCAGAAGTCCGTGCCTATCTTCAGAAGGGTGTCTACCCCCCAGGTCATCATAAGTGAAATCAGAGCCCATGAAATAATCGCTGCTACTGCTGCTGGAGATCCTTTTTATTTTTTTTAAGGCCGGCAGATATATCCACTGGGAATCATCTTTTCCATCGTCGTCATAACTCCAATTCATAAAGGATGTATCGCGTACATCTGCCGGAGCTGTAAAAAACATGATTGATTTTTCTTCTGACCCGAAATCTTTGATGTACTGATCGATCTCTCTGATCCTCTGATCACCCCGGGAATTCTCCAGAATCATTTTTAACTGACCGGTTTGATCTTCCGGAACATCCCTCTCATAGACGCTCCTTATTATCTCTTCACCTGTACCGGCTGACTGAGCGGATAGGTTTAATGACAGTATGCACACTAAAAGTACGAGAATCCTATTTGTATTTTTCATTGTTTTTCTCCTTATTCATCTTTTTTTTATAACTGAAATTGGACTGATAGAGAAGGCTGGCCATTATCGAGATAGTCCATAAAAAACTTGTAAACATATTCAGGGAAACCAGAGCACCCAGTGTTCTGTTCAGAGGGAATAGCGAAAAGAGAAGCACTAGAAATCCGGCGATGACCACAATGGCATTGTAGAGTATGGCTTTTCCCGAGTGCTGCATTGTTTGAATAAAAGCCAGCTCTTTACTGGAGGACTCTGTGGAGGAAGTTCTGTATTTTTCGATAAAGTGAACCGCATAATCTATGCCTATACCAATTGCAATACTCGACAGGAGAGTCGTCGTCGTGCTTAGCGGAATATTCAGGAGTCCCATTATTCCGAAACTGATACAGGCGGTGATAATGATAGGGATTGAACCAATGATACCGGCACTTAGGCTTTTGAACATGAGAGATAGGAGTATGAACACCAAAATCAGGGAAAGTATTATACTGGCGATCTGCCCGGTGAGTATTAAATTACTGAAAACAAGTGCTTTATATCCCGATCCGGCATAATTGACACTGACTCCAAGCTCCGTCAGTTCAGGATGGTGTTTTTCAATCACTTGGATCGTTGATGTGATCGTCTGGGATGTATCGCTTTTCATCTGAAAGGTTAAATTGGCTTTTTGATAGTTGTAGTCAACGACTTTCCAGAGATTATCCGGGTCTCCGGACATCTCATAGAGAAGCAGGTATTGTGCAACAAGATCTCTCGAATCGGGTATGAGATCATAGGATGGATCATCTGAATGCATGACCATATTCATCCGGTTAAGGTAATCTGTAATGGCAAATGAATTTCCCACGTCGTCAAGTGTCTTTTCAACATCATTCTGAAGAGCTTCCAGTGCAGCAAGAATCTTCGGATCTTTAAAGGCATCAGGTTCAGTGGAATCCAAAATAACATTCAGTGTAGATGTCCCTCCGAAATTCCGGTTGATGAAATGATCCGTTTGAACAATATCAGAGTTTTCATCAAATTGTGACAGGAAGCTCGAATCGACCCAGACTTTAGTCATTCCCCATAGGGATAGAACTAGGATGAGGATAGTGATTAATAATCCCGATACTTTATGTTTGAGGATGAATTGAGAATACCCCTCTGAAAATTTAGAGGTTTTATCGATTTTTTCTTTGCGGGAAATATCTTTCTTCCATCGCGGAAGTCCTGCAACCAGTAAACCTGCCGGGAGGAGCACCAGGGAGAATACCATTGCCATCATGACACCGAAGGCGGTAAAAAGGCCAAAATATTTGATCGGATAGACTAAAGATGTGAGAAGGGAAATAAACCCTATGGCCGTAGTCACTGATGTCATAACGACAGGTTTCCACATGTGCTTGATCATGTCCGAGACAGCTTCATTCGGTGTAGATTCGGGATAGGTTGACCTGTATGCTCTCAGATGATTGATCAGATGAATACCATCGGCTACACCAATAGCGATGAGCATAACAGGCAGCATGGTGGAGACTGCATAGATGGGGATATCGGCAACAGCCATCAGTCCGAAAGACCATAATACGCTGAACAGAACTACTGAAAGTGTCATTATTGTTGCCTTTATGCTGTTCATAAGGAAGTAGAGAACAAGAAATATTACCAGAATGACAATGGGGATCATTTTGGCCATATCTGCCGGTGCAAGGGAGGCCAGAGTTCCTTCCACAATAGGTCTTCCGGCTACATGAAGTATTTCCGGTCCTTCATAAGACGCCGCAAGAGACAGAATCTTTTCATAAAACTCTTCAGAGAATACATCATCATTAATATTGGCAATAATCAAAGCTGTTTTTTCATCTTCTGATATAATTCGTCCATAGACCATATCATTTTGCCTGACTTTGGATTGTATCTCACTGAGGGCTGATAGTTCAGTGGGGACCCTTTTATAGAAAGGTTCTACATCGAGGCCAAAATCTGTTCCTGTAATATTGTCTGCTGTATACAAAGATGTCACATCAGGTTTCTCGATTTCCTCCATAGACTGCAGTTCTTTTGTTAGCGATTTTATCTTCTCCAGAGTCCCCGCATTATAAATTCCATCGTGGTTTTCAATGGCGATAATAATGCCGTCTTTTATATTGAACCATTCTTCAGCCTGATTGCTGTATACGAATGCGGGATGATGTGCGGGCATATATTTATCCAGGTCTGTTTCCATCCTCGTATTTTCTTTCATAATAAGAATAAACCCGGCTGTAATAACCAAAATGAATAGGAGTACCATTTGGGGATACCGCATTATTTTTTTTAGAATTGTTTCCATATTACCTCTTTGTAGTTAATACTAACTAACTAAAATGTTTTAAAAAAATTACAGAGTCAGCATAAGAGAAAAAGATTTCCATGTGGCCGTAAACTCCTGCATCAAGTCAAAACTAAACCCCGATAAATTCCATTTCTTCACGATGAGTCTGATTGTTCCCATGATTATATTTGTAATACTGGATGCTGGTATATCATTACGAATCACTCCTGCTTTCTGTTCTTGGGAGATAACTCTTAGCAATGTCTTGTATTTTTCCTCCATTATTGAGTTCACCGCATCAGATAATTGTTTTTCATTTTGAAAGATCTCTTCAGAAAAAATGATAGCTGTAATGGCTGGATTTTTGACAAACTGATTTATCTGCCTTCGGAATACTAATTCGATCTGTTTCATCGAACCCGATTTCATCGCCGAAGCATCTTCATTAAAAAAACTATCATCGTGTACACGGGAAATTATGGAGGTTAGAATCTCCATCTTATTCTTAAAATGCCTGTATATGGCCGGTTCAGATACTCCCAGTGAATTAGCCAGTGTTTTTATGGTCAGCTTTTGAATACCGCCTACTGCAATGAGCTTTATGGATGTTTCAATAATTTCATTCTGACGTTTCGAATAAGCCACAGTATTCCTTCAATTATAGATGTTAGTGATTACTAACGTTAAAGTACTATCTTGCACTGTATCTGTCAAGAGAAATGGGAAGATGACTAAAAGGAATTACATTGATTACTTGATTTTCATCCGAAAGTTCGATATTTGAAACTAAGTTCATTATAATTAAGGTACAGTCAATTATTTACGTAAATTTAACGAATTATTGTTTATCTAAAGGAGTGTTCCGTGAAAATTAAACTCGGTGCAAAAATTATTTTAGTGAATCTGATCACCATAGGAATTTTTCTTGCGGTTTCTGTTGTGCTTTTTGTGACAATCGGTCAGCTCAAAGAGAATCAGTTCTGGGTCAGTCACACATACGAAGTTATAAGCGATGGGGAACAGCTAATCAGTCACATGGTGGATCAGGAAACGGGAATGAGAGGTTTTCTGGCAACTGGCAATGAAGCTTATCTAGAGCCCTATATCAACGGAAAAACGGGCTTTTCAGAAATGATGGATGAACTTCAGATCACTGTGAATGATAACCCTGTACAAGTTGAAAGGTTGAAAAAAATCGAACAATCCGCCTTGAGCTGGGATAAGGAAGCGGCTTCTGTATTTATAGATATCCGCAGAGAAATTGTCAGTTATGATGCTCTCCACAATGCAGTGATGATGCGGATGAATGACGGTACAGGGAAGAATAAAATGGATTCCTTCAGGACAGCCATTACTCCTTATGAAGGAAATCACACCGCCGATGAAATCCTGATGGATATGGTCAATATGGAGACAGGATTGAGAGGTTATATCGCGACGGGAAAGGGAAACTTCCTCGAGCCATATTTCGCCGGGAAGAGAGATATTGCCGGTCATTTAAATGATTTCAATATTCCCCGCATCACAACACTGGCCAACGACTGGATAAACAACTATGCAGAAATTCAGAAAAAAGATATGGAAGAAGCTCTGACGTTACAAAACAGAGAAGATTTGAATGCAGAAATGAGTAAAAATCTCGGTAAGACCTATATGGATGGCATTAGAGTTTATATTTCCGAATTTGTCGATATGGAATCAGGACTACTGATAACAAGAAATGAAACAGCTGACAGGCAGCGGAATGTCGCAAATATCGTGATTGTATTCGGAGCACTTTTCGCTTCAGCTATCGCAATGATCCTTTCATTATTAGTTACCAAAACGATAACAAAACAGATCGGCGGAGAACCTGATGAAATAGCCGATATTGTAAAAACAGTTGCTGAGGGGGATCTTCGGGTCCAATTTGATCAGAGAAAAGCAGTTGGGATCTATGATTCTATGAAACTGATGGTTACTAAACTGACTGATATAGTCGGTCTTGTCTCTATCGGTACAGAACAGATTGCTTCGGCCAGCACTCAGCTCGCCTCGGGTAACCAGGACCTCTCCAATAGAACGGAACAGCAGGCTACGGCACTGGAAGAAACCTCTTCGGCGATAGAGGAGATGAATTCCTCCATCCGTTCCAATGCCGATAATACCGGTTCGGCAGACCAACTGTCTCGGGATGCATTGGAAAAATCGGGAGAAGGAGCACTTGCTGTTAAAAGTATGATCGAATCTATGAATGAGATCAGCGTGTCGAGTACCAGGATTGCCGATATTATAGAAGTAATAAATAATATTGCATTCCAGACCAATCTGCTGGCGCTCAATGCTTCTATAGAAGCTGCCCGTGCAGGAGAGCAGGGCAAAGGTTTTGCTGTTGTTGCGGTAGAAGTGAGAAAACTAGCCAAGAGATCGGATAAAGCCGCATCTGAAATAGCGGAAATTATTAAAACCAGTAATAAAAAAGTTGATGAAGGTGTTGATATTGCCAGTAAAGCCGGAGAAATGCTCGGTGAGATAAATAATGCTGTTAAAAAGGTTACAGCTCTGGTAGGAGAAATTTCCGCAGCTTCAAATGAGCAATTATCAAGTGTCGATCAAATTGATAAAACCCTCTCGAGTCTCGATGAGAATACTCAGAAAAATGCTGCACTGGTTGAAGAGGCTGCTTCTTCTACGGAAGAACTATCGGCACAATCTCAGGAACTGCTTACGAATATGAAGTTTTTCAAACTGGATGGTCGCAATACCGCATATCGGAGTAAACCTAAATCACTCCCCAAACCAAATAATTCACCAACAAATGCACCAAAGTCAACAGGTGTCACTCTCATTGATGATAGAAATGTGAGTCATGGTGAATCCGATACTTATGAGACGTTTTCATCCCTGGCGGATGAGTCAGATTTTTCCGAGTTCTAGGGAGGAGATAATATGAATGAGATGAGAGAACAAGACGAAGTTGACCAGTTCAATCAGACTTACAATTTAGACGATGAAGAAGAAGATTTGCTAGTCTCACAGTTAAATATGGATATTTCTAATCAGTTTGTCGTTTTTTCGGTGGAGCAGGAGGAGTATGGTGTTCCCATTCTTTCAGTACAGGAGATTATTTCTCTTCCTAATCTTACCAGGATACCCGGTGTCCCAGAGTATATACCCGGCATAATAAATTTGAGAGGGAATATAATCCCTCTTTATGAATTGAGAAGTAAGTTTAAGCTGAAATCAAAGGAATTGGACAGCAATAGTATTGTCATCATTGCCGAGACTGGGAATGAGAACAAGAGAATAGTTGGTTTTATTGTGGATACCGTTTCTGATGTGGTCAGTATAACCGGGGAAAACCTCAGCGAAACCCCTGAATTCAGCCAAAATGTAGATGTCAAATTTATTGAAAAAATCGGTAAGATCGGTAACAGAATGATAATTATAATCAATTTGAGTGATTTCTTTTCCGAAAATGAAATGGCTGTACTGGATAGTGCAGCTTCGAAATAGTCATAACTATTTTTTCCCTCAACTATTTCGTAAAAATAGAGCCGTCCCTCAGGACGGCTCTATTATTTATTAAGTGAAATATCTATTTTAATCCGATGAGGACATCGCCTTTGGAGACTTTATCACCATCTTTATAGAAGATAGCATCAACAACACCGTCTTTAGTCGCCTTGATCTCGTTAAAGAGTTTCATCGCTTCGACTATGCAAACAGTATCACCGGCTTTAACAACATCTCCCACTTTGGAAAAAGGTGCCTGTCCCGGTTCTGAAGCTGCGTAGAAGGTCCCCACAAGAGGAGCATTTACTGTATTCTCATAGGCAGAAGCATCTCCTTTGGTTACAGGAGTTTCGATTACTTCTGTTTCTTTCGCCGGTGCCGAAGAAACTGGAGCAGCCAGAACTGATGCTGCGGGAGCTGCCGCAGCTCGGGGAGCAGCGCCATTAGCGCGAATATCAATTGAAAAATCACCTTTTCTAATGGATAGTTCATCGAGATTCAAGCCGGCACTCTGAGCGATAACATGGGCAATCCCAGTATAGTCATTCGTATGCACCAGTTGATCGGTATCGGACTTTCCAGCAGTTTCCTGAAGGGGAAGTTCCGACGTCTTAACATCTTCTGTTGATTTTTCAGCTTCCATCTCAAGATCAGCTGGTATAGGATCTTTTTCACCTTCCGGCTGATTTCTCCATTTGAAATACTCAATAGCTACTTCAGGGAACATGGCGTAAGAGAGAACATCTTCGTCTTCTGTGATCAGTCCCGGTTCCAGGTCATCAGCTATATTGGGAAGCATGGGTTTGATATCATCTGCAGGTCTGTGATCGATCGGTTTTTCATCTCCGAGTATCTTTTTGATAAAAGCTTTGTCTATAGGAACGGGAGATCTACCGTACATTCCTCTGACATATTCTTTCACTTCATTGGGAACCATGGCATAACGCTCTCCGGCCAGTACATTCATAACGGCCTGTGTTCCGACTATCTGGCTTGTGGGAGTGACTAGCGGGGGATAACCGAGGTCTTTACGAACGGCAGTTACCTCTTTCAGGGCATCGTCGAGTTTATCGAGAGCACCTTGCATGTCGAGCTGAGAACGGAAGTTGGAGATCATACCGCCGGGGATCTGATGAACCAATATGCCCGGATCGATTATTGATGCCATGGCACTACTTTTCTGAGCCCGTTTAAGCTTCAGCTTATTGAAGTATGCCGCAATCTTTTCAAGGGCTTCAAAGTCGAGATTTGTCGCATAATTTGTTTCATTGAAAATTGCAGCAAGAGTTTCTACCGGCGGTTGAGCTGTAAAACCGGCCATACTTGAAATGGAACAGTCAATGGCACCCGCTCCAGCACGAACACCTTCCACATAGGTCGGTGTAGCCATGCCGCTTGTAGCATGGGCATGAAGCTGTATTGGAACATCAAATTCCTTAACAAGAGCCGAAACAAGTTTTTCAGCCATTATAGGAGAGAGGATTCCCGCCATATCTTTGATACAAAGCGAATCAACACCGAGCTGTACTTGCTCCCGGGCGTATTCTATGTATTTGTCTATCGTGTGAACGGGAGAAGTTGTATATGCCAGTGTTCCCTGTGCATGTCCTCCGTGTTTTTTTACGGCCTTAACGGCTGCTTCCAGGTTTCGAGTATCATTGAGAGCGTCGAATATTCTGAAAATATCAATACCGTTTTTACAGGACAAGGCTACGAATTTATCAATGACATCATCTGAGTAGTTTCTGTATCCTACGGCATTCTGCCCGCGAAGAAGCATCTGAAGAGGGGTTTTTACAGCTCTCTTTTTTACTTCTCTGAGTCTTTCCCAGGGGTTTTCCCTCAGGAAACGCATGCACACATCAAAAGTGGCACCGCCCCACATTTCCAGGGAGTAATATCCCGCCTGGTCTATGGTATCTATTATCTGCATAATATCATCGGTCCGCATTCTGGTTGCCCAGAGTGACTGATGTGCATCTCTTAATGTCGTATCCGTTATTCGTAAAGGGAGTGTATGGAGCGCATCTTCTTTCTTTTGATTTCTCTCTGCCATTATCTCTTTTTCTCCTATTTCAGTCTAACTTTCATAGTAATCTCACTGAAACATGCTTTGCTTATTTCAGTCTAACTTTCATAGTAATCTCACTGAAACATGCTTTGCTTATTTCAGTCTAACTTTCATCGTAATCCCGCTGAAACATGTTCTGCGTACACTTCTCCCAGACTCAGCGTTTATTTCTGTTTCACTGCTTTATTCATTGTAGATACCCATATTGGAAAACTTTTCAAAACGCTTTTTAGTCAGTTTCGCTTTAGGCAGTTTCTTCAGGGGTTTTAATTCTTCCAGTATAGCTTTTTTAACCGCAGCAAACGTAGCCTCATAATCAGTATGGGCACCTTCTAATGGTTCTTCAATAATTCTATCAATTACATTGAGTTCTTTTAGAGAAGGGGCTGTCGGTTTCAATGCCGCAGCTGCTAGAGGAGCTTTGGTTCCGTCCCTCCATAATATGCCCGCACAACCTTCTGGCGATATAACTGAGTAAACAGCGTTGGACATCATGAGAATCCTGTCACCTACGCCTATTCCCAGTGCTCCGCCACTTCCACCTTCTCCCACAACAACACAAATTATAGGAACTTTTATGTGAGCCATCTCAACGAGATTTCTCGCAATGGCTTCAGCTTGTCCCCGCTCTTCTGCTTCCAGTCCGGGAAAGGCTCCCTGAGTATCTATAAATGTGATTATGGGAACATTGAACCTCTCGGCCAGTTCCATCATTCTCAGCGCTTTTCTGTAACCATCGGGAAGGGCGCATCCGAAATTTCTTTCGATATTTTCCTCAATATTCTTACCTTTGTTGTGACCGACAATCATAACCGGCTCATTGCCTATTCGTGCAAATCCCGCAGCGATCGCCTTATCATCAGAAAATCTTCTGTCTCCGTGGAGCTCCACAAAGTCGGTAAAAATATTCTCCAGATAATCCTGAAGAACAGGTCTCTGGGGATTCCTTGCCAATTTGACAGTTTCCCAGGCCGAGCGCTGTTGAGGAGTTTTTTCCATACCCTGTAATTCTTTTTTTATACGGGCGATCTCTTTTTTAAAGAGTTCCGGAGAATTGGCCATTAAAGCCAGTTTCTTTTCCAGTTCTAATTTATTTGCCATTTTTAACTGCTCCTAACGGTTGTAAAATGAAAGTATCTGACTCAATGTATTTTTCATTTCCTTTCTAGGAACTATTTTGTCGATAAATCCGTGTTCCACGAGATATTCAGCAGTCTGAAAATCTTCGGGAAGTTTTTGTTTGATCGTTTCTTCTATAACCCGCCGTCCTGCAAAGGCTATCAATGCTCCCGGCTCGGCTATGTTCAGATCTCCGACCATGGCAAAAGAAGCTGAAACACCTCCGGTTGTCGGGTCAGTTAATATAGATATGAAGGGAATATCTTTTTCATTAAGTCTTGAAACTCCGGCACAAGTTTTCGCCATCTGCATCAAAGAGAGTATCCCTTCGTGCATTCTGGCCCCTCCAGAAGCTGAAAATATCAGCAGAGGTACGGATTTTTCATATGAGTAATTAGCTGCTCGAAGAATCTTTTCACCAGTACCTGAAGAGAGGCTACCTCCGAGAAATCGGAAATCCATAACCGCTATGGATACGGTTTTCCCATCGATTTTTCCTATTCCCGTTATAACAGATTCATTTAGACCGGTTTTCTCAGTTGTCGCGATTGTTTTATCTTTATATCTACCTTTACTATCTGAGAAGTCCAGTGGATCTGCAGGTCTTATATTACTATTGAGTTCTATAAATGAGCCTTCATCCAAGGTAATCCCGATTCGTTCCCATGCAGTAAGTTTTCCATGATGCCCGCAAGTGGGACATACTTTATTTCCATTAAGCCAGCTTTCTTTAAATATGTGCTTTTTACATTTAGGGCAGCTTATCCAGATATCTTCATTGAATCTATTGTCTTTAGCTTTTTGAGTACTAAACCAAGCCATTTATACCACCTGTTTTTCTTATCTGACAAATTGTAAGAAAATGTCAAAAATAAGTCAAGATAAAAATATCGATTAACCGGAACTGATAGTCTTCTTATAGGATAGCATATATTCCTTTGATCTAACTGTTTTCTGATGATAAAGATCTATAAAGTCGATTTGCAGATGATTTTGCCGTTGTTGAATCTTGAAATTTATTTCATAAATCAAAAAAAAGACCCTCCGGTCTTGCCATAGCTTTGTGTATGCGGTTAGGTTTTACTCTATGGAAAAGAATATCACATTAATAGGTATGCCCGGTGCCGGTAAAAGTACCACAGGGATCATTCTGGCAAAAACTCTCTCCATGGGATTTCTCGATTCGGATATTCTTATACAGATAAACCGGGGGCGAACTCTGCAGTCCGTCCTCGATGAGCAGGGTTATTTGGCTCTTCGAAACATAGAAGAGGAGGAGATCCTCAAAATAAATATCAGCAATAATATTATCGCAACCGGCGGAAGTGCTGTATATAGTGATAAAGCGATGGAGCATCTGAAAAATATTTCGACAATCGTATTTCTTCATGTGGATTTCGATGAATTGACAAGAAGAATCGGCAATTTTGAAACCAGGGGAATAGCCAAATCCGATGACCAGACTTTTTTTGACCTTTTTGTAGAAAGAGAGGCTCTTTACAGAAAATATGCTCAGATAACAATTGATGCCGCTTCAATCACACAGGATCAGACGGCATTACTCATCGCTGAAAAAATTCAGAATATCTAAGCTGTCGTGACAATAATTATATCGAGACATCAGCCCAAAGCGAAGTACATCAGTTTTCTTATGGAACCTTTTCTAAATTATTATAAAAATTGAGGTCGAAATGGATAAAATTTTCTATCATATTTACCCTTTGGGATTTGCCGGAGCAACTGAAGTCAATGAATTTCTCAGTGAGCCACAATATGGTCTGGACAGAATGTATCTGTGGATAGATCATCTTGTGGAATGCGGTTTTAACACTGTGTATTTCGGACCTCTCTTTGAGTCGTCCAGCCATGGTTACGACACGCTAAACTACTATAAAATTGACAGCAGGTTGGGTACAAATGACAGTTTTAAGAAGATCTGCGCTGCTTTGAAGGAAAGAGAGATCTCCATCGTTCTCGATGGTGTGTTCAACCATGTTTCCCTGGATTTTCCCCGATTTCGTGATCTACAGGTCAAAGGTCCTGATTCAGAATATAAAGGCTGGTTCAAAGGTGTTTCATTCGACCCCTTTGTCTACGATTACTGGGAGGGCCACGATACTCTTGTTTCTCTGAATCTTCAGAACAAGGAAGTGAAAGAATACATTTTCGGAGCTGTGGAGATGTGGTTCCGTGAGTTCGGAATTGATGGATTGCGTCTGGACGTGGCTTATTGTCTCGATATGGGTTTTCTCAAAGAATTGAAGGATTTCTGCAAAAATCTCTCAGAAGATTTCTGGATTCTTGGTGAAGTCATTCATGGTGATTATCGTCAGTGGTTAGAGCCGGGGCTTCTCGATTCTGTGACCGATTATGAATGTTACAAGGGGATATTTTCCAGTTTGAACGAAGGGAATCTCTACGAAATCGCTCATTCTCTAGACAGACTTTTCGGTGTCGGGGGTATTTACAAGGAATACAAACTCTACAACTTTATTGATAACCACGATGTGAATAGAATTGCCTCAATTCTTCACAATAAAGCCCATATATACAACGCTCTTATTCTGCTTTTCACAATGCCGGGTTATCCCTCCATTTATTACGGAAGCGAATGGCAGATCGCCGGAGAAAAAGAGGCACACAGCGACAGAAATTTGAGACCGCAGATCGATATACAATCCATGCCGTTTAATGATGAGTCGGCAGCAGTGGAAAAAATGGTCAAAAGGCTCATCGCTCTCCGTAAGAATCTCATCTCTCTCGGCCATGGTTATTACAGAGAATTATACAAGAATAATAATCAGTTGGCATTTCTCCGATGTTGGGAAAACGAGGTTACAATCTGCGCCATCAACTCGTCTTCAGAAGAGAGTGAGATAGAAGTTTTTGTAGAAAAGGCCGGTCGATATTACGATTCTCTCAATGATAAAGAATTCTTTTTTGAAAGAGGCCAGATTAAACTTCATTTGTGGTCCTGTTGGGGAGTGATTTTGACGAGGGTAGATCTGGATGACTTTTGATTGTGAATATCCTCTGAAGAAGATAAGTTCTCCCTCAGAGGATTTAATGTCTCAGCTGAACACCATATTATACAATTCCTGAACAGAATCAAAAAAATAGGTACACTGATCGATAATTCCTTCTTTAATAATGGGCAGATTGTGGCTCCAGCCGACACCGGCGGAATCAACATTTGCTCTGTTGGCCATGGTTATTCCCGGCCTGAGATCATCGACAACTAGGATTTGTTCTTTTTTAAGTTTGTACTGTTTTATAACTTCATCGATGGGCCATGTATAGGGTTTCTGTTTTTCAGGATCTCCAGTCCATCCGATGATGCGGTCGGGGGAGAAACCGGGGAATTCAGTCTGTTTTTGATAATGGGAAAGAATAATATCCGCTTCAGAATGGGAAACTACAATAATAATTCCTCCCTGTTCTCTGAACTCTTTCAGAAGAGGAAGCATTCCTTCAAAAAAAGGGGGTGTCATAACCGTTGTGAATTCTCTCCATATTTCGTAACAGGTCTTTTTTTCCTCATCGGTCAGTTTTAAGATCGAATCGATATAGACCGTGTATCCGGGATCGAAATTGACTTTAAACCACTCTTCGAGAGTCGATGTCTGACTCTCCCTTCCAATTCTCCTCATCTGTTCCTGATGGGCCAGAAAGTGAATGGCAGGTGTGCTGTCTACGGTTGTGTCATCGTGATCAATAATAAGGCATTTATATTTCATTGTAAAATTATATCACTTATTACTTTTTTCAAAAATAACCTTTTTATCAGAATGGAAATTATCTGTTGCTTTTACAGCGTTGACTTGATACTATTTAATTGTTCAATTTTCATCTATATTTGAATAATTTCTTATTATAAAAAGTTTACTTAATTAATAACACAAGGATAAAAATGAAAATTAAATCCAAACTTTTATTTCTAATTACAGCTCTTATTACAGCTGTATTGTTCTCCATCGTTGTTTTCCTGGTCATCCAATTCAGCATCAACAAGCTAGAAAGAGAGAAAGATTACCTGATAGTTCTTGAGTCAGCATTGCATCAGGAACAGTTTGAAGTTTCCAATTTTTTCTTTCCCGCGGTTCTGATCAAAGGCCAAATTGAAAAATATAAAGAGGCCTACCTCATTAAAAAGGATGCCTTATCTAATCTAGCCAAGATTACCGCTCTTCGAAAAATAAGTGTTAAAGTTCAAGACTCTCTTATATCAATAGAGAAGCTCGATGAGCTACAGAAAACTACCGTTGAGCGGTTTAATAATTCTGCCGATAAATTGAATGAAATTGCGTCAGAAGTTATAAGTTATAAAAGTGATTTCAGTTTTGAAGATGTTGACTCATCCATTGCTGTCAGGCATGAAAAACATTCCGGTTTTGTTTTTTACTCTCAGCAGATGAAAAGCACTATTAGCAATATGGCCAACGTCCTCAATTCGTCGTTGGATGTCCTGTCTGATCAGTATGAAATCATTGAACATGAAATCGACAAACTTGTACGAATCAGTTATATGATTACCGGTGTGCTCATTTTTCTTTCTCTCATAATTGCCCTGATAATTGCTCTTAGAATTTCAAATTCAATAATAAAATCTATAAAGAGTATTGAAGAGAATATAACAGTTATGGCTCAGGGGAATCTCACGATAGATTTCAATGAGCAGTCAAGAGATGAAATCGGGACTCTCAGTGGATTTCTGAATGAGTTTCAACTGGGGCTTCGCAATACCGTAAAAAAATTGAAGGATCTCTCAACCCGCAGTACAGATGTAAAAAGTGAACTTATATCCACCACAACAGAAACCTCCGCTTCTGCAGAACAGATTTCAGCAAATTTGAAGTCTATTGAGAGTCAGATGACTGATCTCGACAACAATATCGCTTCATCGTGGAGTGATGTTGAAGGGATTACAACTCAGGTGAAAGATCTCAATGATAATATTTATGATCAGATGTCTATGGTTGAAGAATCTACAGCATCGGTTACGGAAATGATCGCTTCAATAAACAGTGTCTCTCAGCTGACTGAACGAAACCAGGTTGCCATTGAAGAGCTCGTAACAGCTTCAGAGAATGGTGGACAAAATGTACAGGAAACGACGAAGATTGTGGAGAATATCAACAATTCTGTAAATGAAATTTACGGTATGGTGGATGTCATTCAGAAAATAGCTTCTCAAACGAATCTTCTGGCTATGAATGCGGCCATTGAAGCAGCCCATGCCGGTGAAAACGGAAAGGGTTTTGCTGTTGTTGCCGATGAGATCAGGAAACTGGCTGAAGCTTCGGCGGTGAACTCCAAAGAGATAACGAAAAACTTGAAGGATATTATTAATAAAATTGAAGATGCTTCCTCCTCCGGGCAGAAATCCAACAGTTCTTTTTATATGATCAACAATAATATTCAGAATTTCCGTGATTCTACGATTACCATCTCTTCAAGCACGAAAGAGCTCGATTTAGGGGGAAGACAAATTCTAGAGGCAATGACCTCTTTGAGTAGTCTTTCCACCACTATTCAGGACAAATCACAAACCATCAGCAACAATTCGACATCTTTAGATGCGGTAATGAACAACGTGATTAATATCTCGAACAATGTGGTCGGTGCTGTTTCGGAAATAAACATGGGATTTAACGAAGTTTCCAGCGCAGTCTTCGGATTGAGGAATATTTCTGACAGAGTTGGTACGGTCAGTGATGATATAGATCTGGAAGTCAACAGATTTATTACTGAATCAGAAGCAGAATCAGAAGAATAGAACGTCTATGTCAAATGAAACGGGTTTTTTGCTTACGGTGGAAAGCCTGGATCTCCAGGGTAAATGCGAACTACACCTCTATGGTTCAGGAGAGACGGGACCTTTTAAAATCGTGTTCACACCTCATCAACCTCTTTTTTTTATAAGCAGTGATACGCTGGAGACTTTGACTGAAGCTTATGAGCGTAAGACTCTCAATTTAGTTGATTTTAATGATAATCCCGTCGACGGAGTATATTTCAATTCTCTCGATGCTTATTTTAATGCCAAAAGAGATTTCAGGGAAAAACATATTCGGCTCTTTGAGTCGGATATTCGAGCAGAAGACCGCTTCCTGATGGAACGCCATATTAACGGAGGCGTATTTATTGATGGGATTTCACGGAAAGAGGGAAATCTCACGATCTTCAGAAATCCTAAAATTATGGCTAGCGACTATCGGCCCAAATTGAAATGGCTCTCCTTTGATATTGAGACCGGCAGGGATGGTACGGTCTACTCTGTTTCTTTTCATGGGACTGATGATTTGAATGAAATAAAATTTGTAATGATGCGTGGGGAAACGCCCCCGGATCATCCTGACTGGATCTCATATATTCCCGACGAAAAAATACTTATTCTCGAATTTATTAAGTATGTAAAGCAATGGGATCCCGATGTTATTATCGGGTGGCATGTGATTGGATTTGACTTGAAATTCCTGGAAGAGCGTTCTCTCTTTCACGGGATACCAATGAAAATAGGCCGAGGATTTAAAAATCTCAAAATTCATGAGAAGAAGAGCGGCCTCTATTCTGCAGAGATTGAAGGTCGTCTCGTTATTGATGGTCCTCAGACTTTAAGAACAGCCTTTTATAAATTTGAAAATTACAAGCTGGAAACTGTTGCACAGGAATTGCTCGGTCGTGGAAAGGATATCACTCCCGAAAAAGATAAAGTTGCTGAAATAGAGAGACGATTCAAAGAGGACAAAGAAGCTTTGGCCTTTTACAATCTGGAGGATTCAGTTCTAGTCACTGAAATTTTCAAGAAAACAGCCATTATCGACCAACTGATTACACGAAGCCTCATCACTGGTTTACCCGTGGATAAAGTGAATATGTCCGTGGCGGCATTCGACCATTTTATGCTTCCTCTCGTTCATCGAAAAGGATATGTGGCCCCAGATACAGCGGATATTGAAGCGGGAGGTCATGCTGCCGGAGGATATGTTTTTACTTCCGATCCCGGATTGTACCCCCATGTTGCCGTTATGGATTTTAAAAGTCTCTATCCCACTATTATGCGGACCTTTTTTATCGACCCCTTATCGAGATTGAAATCTTCTGTGGATACAGTGAATACTCCTGTGGGAATCAGTTTCTCAAGTTCTCAGCATATACTTCCCCAATTCCTCGAAGAGCTTATGGATAAACGGGAGAGAGCCAGAAATGAGAACGATGAACACCTCTCTCAAGCTGTAAAAATACTCATGAACAGTTTTTACGGAGTTATGGGGACAACCGGTTGTCGCTTCTATCACGCCGATCTTCCCACGGCTATTACCGGCACAGGCCAGTGGATCTTAAAAACCTGTTCTACCTTTTTAAGAGATATGGGCTATTCAGTTATATACGGTGATACGGATTCGGTTTTTGTCTGCCTTAAAGAGAATGAATTTGATGATACGGGTAAAGCCGGCAAACATCTGGAAAGAGAAGTAAACCGGTATTTTTCTAAATTATTGAAAGATGAATACAAGGTCGAATCCAAGCTGGAGCTCGAATTTGAAAAACATTATTCAAAATTCTTTCTCCCACCTATGCGATACTCTAAAGACGGCGCCAGAAAGCGCTATGCAGGTCTCCTGGACGATGGGAAAATTGAATTCAAAGGCCTTGAAACCGTCCGATCTGATTGGACTCAGATGGCAAAAGACTTTCAGGGAGAACTTTTCGATCGGTTTTTTCAGGAAAAAGAGCTGAAGCAATGGATTCGGGATTATGTTCAGAAGCTGAAAGAAGGTTCATTCGATGATCTACTGGTCTATAAAAAAAGATTGAGCAGAACCGCGGGGGAGTATGTCAAAAGTCGTCCCCCTCATGTTAAAGCAGCCTTGAAACTGGATCCCGAGGGTAAGAAAAAGTTAAGAAATATCTCATACATAATGACCGCTGAAGGTCCGACTCCTGTGGAATTATTCGAAGGAGATGTGGACTATAATCACTATATTGAAAAACAGATCCGCCCCATTGCCGATGGTGTACTATTTGCTGCCGGGGAGGATTTTGACTCCATTATCGAAGGGCGTCAGCTCAATCTATTTTGAGATGGGAGAGCAATTTTTCCACTGATCTGTTCACAATATTATGTTCAGGGAAATCCAATTTATTCAAAAGAGCAGATGCCTCGGAAAAATTACCCACATCAGCTGAAAAATGGGCATCGCTCCCCATGATGAGCGGAGCGTCCTGGAGAATACATTCTTCAATTATCTTCCTGATCATTATATCTCCTCCCGGGCGAAAACTCGTTGGTTTTAGAGAGCTATTGTTTATCTCCAACAGAGTATTGGTTTCTTTTGAAGCGGAGACAATTTCTTTGATATTGAAATTGTATCTTATATCTCCAGGATGACCGATAATATTCACTTTGGGATTTTCCATGGCTTTAAGCAGGGTTTCCGTATGCTGTATTTCTGTTCCGAATTCCAGACAGGGCGGGTGGAGACTGGCTATGACAAGTTCCAGATTATCAAGAACATCATCATCGAGGTCGATTGAGCCTTTATAGTCTGTAATATTGACTTCGACCCCTTTGATCAGGCGCACTCCCATAAGTATTTTGGGAAGAATCCTCATATTGTAGAAGTGAAAGAGGTGGGCACCTCCGGGCATGGCCGGTGCATGATCGGTTATGGCCAGAAGTTCCAGTTTTTTCATCGACGCAGCTTTAAAATTCTCTTCTATGGTGCTGTAGGCGTGACCACTGGAGATCGTGTGGCAATGTATATCAAGTTTATATTCCATGACAATTAATATAAAGACTTCGCAGGGAGAGAACAATAGTCATATATTCCTTTTTTTCTTGCACCTCTTTCTGGGGCGCTTTATGATGAACTATCAGCAAAAAAGAGGTAAAAAATGGATAAACTGGATATTTATGCGCGAATTATTCTCACTTCGGGAATCAATCTGAGGAAAGGGCAGTGTATTAAAATAAACTGTGGTAGTGAACATTACAGATTTGCCAGAATCCTGGGGCAGGAGGCCTATAAACTCGGGGCCCGTTATGTGCACATCAATCTTATGGATAATCATCTCACCCTGAGTCGATTGGAAAATCAAGAGGGGGAGGATCTGGAATTTCTACCCCAATTTGAGATTGATTTCGGTCACGAAATGTTGAGAGATGACTGGGCTGTTATCCGGATTGATAATACGGAAGAGCTCGACGTTCTGAAAAGCGCTGACCCTGAAAAACTCAGTAAAAAAAATAAAGCCACAGGGAAGAAACTTAAATTTATAAGCAGGTCACTTATGAGTGATGAACATCCCTGGTGCGTTGTCTGTGTTCCGGGGCCACAATGGGCAGAATCCATTTTGGAAGAAGGGGCAACAGAAGATGAATTATGGGACATTTTGAAACCCATTCTCCGCCTCGATAAAGATGATCCTGTCAAAGCATGGGATGAACACAACAAAACTCTTCACAAACGCTGTGATAAATACAATGGACTCAATTTTGACCGAATTCGCTTTCAGAGTGAAGGGACGGATCTGACTGTTGGTCTATCCCTAAGAAGCCACTGGGTTGGAGGTCCGACCCCTCTTCCATCGGGGCGAATGTTCAATGCCAATATTCCCTCCGAGGAAATATACACTACACCCGACTGGAGTCGAACTGAGGGGCGAGTCAAAGTGACAAAACCTGTAAAAGTTCTCGAGAAGCAGGTTTTAGGCGCGGAATTTATCTTTGAAAAGGGAAAAGTTGTCAATTTTAGGGCTGATGAAGGAGCTGAATCGCTTAAAGAGTTTCTTGAAACAGATGATGGAGCCGCTTTCCTCGGTGAAGTAGCACTTGTACAGTTCGATTCTCCTATTTCCAATAGCGGGAAGATTTTTAACTCCATTCTCTTTGATGAAAATGCCTCATGTCATATCGCCTTAGGAGCGGGGTACCCCACATGTCTGAAGGGCTATGAGGAGCTTGATACGACTGAAAAGCTGAAAGAAGCGGGCTGTAATGATTCTCTGGTTCATACGGATTTTATGATCGGTGCTGTTGATACGACTCTGACTGCTTATACCAGAGAAGGTGAGGAAGTGGTGATTATGAAAAATGGGAATTTTGTGGTGTAGATTTATGGGGGAATCTATTCCCCCATTCTCTATACTCTCTGCTCTCTTAAAACAATCTCATCGAGAATTTCCGCAGCCTTTAAAACGATAGCTTTACAACCATGCTCTTCAGTCTTGAACTCCTCTTTCAACTTTATACAGTTTGTTGTATTCATGTCGCTTTCAAAGCGGGTGACAAACTCGTTGATAAGACCTTTACAGTAATCGCCTTCGTGGGCTCGATCTTTAATAAACAGTTTGGCGAGGACCATGGATGACGCACTGACAGCACCACAGAGTTTTCCGCTGCAGACTCCGCCTGACAGGCCGGCAGCCATTTTCAAACTCTCTTTGTCCAGCCCGAGATCGTACTCACCATTTGCTCCATAGAGTATCTTTTCCGAGCAACTGTAATCTTCTTTTTCTTCTATACCGAAATCATTCTTTATAAGTTCACTAATCATGCTAGTATACTAAATGAATCAGAACATATTGAACAGATATTTTATTCTGTCTATCATTTATGTAAAGATTGTTAATGAGGTAGTAAGAAGTGGCGGAAGAGTTGTATAAAATGATTCTCGTAGATGATGAGGATGAAGTCAGAGGCCGGATATCCTCTAAAATATCCGAGGAGAGTGGTTTTTCCATAGTGGGAACTGCTGGAAATGGATACGATGCCCTGGAATTAATTGAAAAACACTCACCCCATGTAGTCCTTTCAGATATAAAAATGCCATTTATCGATGGAATTGAGCTGGCGACGATTATTAAAAGGGACTTTCCCACAATCCGCGTAGCTTTTATTACAGGATACGATGAATTCGACTACGCCCGGGAGGCGATCGAACTGAAAGTCTCCGGTTATCTAACCAAACCGCTGACTCAGAACGACATTTCCAAATTCCTGAACAAACTGAAGATCGATCTCGATAATGAGTTTAAAGAGCAGTACAATATGGAAATTCTGAGGAAGCGCTATGAGGCGAGTATCCCTCTTGTTATAGACAATTACTTCAGTTCCTACCTGGTTTCCTCCTCTACCGGACGAAATGAGGACATTGAGAATCTCAAGCGGTACGGAATCTCTCTGGACGATACGAAATATCTCCTCTCTTATATCAAAATTGAAAGGAGAGAATCTTATTGGGATGTTGTAGAGTTTGAAAAACTGAAACTATCAGTCCGTTCGGTGATCAATTCAATTCTGGAAAGACACAATTTTCAACACTACAGTTTCATGTTCAGCGACGGGATTATTTTTCTTGTTAAAGAGAAAGGGAAGTTTTTTCTCCGGGATATTGACAGCGTATACTATGAGATGATTAAAATGGCTGAAAAATTTCTCCATGTGCAGATTGATATAGGAGTCAGTAATCTCCACCGCGAATTCAGGCAGTTGAACATGGCTTATGAAGAAGCGGACAAAGCCATCGGTTACAGTAAGTTTCTCAATGCAGGGCGTATTGTTTACATCAATCAGCTCGAAGATAGAAAACCCAAAATACTCAGCTTGAGTGAAAACGATATTAAAAACATAGAGTACAACGTCAAATTCGGCAGTGAAACGGAATTGCGTAATGTCATTGAGTCGTTGAAACTGACAGCCTTGCGCGATAGTAAGTCCGTTACCAACTTCCGACCTTATATCGTCAATATGATGAATGTAATTGTCAATTTTTCCGATTCAATAGATGCTGATCTCAATGAAATTATCGGAATGGATATTCTGCAGAAGATGATTCAGTTCAGTTCTCTGGAGCAACTCTTCGACTGGGTTCTTTCAATATTGTTGAAATTGCGCGAATTGAATCTTAAGACAAAGATGACCAATTCGCAGAAACTGCTCGACAGTGCTGTTCGATATATACATTCTAAATATGCTGATCCAAAGATCTCTATGGAAATTGTCTGTGAAGAGTTGGGGATCAGTGTTTCCTATATGAGTCTTCTCTTTAAAAAACACAAAGAGACTACCTTTGTGAAGTATCTCACCTCAGTGAGAATCGAAAAGGCCCGGGAGCTGCTTAGGCTGACGGGAGATCGTGTTGTAGAAATTGCAGGACAGTGCGGATTTAATGATGTTTATTATTTCAGCCACTGTTTCAAAAAATATATGGGAGTATCTCCAAAGAAATACCGTGAAGAACAAAATATTTCGTAATCTGTCCATAGAACAGAACATCCTTGCCGCTACACTCTCAATTGTTATGATCGTTTTGTTCATAAGCAGTGCTGTGTATTATTCCGTCTTTTCAAACAGGACTGACTCTCTTATCGAGAGTCAGTCGAGAGAGATCAATAAACAGATCGTCCTCAATTATGAGAGTTATATCAACAGTGTTATAGAAACAGCAAATTATATTCAGCTTGCCTCACTCAATCGCGATGTGAGTACATCTTTCGATGAGCTACAGGATATTTTCTTCTACAATTCAGAAATAAAGAGGGATGTTGTCTCCATCTTCCTCTTTGATGAAGAGGGAAACAAATTGTTGGGAAATGTTTTGAACAGCGGACTATTCAACGATATAGCTGGAGAGGAATGGTTTCTCAATGCACTGAAAGAGAGAGGAATATTCCATTTTTCCGCCCCACACAACCAGAGTGCCTCTCTCCATCGAAATGATCTGGTCATCTCCGTATCCCGATCAGTTGAATATACCTGGAAGGGGATAAAAAAGAATGGAGTAATTCTCATCGAATTGAATTTTCGAACTCTGACAGATCTGGCAGATAAGACAAATCTCGGGCAGGGGGGGCATATCCTTATCCTCAATGACGATGATTCTCTCATTTACAATTCTGATGATTCGGAGGAAGAGGGATATTCAGAAAGCCTCTCTGTGGCTGTAAACAATTATCTAGGGGGATTCAGAACGAAAATTGACAATGCCGATATGTACCTCAATATCAATACTCTTGTACATACCAGATGGAGAATTGTCACAGTTAATAATGTCAATGAAATTGCCCTTGCCAAACAGCAGATTCTTCTCATCCTTCTCTTTATATTCATAATCAGCTTTATTGTGACAACAATTGTTTCCCTTGTCATATCACGTCGTATTTCAAGACCTCTCAATGAACTGAAAAAAACCATGTTTAAAGTGGAAAACGGAGATTTTTATACAAAGGTCGAGGTTTCAGGGCAGAAAGAGGTGGTGAGGCTTTCCAAATCTTTTAACAGTATGCTCGACGAGATCCGTAAACTGATGAAAGAACTTGTCAATGAACAGAAGGAGAAGAGAAAGACTGAACTCAAAGCTCTTCAGAATCAGATCAATCCTCATTTTCTCTATAATACACTCGATTCCATCGTCTGGCTTGCTGAGAATCACCGCTCAGATGATGTTGTCACAACAGTCATTGCGCTCGCTCGGTTTTTTAGAATCAGTATCTCCAAAGGGGAGACTTTTATCCCTGTAAAAGATGAAATATCACATATAAAAAATTATCTCACTATCCAGAAAATCCGCTATGTGGACAAATTCGAATACACTTTTAAAGTGGATCAGGAAATTTACGATTATAAGGTCATGAAACTTATATTACAGCCGATAGTGGAAAATGCCATTTATCACGGTGTGGGAGATGAAACAGAGCATATCGAGATAAGAGCAGCTAAAAAAGGGAATTTTCTTGTTTTTGAAGTGGAAAATACAGGTTATGGTATAACTGACGAACGGATTGATGAAATATATGAAATCCTGAAAGGGACACATTCAAAGAGCAGCGTCGGTATGAGAAATGTCTACCTCCGTTTAAAACTCTTCTATGGAGATGATGCTGATATTGTCATTAAAAGTATTTTAGATGAAATGACATGCATAAGTATTCTCATTCCCGTGAAACATGGTAAAACGAAGGACTCTGAATGAAAAAAATCTATATTTTCTCTATCTGTATCTTTGTACTTTTTTCCTGTTCTCATAGAGAGGATTCTGTATCACTTCTTCTGTATAATCAGAGTGACCCTTATGTGAATATTTTTGCAGATCAGATCAAATATTTAGGGGCTAAATCTTTCCAGCTGGATACTTTTGACTCTCAGAATTCGCAAATTATTCAGAATGAATTTATCGAAGAGCAAATGGATAAAACTGATCTTATGATTATCAATCCCGTTGATCGTTTAGGAGCCTATTCAATAATTAAAAAACTAAAATCAAAAGGAATTCCCGTTATATTTTTCAACAGGGAACCACTTTCGGAAGATTTAGACCTTTGGGATAAGGCATATTATGTTGGAGCCCGTGCTCAGCAGTCCGGCCAGATACAGGCTCAGATGATTATGACTCTTTTCGGAACTGATCCTGTAAATCTCAACCGACACGATAAAAACGGCAACGGTATAATTGAAACCGTCATTCTCAAAGGAGAACAGGGCCATCAGGATGCGGAGATTCGCACAAGTGAAGTTGTTAAGTCATTCAGTGAAAATAAATTCCAATTGGATATTCTTATCACTGAAGTTGCCAATTGGAAACGTGATGAAGCCTATGAAAAAATGAAGATTATTCTTGAACTCTACGGAGATTCTGTTGAATTGGTTATTTCCAACAATGACGCAATGGCTCTGGGAGCCATTAGTATTATGAGACAATCGGGGTTTTTTCGCGATGATAACCATGATGGAAAAATAGGAACAGATGATGATTCATGGCTGCCGGTTGTGGGGATTGATGGACTCGATGAGGCAATTGAACTGATCGAAAAGGGGTATTTGTATGGATCGGTACTCAATGATTCCAGATCCCAGGCTCAGGCTATTGTTGAATTAAGTGAAGTTCTAATGAAGGGCGGGGATCTGGAAAGCATGAATTTCCCCCTTGTTGATGGCAATTATATTTGGATAGATTACAAAGTCCTTCAGTAGATAAAAAGTAAAAAAAATTACAAAAAACACATCATTTTGTAAAATAGGACAAACTTTGAATAGGATATTACATTGTTAGCTCCCATATCGGTGGTAGTCTGATTGTACGATATTCACTGAATATCATAATTTAAAAGGAGCTACACTAAATGAAAAAAGTAGTATTATTAGCACTTGTTGCTATGATGGCTGTATCTGTTTCTTTCGCAAACGGACAGCAGGAAGATGGAAAAATTGTTATCGGAGCTAATATCTATAGTTTTGCAGATAACTTTATGAATGGTGTTATGAAGCCCGAGCTTGAATCTTATGCTACGGCTAAAGGTGCAGATATTCAGGTTGTTGACTCAGAAGGACAGCAGGCTAAATTGAACGATCAGGTTGATATTTTTATCACTAAAGGTGTTGATGTTCTTGCTATAAACCTTGTAGACCCTGCAGCCGCTGGAACTATTATTTCAAAAGCAAAAGCAGCTGGAATACCTCTGATTCTTTTTAACAAAGAAGCAACAGAAGCTGGTGTAATGGCTTCTTACGATAAAGTATGGTACGTAGGTACCGACTCTGCTGAATCAGGAATGATTCAGGGTGACATGATGGTTATGGACTGGAAGAAAAATGCTGACTGGGACAAAAACGGTGACGGTGTTGTTCAGTATGTACTTCTTAAAGGTGAACCTGGACATCCCGATGCTGAAGCTAGAACAAAATATTCAGTAAAAGCATTTACTGACGCTGGAATCAAAGCTGAGCAGCTCGCTCTTGAAGCAGACCCCAACTGGTCTACTCAGCACGGTAACGATAAAATGGCCGCATGGTTAACTTCCAGCTTTGGAAAAGATATCGAACTCGTAATCTGTAACAATGACGGAATGGGATTCGGCGCAATCACAGCTATGAAAGCTGCTGGTGTCAGACTTCCTATCTATTCTGTAGACGCACTTGCACAGGCTTTAACTCACATTGCTGACGGAGAGCTTGACGGTACAGTTCTCAACGACGGTGTAAACCAGTCAAGAGCTACACTGGACCTCGCTATTAACGCGGCTATGGGCAAAGATGTAACAGCTGGAACAGCATGGACACTTCAGGCTGCTTCTAAAGCTGTTAGAGTTCCTTACGTTGCTGTAACTCCTGAAAACTATCAGGACTTCCAGTAAGATTTAATCTGACTACAAATTAGATTGTTAATTCATCAGGGAAGTACTTTATGTACTTCCCTGATTATTATTTATTTTACACAAGCTTAATTAGAGAGGTGTTTCATTTGCAAGAAGAATATTTGTTAAGTATTAAAGATGTATGCAAATCATTCTCCGGAGTCAAAGTCCTCAAGAATGTCTGCCTGAATATAAAAGCCGGTACTATTCATTCTCTCATGGGGGAAAACGGGGCAGGTAAGTCAACTTTGATGAAATGCCTTTTCGGTATTTACAAACAGGATGAAGGTGAGTTCTTCTTCAAGGGAGAGCCTTTTAACTTTACCGATCCTAAACATGCCCTGGAAAACGGTGTCTCTATGGTGCATCAGGAATTGAACCAGGTAACCAAAAGAACGATAACAGACAACATCTGGCTCGGTAGATATCCCACAAAGGGAATATTTGTCGATGAAAAGAAAATGTATGAAGATACAATGTCTTTGTTCAAAAGATTGAACATTCATCTCGATCCTAAAACAAGACTGGATCAATTGTCTGTATCGCAAAGACAAATGGTGGAAATCGCTAAGGCTGTTTCCTATGATGCCAAGATTATTGTGCTCGATGAACCCACATCTTCTCTGACTTCACATGAAGTGGATATGCTCTTTGATATAATGAGAGTGTTGAGAGATGAAGGTGTCGGTATTGTATATATATCCCACAAAATGGAAGAGATCTTTGAAGTATCCGATGAAGTCACCATATTGAGAGATGGTTTTCACATCGGTACTGAACATATTAAAGATCTCACCATGGAAAAGATTGTCAACATGATGGTCGGACGTGATCTCGATGACCGATTCCCTCCTAAAGATAATGTTCCTACAGATGTGCATATGTCTGTAAAGAATCTCTCAACCCGCTATGCGCCGTTGGTCAATGATGTGAATTTTGACCTGAGAAGAGGGGAAATCCTCGGGGTAGCCGGACTTGTCGGTGCTGGTCGTACTGAAATGGTTGAAGCTATTTTCGGAGCCAGAACATTAAAATCCGGTGAGATTTATATAGATGGAAAAAAAATCGATAACTCTACTCCCCATAAGGCCATTAACAATAAATTTGCACTTCTAACGGAAGAGAGAAGGGAAACAGGTTTGTATCCCATAGCCG
>JADGDJ010000028.1:30165-31678 GCA_016744925.1 Spirochaetaceae bacterium
CTTTTAACTCATGTATCTCCAACATCCACGCCTATAAAAATAAAATGGGTTTTCTTGTAGATAAGAAGATGAGAGATGATACAGATGTTCAGATCAGCAGCATGAGAATTAAAACACCAAACAGAAAAGAGAAAATACGATCTCTTAGTGGCGGAAATCAGCAGAAGGTTATAATCGGACGTTGGCTTTTGACAAATCCCGATATTCTATTACTCGATGAACCTACCAGGGGTATTGATGTCGGTGCAAAATATGAGATCTATCAGCTGATTATAAATTTGGCAAAAAGTGGTAAATCCATCATCGTTGTGTCTTCCGAGATGCCCGAATTGCTGGGGATAACCAATAGAATAATGGTAATGAGTAATGGTTGTATCGCAGGTACTGTGAATACGGATGAAACAACACAGACTGAGATTTTTAACCTATCAACAAAATATTTAAATAATAACAGAGAGGCAGAGGTGTGATTAGTTCAATAAACTCTATTCAGAAAAAGCTCTTCAACAAAAGCAGAGATGAGTGGAAAGATTTGTTTGTAAACAATGCAATTTATATCGTTATTTTTGCAATCATCCTTTTTATTGTAATTAGTGAGCCGTCATTTTTATCGGTTCCTGTTTTCAAAAATATACTCACACAATCTTCAGTACGATTGATACTGGCATTTGGTGTTGGTGGTATTATCATCCTTCAGGGAACTGACCTTTCACTGGGGCGAATGGTCGGATTTGCAGCTGTTGTATCAGGTTCCCTCCTTCAAAGAGCCGATTATGCCAATAGATTCTATCCCGATATGCAGGCTTTACCCCTGTTTGTTCCACTATTGGTAGCCATTGCAGTTTGTGTTGTATTCAGTGCGATAAATGGTTTTGTCGTTGCTAAGTTTCAGATACATCCCTTCCTTGCAACCATGGGAATGATGATCTCATTGTATGGAGTCTTATCCATTTATTTTGCCTCGGGAGCCCCCGGTCCTCAGCCTATTGGTGGATTTGATGATCGATATACAAATCTCGTAATCGGTTCTACATTTGGAGTTCCAAATCTCGTAATTATTGCAGCTCTCGTCAGTGGACTAATCTGGGTATTATGGAATAAAACAACATTCGGTAAAAATATGTACGCCGTAGGGGGAAATCCTGAAGCGGCAAAAGTTTCCGGTGTAAATGTTATGACAACCTTCCTTCTGGTTTATGTCCTTGCTGGAGTAATGTATGGAATCGGTGGATTCCTCGAAGCAGCTCGAATCGGGAGTGCAAATAACGGTACGGGTTTCGGATATGAGCTCGATGCCATTGCGGCTTGTGTTGTCGGTGGTATTTCCTTCAGTGGTGGTGTTGGTAAAGTTTCCGGAGCCATAGTCGGTGTACTCATGTTTACCATTATCAGCTACGGTATGACCTTTATTGGAATGGATCAGTATTTTCAGTACATCATCAAAGGTATTATTATCGTTGCTGCTGTATCTCTGGATACTAAGAAATATTTGAAAAAGTCTTAATTTTATATG
>JADGDJ010000404.1 GCA_016744925.1 Spirochaetaceae bacterium
TTCGGAATCAGTTTCTGGCTGGCACTGCCCCTGGGAGCTTTGTTCAGCGGTATTCTGGGACTTCTCATCGGATTTCCGGTTTTGAGACTGAGAGGTGACTACCTCGCCATAGTTACACTGGCCTTCGGGGAGATTACGCGGCTTGTTCTGGAAAACTGGAATGATTTTTCTTTCGGTCCCAGTGGGATAGCCAATATTGCAAGACCGGGAATTGCCGGTATAAAAATGAAATTACCTCAGGCTACCATACTCATTTACTTCATAGCCATATCTATGGTCGCCATTACAATTTTCATTGTATATAGACTTGAAAATTCACGAATCGGACGAGCCTGGGAAGCCATGAGAGAAGATGAGATAGCCAGCCAATCAATGGGTATTGATTTGACGAAGACTAAATTACTCGCATTTTCAATCGGTGCTGTATGGGCTGGTTTTGTCGGTGTCCTTTTCGCTGCGAAAACAACATTTATCAATCCCGCCAGTTTTACTGTCTGGGAATCAATTACCGTCTTGTGCGTTGTCGTAATCGGTGGTATGGGGTCCATTCCCGGGGTTATCGTGGGAGCACTTCTATTTACACTTCTTCCGGAGTTTCTGAGATCTGTTTCTGAATATAGAATGCTCGTATTCGGAATAACACTGGTCATCATGATGATATTCAGGCCCGGTGGGATGATACAGAAGACCAGAAACGTATATAAATTTAAAGATGGAGATATTAAATAATGGCACCAATTCTCGAAGTCGATAACCTATCTATGGTATTCGGCGGTCTACGGGCCGTTGACTCCCTGAGTTTAAAAATAGATCAGGGTGAGATTGTTGCTCTGATCGGTCCTAACGGGGCTGGAAAAACAACTTTCTTCAACTGCGTCACCGGAGTGTATACTCCTACTGAGGGCGATGTTTTGATTCAAGCCCCGGGAACGGAAAAACAAAAGTCTATCAAAGGTCTCAAGCCCAATAAAATAACTGAAAATGGTCTTGCGAGAACATTTCAGAATATAAGGCTTTTCAGCAATATGTCTGTTTTGGAAAATGTTATGATCGGACATCATCACCGACTGAACTCTGAAGTTTTTGGAGCTGTTTTCAGAGATAAAAAAACCAGAGAAGAGGAACAAAAAGTTGTTCACGACAGCTATGAGATTTTAAAGAAAATCGGATTGGAAATGCATGTAAATGATCTGGCCAAAAATCTTCCTTATGGTGCCCAGCGCCGCCTTGAAATTGCAAGAGCCATGGGAACGGATCCCTTTTTGCTTCTCCTCGATGAACCTGCTGCAGGAATGAATCCTCAGGAGACAAATGATCTTGTGGATCTGATCTTCCGAATCCGAGATGAGGAGAACATCTCCGTTCTGCTTATCGAACACGATATGAGCCTCGTTATGAGTCTTTCGGAAAGGATTTATGTAGTGGATTACGGGAAATTGATCGCTACCGGAATTCCAGAAGAGATAAAAAATAACAAAGAAGTTATAAAGGCTTACCTTGGAGAAGATATAGATGCTTAATATTAAAAATATTCAAACTTTTTATGGAAATATTCAGGCT
>JADGDJ010000260.1 GCA_016744925.1 Spirochaetaceae bacterium
CTACAATTCCCAAAGTTTCACCATCTCTAACAGTAAAAGACACACCGTTTACTGCTCGAACGATCCCCTCTTCTGTATGGAAATATGTTTTAAGGTCTTTAACCTCAAGTACTATATCATTATTATCCATTATTTTTCAGCCTCTCTACACTATACATTTTTGAGTTTAGGATCAAAAGCATCACGAATTGCATCACCAAATATATTGAGACATACAAGAAATATAAACATGAATAAAGTAGCTGCTGTCATGTTCTGCCAGTGACTGGCCATAAGTTCTGTTTTTGACTCATTAATCATGTTCCCCCAGGTGGGCACACCGATTACTGATAATCCTATATACGCAAGAAATACTTCCATTTTGATAACACTTACAAAATTCAGAACAAACCTGAGTATGACAAAGTGAAATGTATTGGGAAGTATATGTTTAAAAATAATTCGGAAATCATTGGCTCCCAGGGTTCTGGCTGCCAGTACATATTCGAATTCTCTTGCCTGAAAAAAAGCACCTCTAATGACCCTGGCCAATCCGACCCAGCCAGTAATGGCAAATGCAAATGCAATGATAAGAAAACTTCTACCGAGAGTTTGTACCAGACTCATTATAATGAGCATACCGGGTATTGCGACAATAACACTCATAATATAGACAGAGATATCATCCATAACACCACCGTAATATCCCGCTATTGAACCTATCAAAATAGCGACAGGAATCATTATCAGCCCCGAAAACAAGCCGAGAAATAAGGAAATTCTAGCCCCTAAAATGGCTCGAGCGAGAACATTCCGGCCAAAAGTATCAGTTCCAAATAACTCAGAAATCGAGTTGAACATGGGAACATACCGATTTTTGATATTAAAATCATAAGCTGCTTCATGAATTCCGAAGACATTATAGGTTGTAACAATTGTTGAAAGAACATAAATGCAGAGAACCCAGAATGAAAACATAGCCCATTTGTTTTTTTTCAATCGTGCGATGGACAAAGCAAAAGGGCTTTTTCCTTCGTAATAATCCTGTTTTTCTTTAAAATCAATTAATTCATTAGTATTACTCATTAATTTATCTCCTAGCTTAACCTGATTCTGGGGTCTACTAACGCATATAACACATCTGTTATCAGAGTAAAACCAACAAAAAATAAAGTAAAAAACATAATTGTCGCTTTAAGAACAGGTAAATCATAATTGAATATGGCATTAACCATTAAGTCTCCAATTCCGGGGATGCTGAAAAAACGTTCCAAAAGTATAGAGCCCATCAAAAGGAAAGGGATCTGTATAACGACGTATGTTAAAATAGGGATGAGTGCATTTCTCAATATGTGTTTAAACATGATAGATTTGTCACTGAGTCCTTTTGCTTTTGCAGTTCTAACATAATCTTTATGAGATTCTTCTAATAATGCCGTTCTAAAAAATCGGACATCGTAACCAACTGAAACAAGAACCCAGAGTATCCAGGGTAGTATGAGGTATTTAATAGCACCGATCCCCTTAACCCAGCCGGAGATGGGGAAAAGTCCCCATTTATATGCTAATATTTGTTGTCCCAGTAAAATAAGTACTAACATGGATATGGACATCCCTAGGACGGAAAGTACTGTTATAAGGCGGTCAAATTTACTACCGCGGTAAAAGGCACATAATGATGCCAGAATTAACGAAATTGATATTTCAAAAAAGAATGCCGGAAAAGTCAGCTTGGCAGAATTGGGAACATGACGCATCAATAGAGTCTTGACAGGAATTTTTCTCACCTCAGATCTTCCAAAATCAAAAGTAACCATCTGTTTCACTAAATCGAGATATTGAACGACCATGGGTCTGTCCAACCCGTATTTGTGTTTGTAAAAATCGATCTGTTCAACAGTTCTCGATTTTTTGGGCAATATATTATATAGGAATTTTTCCTGCCCTCCAATGACATTGAAGATAAGGAAAAATACAAGCGCTACACCAAGAATAATCGGGACGAGATGCAGCAGGCGACGAATTAGATAATTAATCATTTTATCATATCTCCTGATTTGTATTATTAAATTTAATTTGAAGGTGCTCCCGGACCCCCGGGAGCACAACATAAATGACTAATTATTTACTTAAAACTTCATCTCTTTCTGCAAGATCAACGTCATAGTATTTAGAATAACCGGCACCGATGTCTCTGAAGACACGAGTTTTTAACCATGAGTAATCAAGAGCATAACTCAATCTGTGAACACCCATGATCCATGGAACCTCTTCAGCTGCCAACTGAGCAGCTTCTGCATAGAGTTTATCTCTTTCAGGTCCCTGCTGCATAAATGCCGCTTTTTCATAAAGAGCATTAAATTCAGGATTGTCATAGTTTGCTGAGTTTGGTCCCGGAGCTTTATTAGGTCCGTAGTTCAGCTGAAGGAAGTTCTGAGCGTCGGGATAATCAGCACCCCAGGCAATTCCACCGATCTGAACTGTATGATCATCAATTCTTTCCATAAATGTAGGCCAGTCTCCGGCAACGGCTTCAACAGTGATACCAAGTTTAGACATATTATCGATGAAAAGTTCAACCATTTGTGTTTGTGTTGTACTGGAAGAATACATCTGATACTCGAATGTCGGTAGCCCTTCGCCTCCCGGATATCCCGCTTCAGCAAGAAGAGTTTTAGCTTGATCAAGGTCAAAATGTGCATAGGGATTCACATAATCGGGATCGTAACCACCAAGTCCCGGAGGGAGTAAAGTCTGAGCAAGATCCGCTCTGCCGTTGTAAAAAATATCAAGAATGTCTTCATGGGTACTAGCTGAAGCCATTGCCTGTCGAAGTTTAACATTTGTTCCGAGAATGGGATCTTCCATGTTGAAGAATGTATAAGTAACATCAAGTGTAGGATTGATGTCCATAGTAATTCCCTTGGCGATCATATCATCAGTCAATTCCTGATTTGCTACCGCTGTTTCATAATTATCTTTGGGAATAGTACTGTAATCCAGTTCACCATTCATGAACTTAAGCCACTGAACGCTGCTCTCTTCGATGACATTCCAGATAACTTTATCTGCAAAGGCAAGTTCTTTCCCTTCATATTCAGCAAGAATCTCAGAACCGAGTTTCGCTTTTACACCGGTACCGGCATCAGCTGCAGCGGGAAATTGTCCACCGTGCCATGTAGGATTCTTTAAAAGAACGTGCTGTGTTCCAGGAATTGAGTTTTCATGGTCATAATAATATGCCCCTGTACCCATTGGGTAGTTCATCCACTCCTGACCATAGAAATCAACAACTTCTTCGGCTATGGGATATGTGAAGGACATGGTAAATGTATAGAGGATCTGTGGATATGGTCTGTTTAAAGTCAATTGAATGGTTGTGTCATCAAGAGCTTTAAATCCCTCAACAGTTTTACTGTAGTCAGAACCATTGGCCGCCCACTCATCAAGACCTTTGATAAAGCCTTCATAGAGCCACCATCCGCCTGATTCATTAGCTGGATCAGCTAATCTTTTTACAGAGTAAACAAAGTCATGAGCATTGACCGCCCGCCCTTTATTTTCAGGGAATACTTCACCTAAAGAGTCATAAAAAAAAGCATCTTTTCTCAATTTGATTGTATAAACCAGTCCATCGGCTGAAACTGTAGGCATTTTCGCTGCAATTTCAGGCTGTAACTGATAAGTATCGGCTGTGTATTTGTAGGAAAATAATGCCTCGGACATATCACCAAAGACCTGAGTTGTGTACTCATCCGTCATGTTTGCCGGGTCAAATGGTCGTAGTTTTGCAATTACATACCTGTTGAGAACTTTTTCTACTTTTTCTCCAACTTCCTGCTTACATCCTGTAAGGAACAAACTGAATGCGAGAAGAACTAGCATTAATGCTAAAAAACCTTTCTTCATTTAAATCTCCTTTTTAATTTTATATTAAATCACTTCTATAAGAGTGATATTAATAACATACAATTTTTATTTATCTCAAATACTGTATCCAGTTATTGTTGCTTTATGAAATATGCTTTTTCCAACAGTATTTTGAATGGAATATGCAATATCAAATAGCTCTATTTACGATTTATACTAATAGTATCACCTGATCTCTAAACCTGTCGATGTTTTTATAAAATTGAATGATCCAATATTCAATCAAAAAAAGAGGCCTGCCTAAGCAAGCCTCCCCTATTTATATATAATATGGTTTTTATTTTACTTCTGCGACAGCCTCAATCTCAACCATGCCACCGGCTGGAAGTTTTGCAACCTGGTAACAGGCTCTCGCCGGATAATCTTTGTCGAAAAATTTTGCATAGACGGTATTAACGGCTCCAAAATCGTCCATATCATTTAATAAAATAGTTGTTTTCACAAGATCTGAAGGCTCTCCACCGGCAGCTTTTAGAACGTTCATCAAGTTTTTCATAGCCTGCTCCGCTTCAGCGGCAGTACCACCGGGGACCAATTTTGCTGTAGAGGGATCCATTCCCAATTGTCCCGATATAAATAGCAGATTTCCCGTTTTCACTCCTTGTGAGTAGGGTCCAAGGGCTGCGGGAGCCTTATCCGTTGCAATAATCTCTTTCATAATTTCTCCTTCTTTACAGTTTTAAAAACTTTTCTATATCCCCGGCAACAATGTCCAGGGAGCTTTTCCAGAAATCTTTCGATCTCACATCAATGCCCATAAGGTTAACCACATCAGCTATATTATTGCTGCCCGTGGCTCTTAGCAGTTCATTATAACCATTTATGAAAGTATCGCCTCTTTTCATATATTCCGCATAGAGTCCTTTGGCAAAAAGTAATCCGAAGGCATAGGGGAAGTTGTAAAAATTGGCATCTCCGTAATAATAATGTGGTTTACAGATCCACATATAAGGGTGAAGGCTTTCAGGATTGAGACCATCACCATAAGATCCTTTCTGACCATTGATCATAGCCTGTTTAAGCTCTTCCACGGAGAGAGAACCTTCTTTTCTCTTCTCAAACAGCTCCGTTTCAAATAAATAACGGCTGTATATGTCTACAATGACCTGAGCCGCATCGGAAATAGAACTCTCGAGTATAGTAAAGGTCTGATCTTTATCGGCATCCTTCATTGCGGCATTCCCGATGATTGTTTCGCAGAAAATGGAAGCCGTTTCAGCAAGAGGCATGGGATAATCAGAATTGAGGTATGTCTCATCTTTCAGACAGTGACCATGATAGGCATGTCCCAGTTCATGAGCCAGGGTTGTCACATCGGAAAAGCTCCCTGTAAAATTGGACATAACACGGCTCTCACCGATAACATGAAGATTGGCACAAAAGGCACCTCCCCGCTTCCCTTCTCTCGTTTCGGCATCTATCCAGTTCTGCTCAAAGGCATTGTCGGCAAAATCCGCTAGTTCATCACTGAAATTCCGGAAGTTTCTGACGATAAATTCGCGAGCTTCTTCATAAGAGAAAGTCATTTCCGCTTTGCCCATAGGAGCGAAGAGTTCGTAAAAGGGAAGACCGTTTTTATGACCGAGCAGCTCTCCTTTCTTTTTAAAGTATTTTCTGAATATGGGAAGTGAATCTTTCATAGCTCCGAGCATGGCGTCAAGGGTCTCTCTGTCCATGCGCGATTCTTTCAGAGTCATTTCCAAAGCAGAGCTGTATCCTCTCATCTCAGAAGTAGTTATCACTTCCCCTTTTACGCCATTGAGAGCAGCGGCAGCGGATTCATCAAATGTCTCATAAGATTTTATTTCCGCCTCAAAAGCTGTTTTCCTCACACTGCTGTCTTTATCGTATGCCCAATTCCGCACAACGGGCAGCGGCAGTTTTTTCAGTTCACCATTGATTTCTATATCAACAAGAAGATTGGAAGTGAGGACATTCCAGAGTTGGGACCAGGCTGTAGAACCTGTATTTTTCATTTTTGCTATGGCAACTTCAACTTCATCATTGCGTTGAAAACGAGTTTTCTTTTCGAAAAGTTCTTGCATAACTTCCGATAGTTCATCGAAATTTTCATGTTCTGGAACCGTTTCAATATCTAGAAA
>JADGDJ010000261.1 GCA_016744925.1 Spirochaetaceae bacterium
AATATCTTTAATGACAGACTATATTCGGGTCCTGATGCTGCGCATCCCCCGAAATATCTTTAGTCCAGAAGTGAATTTTCAGAATCCTCATTATTATCCATGGAAGACTCATTGAGGAAGTCAAGATCAATATCCAGCCCTTCCAATACATTGTTATTGTCGCTTAAGGGATTTACCAGTTCAAGATCCAAACCGACATCAGGTGATTCGTAAATAATCGTTGTGAGAAGCTTATCTGCAAGATAGGTATTTCTTTCGGCAGTGGTCGAGTGATATGTATCGTATGTTCTCGGTTCAGTTCCAGCTATGAAGACTTCTGTAATTGTGTCGTCACTGAATTCTGTAGGTAAAAGCCCGGAAACAGCATCTACTTCCATTTCAACGATTCCTGTTTCAGGTCTGTAAAAGTCTTTCAGAGGTAGGCCTTGATGGATGGCTTTCATATATTGAGCCCAAGCGACTCCTGTCGCTGTAGAACCAGTTAGCTGGTATCCCAGTGAATTTCCTTTTCTATCGAAACCAGCCCAGATTACAGTTGTGAAATAAGGGGAATATCCAGCAGCCCAGGCATCTTCCCAGTTATCTGTCGTACCGGTTTTACCTGCCATAGGCATTCCGTCATATCCGCCGACTTCGCGGCTTCTCCATCTGAGAGTTCCAGATTTAACTGTTGTTTCCATAAGATTGGTCATTACATAGGCTGCTTGTGGTGAAAGAATTTGAATATCATCACCCATCTCTTTCTGCTTTTCTCTCAGTTCTTTTTCCGGATTGGCTATGACGTTACCATCGCGATCTAGTACATAACGAATGGCTATGGGCTCTACGGCTCTCCCCTGATTGGCAAAGGTGGCATAAGCTCTTGCTGTATGCACGGGCGCTATGGCTATGACTCCAAGAGCTAAAGGGAAAACCCGGGGAAAAGTATTGCTGATCTCTGTGGGATCACTCATTCCATACAATCTTGAAGCTCTTTCTATGGCTGCATCAAAACCGATTCCTTCCATTATTTTAATCGAGGGTACATTCATAGACTGTGCCAATGCTGTTCTCAGCAGCACATTGCCTTTCCACTCTCCAATATAGTTCAGAGGAGTGTATGGGCGTCCGTCAGAACTGTAAAAGACTGTAGGGCCATCAAAGATCCTCGAGGCCAACGTAAATTGACCTGATGAGATTGCATAGGAATAAAATATGGGTTTGAATGTTGAACCGGGTTGTAAATAACCATTTAACGCTCTGTTGTTCTGGTTTCCCCATTCAAATTTACTACCTCCGACCATGGCAAGTATATAACCTGTTTCGTTATCCAGAGTAATCAGGGCAGTTTCTATATTTGACTTATCCAATTGAGAGTCAATTTTATCGTATGAAAATTCTACTACTGATTTAACGTTATCAAGTCCGAAAACCTGGGAGAGAATATCCAGTGTTGGTACAATCTCATCTTCATAAAGATCTTCGGCATTCTTTTCATCTTGTGATCCGGCGATCCGGATAGAATCGATATTGAAAAGAAGAGACAGCATGTCGAATACGGGAACAAACTCCTCATCAATGAAGTCCATTCTTCTTCCGCGGTTATTTTTGTATATTTTATTCCAGTTCTGCAGGTTTCTGCTGAGTATTACATCGGCCTGCTTCTGATAATCGAGGTTTAATGTCGTATGAACTTCATAACCGTCTCTGTACATATTTCTCTGACCATAGAGCATATTGTCCAGCTCAGTACGGACATGTTCACTGAAGTACGGTGCCTGGTCTTCTCTCTCAGTATAGGCCGTATTTATGTTGTCACGGGACCAATCCCAGTTCTGCCAGAAAAGTGTATAAGTGTTATCGGCTTCCTCTTGGGAGATGTAGCCGTTTTCTACAACCTGATTCAATATATTTTTCTGTTGAACTTTCGCTCTGTCAGGCTGTCTGATCGGAGAGTAGAGACCGGGAAGAGCATATTGAATAACAAGCATAACATTCTCTGCTATATTATTTTCATTTGCGGGATGACCAAAAAAGTACTGAGAGCCTGCTTCAACACCATATACGTTATGTCCGAGTGCCATTTTATTGAGATAAATCTCAAGAATTTCATATTTGGTCAGTTGACGTTCGAGCTGCCAGGCCCACCATAACTCTGTTATTTTTCTGGAAATGCGTAAATCAGTTCTGTCAGCGTATAAATGACCGGCGACCTGTTGAGTCAGAGTACTACCTCCGGAAACATAGGCTCCCGTAATAATATTGAACAGGGCGCGAGAGAATCCCATTATATTAAAACCGTTATGTTGAAAAAACTGAGCATCTTCTCTCGTTATCAGAGCCTTTATGAGAGATTTGGGAAGGTCTGTAATGCTGACAACATCTCTTTTCTCATCTCCGAAAAGTTCTGTGATGAGATTCCCGTTTATATCCAATATCTGTGAAGGAGTTGCCGGTTGGTAAACTCCGAAATTCTCTGTATTCTGTGTGTTTTTTGTAATGGCCATGGCAAAGCCAAGACTGGTACCCAAACCTGCTGAAACTACACCGAGTAAAGCAAGAAGCACGATAAGTATTATTTTTCTTGATCCTGAAAAGTTCATATAGCTAAGGTACGTTGGCAGGTGTTTTTTGTCAAGGTTTCAAAAAAATAAGGGCCGGTAAAACCGGCCCACCCAAAGGGTATCAGAGGCGGAATAGTAAACTGGGAGGGGCACTATGCCGACCCTCTGACTCTATTATGATCGGTAAGAATTCAATTTCTTTTAGTTTTTATGAATTAAAACGTCAAGAACGAGAGATATTGTTAGAGAATCACCCGGTTCTATAGAAAATTCTCTACTGAACTGATATCCACCGATATCAAATATGACAATATGATCTCCTGATTTAATTCTTATCATCTCTTCGGGATCTTTCCTCATCAATTCTATATCGTCAAGAAAAATTACGGCCCCATCAGGTGCTTCTATTTTAATTTCAGGCTCTGAGTATTCAAATAGAAGATCCACATTTTGTTTTTCCCCAGCGTTTATTACAACGCTCACATTTTTACTCATACCGGTTGAGCTGTTAATCATCAATTCATGCAAACCTTCATCAAGAATATAATCTTCCGAAGGCCATTTGACCATTTCACTATCAATTGAGACATTAAATTTTTCATCAGAATCATTGAGGTTACTCGTTATATCAAGGGATAAAGATCCTTTAGGTGAGTATATGGGTTTACATGTAAAATTAAATTTATGATTATAAACATCACTGGGAATCCCTTTCATAATAGGGATGATGGTCGCCAGTAGGGGGTAATCACCTCTTGGGGTGAATCCTGGAATTAGGATTGAGTCCGCGCTTTGGGTCATTGAATTTTGCTCAAATGCAGGGATCTTTATATAGATATTATTCTGGACAGGTAGAAGCCTCATAAAAATTCGCGTTCCCTTGTAGAACCGGGTAGATTCACTGGGCTGGGGGGTGACATTTCTGTAAACATATAGTGCAAAAGAATTTCTGTAGCTCTGAAGTTCCCGCGGGACTTCTATTTTTATTTCAATTCCCTCAAGGAATGAGGTCTCTTTATCAAAGTTTATAGAGGTAACTTCTTCTAATGCCAGGGGAATTGTATTTTCTTCGGCCAAAGATAAGAAGCCCTGAAAAATCCCATTTACATTTTCACCGAAAAGAGAAGCGGTCAGTAGAAAAATAATATTTAACAGTAAAGCTTTTCTGGTCATCAATATTCTCCGGGAAAAAAATCACCAGGATTTAAAGGAATCCCGTTTTTTCTTATTTCAAAATGTAAATGCGGTCCTGTAGAGATTCCGGTATTTCCCGATTCTGCAATCTTCTGTCCCGAATGGACTCTGTCATTTACCTTAACATTAAATCTTTCCAAATGGCTATAAATTGTTTCATACCCGCCATCATGTCTAATTATAATATATTTTCCATAATTTCCCAATACACCAATATCTGAAATTACACCATCTCTTGAGCAGTAAACAGGAGTTCCGACTGATGCTCGATAATCAATACCTGTATGAAAATGTCTATATCCACCTATCGGGTGCATTCTATAACCGTATTCAGATGTTCTGAATACTATTTCTAATGGCTTTCGAAAAAGTGTTTTGAGGAAAAAAGACCTCTCTTCTCTGCTGAGATGTGATCCCGAAACATAAGTATAGGAAACTATTCCGCGGGATGTGTTTATTTTAATGTTTTCCCCATCAGTAGATCTCAAGGCCACAATTTCTTCAAATCCTGATTCCGGTTCCTGATTGATGTATACTCCGGGGCTATTGGGTATGAGTATAATATCTCCCTTTTCCAATGAATCGGGATTTTCTATACCGTTTAAACTCACAATGGAGTCGTACGTTAAATTGAGAATGGAGCTGATCGAAAAAATAGTATCAGTTTCCCTGAAAGTATATTCGTAAAAGTTGAGCGGAATTGACTGTTTTCCCGATTGGTATCTTTTGTAATATTCGTCGATCTCATATTGGAGTTGTGAATAATGTAAATCTGATTTATGTAAACGTTTAATCTCCGGGTAATAGGAAAAAAGAGAAACTGAAAGAAACATAAAAATGGGAAAAAGAAGAGGTCTTTTCACAGAATCAATTGTCCTGATTGAGGAAGGGGATTCTGGGATCCAAAGGGACTTCAAGGCCACCTGCACCATACCCCAGCGGTCTGTCCTTTCTGTTTTCTCCATGAAAATCGGAACCGCCGGTTTTGAATAATTCCAGCTCGTCAGCTAGTTTTTCCAGACGGATACAGTTTTTAATTTTTGATCCGGAATGCCAAACTTCAATGCCCTCGACGCCCATTTCTTTCCAGGACTTCAGCCGCTCAGGCATCTTTCCCCATGAGAGAAACAATGTCATCGGATGAGCTATGACAGGATGCCCCCCCGCCAGTTTGATTAGATCTACACCCTCTTCAAGGGACAGGGCTTCCTTTTCTATATGAAAAGGTCGTCCTACTGCCAGGTATTTGTCAAAAGCCTTAGCAGTATTTTTGACAATTTTTTTCTTTACCAAAAGGGAGGCGAAGTGGGGTCTACCGATAACCTGACCTTTGGCTTCGTCTTTCACTTCTGCATAATCGAGGTCGATACCGGCTTCATTGATCAATTGGACTATCTGAAGGTTGCGATGAAGCCGTCGTTCCATTATTTTTTCAAGAGCCTTATCCAAAACACCTTCCCAGTTCTGGATATTAAGTCCCAGAAGATGGAATTCTCCCGGTTTAAATTCTATCTCAAGTTCAATTCCCGGAATGAATTTTATTCCATTCATGTCGGCTTTCTGCTGGGCTTCTTTCAGCCCTGCACATGTATCGTGATCGGTGAGGGCTATTGTATCAATTCCATTTAAAACTGCGAGATCAATCAATTCTGATGGTGTACAGGTTCCGTCAGATTCTGTAGAGTGTGTATGAAGGTCAATCATATTTTACAGAGAATAACTGTTTTGACGCTATGATGCAAGATATCCATTTCAACATGAGTTACTATTATAGTTGTTGACATGCATATGCGGCAGTTTTATGATTTTATAGTAAGAGTCTTTTTCAACAGGAGAGCATGTGTCACCAAAAGCTGTAAATTTCAAAGCTGGAAATGTTATTTATATGAAGGGTTACAGGAACAGCTATGTATATATCCTGAAATCGGGTGTAGTTAGTCTCAATTATCAGGATATTCAAACTGGACAGGAAGACCAGGACCAGATCAGAACCGGTGAGCTCTTCGGTGTTAAATCGGCATTGGGTTCTTATCCAACAGATGAACAGGCCCTGGCTCTCGTCGATTCAACTGTACTCGCTTTCTCTGTCGAGGAATTCGAACAGGTGGCTTCATCAAATACCAGAATAATAATGAAGATGTTAAAAGTCTACTCCAATCAGCTTAGAAGGATCCACAGACAGGTTCAGAATCTGCTTTCTTCAGGAGAGAGTAAAAATCCTGAAGAGGGATTATTCCGAATAGGACTCTATTACCACAATAATCAAAAATTCAG
>JADGDJ010000262.1 GCA_016744925.1 Spirochaetaceae bacterium
CTTTCGTGGTCTGCCCAGCCATAGGATTTCGTGTAAAACGCCATGGAATCATCTGCAATAGCAAAACTAAATCCACCTTTTTTGAAACTTGAGGACTCTTTTTTTAACAATTTTTCAATTAGAATCTGAGTCTCGTCTGAAAGACTCTCGGCGCTTAAAAAATTACCTATATAAAATGTTAGGAATATTAAAATTGATATCAGTTTTTTCATTATTTTCTCTCCTATAATTTGTTATTTAAAGGCCAATCCGGTAACTACACCCAAAACTAAAACCAGTAAAATTATTCCTTCAACACCATGTATTATTACAGCGAACCAATTGGATTTAAATCTCTTAGATAAGAATGTCATTGACAGACCGTCAATCGTAAATGCAATGATGTGTACTGGTTTATGCAGATGGTAAAGAGCAAAAAGAAAATTATTAACCACCCAATCATATTTACCAAAGACACCATTCATTTTTGGAAGCAGAACTCCTCGGAACAATAGCTCTTCTCCTATAAAATAGTTGAAGATAGAACTAATTAGGGCAATCCCAACTATCCACCATGCGCCAATAAATTCTTCTGTTGCCAATTCTCCTATTTCCATAGCTGGTAGTTTTGTAATAAATGGCAACAATCTAGCAGTAAAATTTTCTATTGGTGCGCTAATAAATGCAACGATTAATCCAACGTATAATAAGCCTGGAATAAGCCACCAATAATATTTATTGGAAGATTTTCCAGTATTGTGATTAAAAGGTTTATTCAACCAAATTCTCTCTTTAACCAAGGACCATTGAAGAGTTCCCAATTCATTATATAAGACATAAATCGAAACTACTGTTTGCCATGCCATACCGACAATCATGCAGATCCAGAATATTATTCCATTATGTATATTGAAATAAGGGTAAAGTGCCGGTGCAACTATAAATGCTAAAATTGGCATTGGTATGGCGACCGCAGCCCATATTGTCAGAATCTTTTTTAAACTATACTGTTTTTCACTGTTCAATTTGAACTCCTGATTTATAATATGTTCTGAGTATAGTTTTGCAATAGTTTGAAAGGTATCGATTAAGAGGTTGATTTTTTAGAATTCTGGGTCGATCAAGTGGTTGATTTACCCTTTTTTGGTTAGATGAAAGAGTTCATATCTACTTCTTACACCTGTTTTACCATATATATTATGAATATGTGTTTTTACGGTAGCTAAACTGATAAACAGTGATTCAGCAATTTCTTTGTTGTTTAACCCTCTGATCAAGAGTGGGATTAAGTCGAGTTCTCTTGGTGTTAAACCAAATTTTGTATCTACAAGATTTTCTATTATGTGCCCGGCATCTTTCTTTGCCAAAAGAAATGATCCGAAATAATAAATTAAAACACCACCTGAAAAGAAATAGGGGAGGCTGCTGAAAACGAATTCACCAGCACTTATATCCAAAGCGATCTCTCTAAGCCTAATCTGAGAAATAAATGAAATTACTGTTTCTATAAGACCAACAAATCCAAATAAAATTAAAGTCCATATTAAAACCAATTCTCTAATGGGTTTATCTTTTTTATCACCGAACAAAGCGAGAAGAATCATATAAATGAATAAAATGTTGAACAATGCTGTAGAAACTAAAAAAACGTTGCCTATCTGAAGCTCTCCATTGGGCAGCAAATCGTAAGCTCCTGGATAGAAGTAGAGTGCAAAAGTTACAAAATATAATATAACTATGATTATTTTATGCTGCTTTTTATTCTTATTTATAAAAAGATTCTGGAAAAATAGGGTTATTGAGACCATAAATAGAATTGATATAAATGAATCTAGAATCGCAAAGATAAGTAAAGTCTGATTATTTAGATCAATTGTAAAACCGAGAAAGTTTTTAAGAAAAGTTGACAATAACATTATCGAAAAAGAAGTATAAAAAGCGACAAGATACCAATATATCTTTATTTTAGATTTTATTGTCCCTAAAATAGTTATGGCTAATGTAAAAAAGCCGGAGATTAAAACTAAAATATAAAAGAGTGAATTTATCATATTATTCATATTAGAAACTCTAATCTTGAAATTAGAAAGAATCAACTAATGGAAAAATGTATTTGCAACACGAAATTAAGCCTGTTTAGTAAATCGCATTTTCCTGGTAACAAGTATATATACTATAAAAAGTACCGTAGCTGTTATGGAAATTCCTATAAATGCATATTTCAGTCCATATTGATCTCCGATAAATCCGACGATAGGGAAAAAAATCATCATAAAAATGCTGAATGTCATACTTTGGAAAGAGAGAACAGTGGCTCGTCTCTCTGAGGGGATCATTTTATTTAAATAATCCTGTATAGCCACGTAAAGCATACCGTCTATGAGTCCAGTCAGGATAAAAAATATTTGAGTATGTGACGTCAGGGCTATACCCCATAGGGAAATCAATAAAATAATTGGTGCAAAGAGAAGTATAACCCGATCACCTATTTTCTTCTCAACAGCTTCTCCCATTAATCCGGAAATGGCACTCAAAACCGATGCGGCTGCAAGAACTAGTCCTATTGAAAATTCATTCCATCCATTTCCTTTCCAGTAAGTCTGAAGATAGAAGAAAAGAATAGTTAAAAACATAAAAATGAGTTCGCTGAATATAATTAAAAAAGCAATTTTTGGCCTGTCTTTTACAACTTGTAAACTTTCTCTGGTCTGGGCAATCAGTGCTCTGATCCAGCCCATTTTTCTAAGTCGTTTCTGTTCGTGTTCAACAAGAGAAGGTTCGATAAAACTATTTGCATTTATTATAGAAAAAACACATAAGAGCATGGAGGGGATAAATACCCATGTATAACCCAACCTGACTGCTATAAAACCACCTATTAAAAAACTCAATACGCCGCCAATCTCCAGTATCAGATTATTGCGCCCGGCTGTTTTTTTATATAAAGATTCTATTCCTATCTCTTTCATTGAATCGTACAGCAGTGCTTCACCAGCTCCGCTTTCCAGATTATAACCAATAGCTGTGATGACAAAACCGAATAACTGCAATAAAAAACTATGGCTCCAGAACATGATACCAAGGCTGATCAGAAAAAAGAACCTTCCAAGTAGCCGGCTGGTTTTTCTGCCGTATAAGTCTGCCACAATTCCTGTGGGTATTTCCATAGTGAAACTGGTCATGTGAAAAACCCCTTCCAGAATTCCCAACTCGATCAGTGTGAAACCGCGGGTCATCAGATATATCATCCATAGTCCCCGTGTAAGATCCAGTGTTGATAATCCGAGAAAGAGATAGTTCTTTTTTATGTTGGATTTTAATTTACTTATTTTGTATTCCATTTCCATTTTTTCACTTTATCATATATTTTTATTCAGTAATTCTATGACTATATCCTCATATTTTTCTTTTTCTTCCATTTGCAGAGAATGACCGGATTTTTTAAATATTATTGTTTTCTTTTCCGGTGCGTCTAATGAGTCTATAAACTTTTTAGCGACACTGTGTGGTGCAACTATATCCTTCTCTCCAAATAGGAAATAGGCAGGTACATCAATTTTATCGATTTCTGTAGTAAAATCTATTTCCATCATTTCGTTCCATAAAATCTCTGTTGAGAACATTAAACCTTTATGCATTTTTTTAGCATCACTTATTGAATAATGAGGAGACAACGCACTGATAATGTATAACATATTGGGATTCATAGGCTTACGGTTGTAAGAAAATCCCCCAATTTTAGTCATGGCTAATCTTTGCAGCATAATATATTCGGAATACTTTTTCGCATCAAAACATTTTTTACTTTCTTCTATCATGGATCTAGCTTTAGCATTTTTCTTTGTATCGCTTAATTTTAAAGATTCTGATGTACAGAGTTTTTCACTTTCAATCAAATTGGTTAATTGTGATATTCCAATATATGAATTGATTTTATGAGGAATTTCTTTACAAAGTCTAATACCGAGAACAGTTCCAAAAGAGTGACCGATTATACATATTTTTTTCTGATTGAACTTTAGTAGAAGTTTATCAATAAGTATTTTCAAATCCTCAAGCATTAACTTTAGGGAGAGGTCATCTGAGGTCATATCTTCATAATAAGATTTCCCGGCACCCCTTTGATCGTATTGTATTATAGTAAAATGATTTGTTAATTTGCTTTTTGCTTCTAATACCGAAGACATTCCGATATTGGCTCCACCTGGTCCTCCATGAAGAAATAATATAAGAGGTTTATTTTTATCAGTTGTTTGAACGGTGTAATATTGTTCACTGTTATTAATTTTAATTGAGTGGAGTATTGATTTAACTTTTTTCATATACTTTATCCTTTATAACTATTTTATCAACTTCTGCTTATTATATATTCTCACAGGATCTTATTGCAAAAAAGGTGCCAAGTTCTAACTGGATTCTAAGCTACCATTATTAAAGTATGTTGATAGTTGTTGTGATATTCGGTAACCGGCATTACCATTTATGGTAATTATGGAAGATAAAGAATTACGTTTTTATAGAGAAGCGACACTGAGAATCTGCGGCAATCTGGAAATCCACAAGGCAATGTCAGAGACATTAAAACTTCTCAAAGAGTATATGCCTATAGATGTGATGTATCTGCAGGTTTATGAACACAAATTACATTCAATGCGGTCGATAGCTGAAGCCATGGTATCCCATTGCAGATTAACTGATATACTTGTTCCCATGCCTGAAATGGCAATCAATTCAGTAGAATCCTGGAATCCTACTGAAATTCCCGACGTGCAGATATACAACGGCGGAGATGAAGATCCCGTTGCTAAAGCATTGTTGAAAGCTCATGGGATAAATCAAGCTTCCGTAATGGGTCTTTCACTGATCTTCAAAAATGAGAACACTTATATCCCCTCGTTTAAGTTAGCACCAGATGACATAAAAAAAATGATGATAGAAGGTGATGGAATGGCCAGTATCATCCTGGTTTCAAAGGGGGGAGAGTCATATTCACAACATGATGCTGATCTTCTTTCTCTTCTTCGGGATCCCTTTAACATCGCCGTCAGCAATGCTATGAAACATAGGGAGTTGGAACAGAATAATCTCACCCTGAAGCAGGATAATCTTTTTCTGAAAGAAGAACTTGGTAAAAAATATTCGGGAAATGTAATTGGTGGGGAAGGGGGGTTGAAGGAGACAATGGACTTGATAAGGAGGATTGCCCCTTCATCTTCAACGATATTACTGCTCGGAGAGACCGGTGTTGGAAAAGAGGTTATAGCCCATGAGATTCACAGTCTCTCGGAAACTGCAAATGGACCTTTTATTACTGTAAATTGTGGGGCCATACCCGAAGGGGTGATTGAAAGTGAATTGTTCGGTCATGAAAAAGGATCGTTTACAAGTGCTGAATCCGACAGAAAAGGATATTTTGAGAGGGCCCATAATGGAACATTATTTCTTGATGAAATCGGTGAATTACCGGAAAGTGCACAAGTTAAATTACTGAGAGCTATTCAGGAAAAAAAGATAACCAGAGTAGGCGGTACAGATGAAATTCAATGTGATTTCAGGCTAATTGCCGCGACAAACCGGAATTTAAAAGACGATGTAAAAAAAGGGCAGTTCCGGGAAGACCTCTGGTATCGCATCAATATTTTCCCTCTTGAGGTTAAACCACTAAGAGAGAGAAAGGAAGATATTCCCCTGCTTGTAGACTTTTTCCTCAGTAAGAAGAAGATAGAAATGAATATGACCTCTATACCGAAACTAGGCGCCTATGAACTCGATCAGCTTCTCTCTTATAAGTGGCCGGGAAATGTTCGCGAACTGGAGAATGTCATTGAGAGATCAATACTATTATCCGGAGGAGATGAATTATCTTTTGATAACCTGGGGTCAGTAAAAAAAGCTGCAGAATTATTTGATTTTTCTGGGACTATAGATGAGTTGTTAAAGACATATATCGAAATGGTTCTTACAAGAGTCAGTGGGAAAATACATGGGCCAGAGGGAGCTGCTGAGGTATTAGGA
>JADGDJ010000263.1 GCA_016744925.1 Spirochaetaceae bacterium
TCATTGGTGTTGTTGCTTGGCGTACCTGTTCTTCAAGCATTGTCCCTTTAAACTTCATGGCTTGATAAAAGTGCTCGACACTTTTCCATATTTTATTTATATATAAAGGATAAATCCTTGATAAAATAAAACCCGGAAGGACAAATTGCGAGCTATAGTCATCAGCGATTTTTAAGGGCTATAATACATCATGTCCGAAATAATACCTGTATTTTTCAACGGAGGGCATTTAAAATGCCCCCCCGGTTGGAATAGAAAAAGACACAGTCACAGTTTCTTCCAGATAATCATCGTTTATCAGGGGAATATGGTTATACATATCAATGGAAAAAAACTCACTGCCCATCCTGGTGATATCGTGTTTTATCCTGGAAACACTCCCCATAGGGAATACAATGGCGATGAAAATAGTCTGGAGATCATTTACCTGGATTGGGAAGGCCCCCCTATTGAGTTACCTCTGATTATTCACGATAGAAATGGAAGAATAAGAATACTGGCAGAATGGTTATTATCGGATTACAAAAACTCTCTCTATGCAAATAGAGAAAGAGCCGAAGACAGTCTGCTTCAGACTCTCCTCCTTGAAACAGAAAAAAATGCCCTCGACAAAACTGATGATTTTGTGCAAATCGTAAAAACAACCATTTATGAAAAATTGGGAGAGATGCTGACACTGGATATTCTCGCAGAGATATTCCAAATGAATAAGTTTACATTCTTGAGAAGATACAAAATTTTGACCGGGAAAACCCCTATTGATGAAGTGCGGCAAATACGCCTTGAACGGGCAAGAGACCTGGTAATCTCAACGGACCTGTCCTTCAGAGAGATTTCCGAGAGAACCGGCTTGAAAAACGAATTCCATATGTCGAGAGTTTTTAAAAAATACCTTCTTGTCCCCCCGGGTTACTTCAGAAAAAATCACTGAGACCTCTTATCCACAAATGAAGATCTATGAATTGACAGTACCTAAAGCTCGCTGTATCATTGTTATATGAAAGCAATTCAACTTTCGTATAACATATTTTAGTGTTTATTAGATAATTATCTTTGAGAAATAAGGAGTTTTAATATGGAAGAGCAGAATTTTCTGGACAATCTTGTAGGTGTATTTGGGCATCCAGCTGCTGAAAACCCGGGAGTTGTCATCCAGGAGGCGGCGTTCAAAAAGATGGGCCTAAATCGATGGCGTTTTTTAACTATAGATGTTGATCCGGGAAAACTGGAAGATGCTCTTGCTGGACTTAAAGCGATGAAGATGCGCGGTATAAACTGCACTCTTCCTCATAAGATAGATGTTCTTCAATTTCTCGATGAAATATCTCCCAGCGCGAAATTAATCGGTGCCGTCAATATGATCGTCAACGATAAGGGCAGATTATCTGGAGAAAATACTGATGGTAAGGGATTTATGGAATCTCTCCGCAACAAGGGGATCTCCCCGGAAGGCAAAAAAATTGTCATCCTGGGAGCCGGAGGAGCGGGACGAGCCATAGCTGTGGAAATGGCTATGAGCGGAACCGAACATATAACTATCGTGAATATTCCTCAGGATGAAAAAATGGCTCTATCACTGGTAGATCTGGTAAATAAAGAAACTGGAGCCAAGGCCATTTACGTGCCCTGGGATGGAAAATACAAAATTCCCGCCGATACGGAAATACTCATCAATGCCACACCCATTGGCCTCTATCCCAATGTGACGGATAAACCGAATATAGATTACGATACAATCGGTCCTGACCTCTTCGTTCAAGATGTAATCCCCAACCCAGCATTCACACCCTTTCTTGCAGAAGCGGAAAAAAGAGGAGCCAAATGGAACACTGGCATGGGAATGCTTATCAATCAGGCCGCTATCAATATAAAAATGTGGACGGGAAAAGATCCCGATAAAGAAGTGATGACCGAAGCTTTTAAAAAAGTGATCGGCTAAACTCATTTATAGAAGTGACCGGGGTTTCTTAGACTCTCTATAGAGCATGGGATCCCCGGGGAATTACAGACTCAAGTTTTAATAAGTTCAATTCCACAATTTTGAAAGAACTCGCAAAAGTCTTTTGAAACACCACTGTCGGAAATAATATAGTTGATTTCTTCAGGCCGGCAGATCGTTTTTACTTCAGATTTTCCCAATTTTCCCGAATCTGTGAGAATATAGATCTTTTTCCCCTTTTGTACAAAAGAACTCATAACGTCTGCCCGGTCCAGATCCCGGCACATAGCTCCCTGATCTTTCGTAAATCCATCGATTCCCATAAACACTTTGGTAAAATTATAATAGGAAAGGTAATCCCGCACCATGGGACCGACCATAGTTTCACTTTCCTTCTGATACATTCCGCCCATTAAAATAACATTCACCCCTGGAGAATCTTTAAATTGCCTGGCGACAAAAGCATTATTGGTAAGAACATTGATATTTTTCCGCGATGAGAGGAGCTGAGCCAGAAGAGCCACGGAGGATCCCGCTTCGAGGAGAATCGTATCGCCTTCTTCCACCAATGCTGCAGCGGCACGGGCGATTTTCTGTTTGGCAGAATAATTGATGCTCAGCCGATGACCGATATCATCAGTCGATGGGAGGCAGGCTCCTCCGTGGGTTCTCATCAGCAGCTTCTGTTCTTCAAGAAGTCTCAGATCACTTCTGATTGTGACAAGAGAGACATTGAGCATGTCTGATAAACTATTGACTGAGATCTCTTTCTCGCTGCTTATTATATTCAGAATCTGTTCATGGCGTCTGTTCATAATATCAGTATATTTTATGACTGCCCGATTGTATATCTCTCTCTGAAGAAACTCAGGATACTTTCGTATTTTCGAAATTGACTTTCGTACGAAAGTACGATATCATTTAAGTATATGATATTCAATATACAGCGCTACTCGCTTCATGACGGAGCGGGTCTAAGAAGTACAGTCTTTTTCAAAGGATGTTCTCTACACTGTCCCTGGTGCAGCAACCCCGAAAGTCAGAAAGCCTCACCGGAACTGATGTTTGAATCTTCAAAATGTATAGCTTGCCACGACTGTCTTACAGCATCGGATAATGGAGAAATGGAACTCTTCGAAGGTAAAGTCACAATGAACCCCCGGAGGAGACAGAATACAGAATCCTTCAGGGATCTCTGCCCGACAAAAGCTCTTCAGATTATCGGTCAAACACAATCAGCCGAAGAGATTTGCCGGATTGTTTTGAAGGACCGCGCTTTTTACGAGCGATCCGGAGGGGGAGTCACGCTGTCCGGAGGGGAACCTCTTCTTCAGGCAGATCTCTGCCGGGAAGTGGCTAAAAAGCTCAAAAAAGAAAATATACACATATCCATAGAAACCTGCCTTCATGTTCCATGGAAAAACATAAAAATGATGCTTCCCTATGTGGATGAGTTTCTCTGCGACGTTAAACATTGTGATCCCATCGTATTCAGAGAACAGACCGGTGGAGACCTGAACCTTATTCTGGACAATCTAAAAAAACTATCTGAATCTGGAGCAGACATAAGAGCAAGGGTTCCCATCATCTACGGTTTTAATCACGATGAAAAAACCGTAGAGGGAATATTGGATATTGTTGAATCCAATGAGGCCATTCGGGCTGTGGATTATATGCCCTACCACCCTCTCGGAGCCGGAAAATATGAGAGCCTCGGTCGCGAATATTCCCTGCCCGGGCACATTATGGACAACGAAGAAATAGAAAATTATATAAAAATCACAGAATTACGGAAAATTCCTGTGACCATTGGAGGTTGATTATGACTGAGAGAATGAGTAATTACAGAGAGCGTATATTAAAAACAAAACCGACCATATGTACGGAAAGAGCCTTCTTTTATACAGATGCGTATAAAATACACAGAGATAAACCGGTAATCATCAAAAGAGCCTACGCGCTGAAAAATACGCTTGAATCCATGACAATATCCATAGAGCCGGAAGAGATCATTGTGGGTAATCACTCATCAGTCATTTACGGAGCACCCATCTTTCCGGAGTATGCCGTTGAGTGGATTCGAAAAGAGATCGATGACTTTGAAAAAAGACCGGGAGATGCCTTTTTCCCGGATAGGGATACAAAAAAAGATCTGCTGACCATATGTGATTTCTGGGATAACAACACAACCCTGGACAAAGGGCGAGCCCTGATGACCGATGAACTCCACTCTATCCACGAATCTGGAATTATCAGAGCCGAGGGGAACCTCACTTCAGGAGACGCTCATATAGCAGCGGATTACAGAAAAATCATGGATAAGGGACTGGGCTGGTTTGAGAAAGAAGTTAGTCACCACTTCGAAAAAACAGATGTGGTTTCCGCAGAAGGATTAAAAAAATATCAATTCTATAAATCCGTCGTAATTACTCTCCAGGCCTTTCGTTTTTTCATATTGCGCTATGCCGATCGGGCAGCTGAAATGGCTCAGAACGAAACAGACAATAAGAGAAGAGAAGAGCTTATCCTCATGGATAATAACTGCCGTTTCATATCAGAAAACAAACCGGAAACTTTCTACCAGGCTCTTCAGTTGAATTATTTTGTCCAGCTGGTGCTTCAGATCGAAAGCAACGGTCACTCACTCTCTATGGGAAGAATGGATCAATACCTCTACCCCTTCTTCAAAGCAGATAAAGAAAAGGGTCTCCTGGATGAAACTTTTGTCATGGAGTTACTCGAAAATACATGGCTCAAACTGGTGAGTATGAAAAAAATACGCTCATGGTCTCATACACGATTTTCAGCAGGCGGCCCTCTCTATCAGAATGTGACAATCGGAGGCCAGCTTCGCGATGGAAGTGATGCCGTCAACGACCTTTCCTTCCTCATACTCCGCTCTGTAGGGGAAATGAAACTGACCCAACCAAACCTCACAGTCCGCTTTCATGAAAATCTCAGCAAAGATTTTCTTTTGGAATGTATAGAAGTCATACAATTGGGATTCGGCATGCCGGCCTTTAATAACGACGCCATTGTGATCCCCTCATTCCTTGAAATCGGCGTGGAGGAGGAAGACGCCTGGGATTATTCGGCCATAGGCTGTATCGAAGTCGCCGTTCCCGGAAAGTGGGGATATCGCTGCACAGGCAAACACTTTCTGAATTTTATGAGAGTCTTTCTCGCAGCCATGAACGATGGGACGGATCAGATTAGCGGAAAGCAGTTCTGCCCGGGAATCGGCAAACTGACCGATTTTACTGACTTCTCTCAAGTCATGGATGCCTGGGATAAACAGGTGCGCTATTATGCCAAATCGGGAATAGCCATCGATGCCGCCATCGATGTAGTCCTGCGGGATGAAGCGCCGGATATCCTCTGTTCCGCCTTTACAGACAAATGCCTGGAAAGGGGCAAAACAATTCACGAAGGGGGCAGCAAATACGATTTTGTTTCAGGACTTCAGGTGGGCATAGCCAATCTGGGAGATTCTCTGGCTGTGATCAAAAAACTCATCTTTGAGGAAAAGCGATTTACTGCAGAGGAATTACTCACTGCAATGAATCAAAATTTCGAGGGACCTTCCGGAGAAAAATTCCGCCAGATCCTTTTAAACTACGCCCCCAAATACGGTAATGATGATGATTATGTCGATGATCTTCTTGTTGAAGCCTACGGCAGTTATATTGATGAAATACAAAATTACACAACCATCCGGGCGGGAACCGGTGCCATCGGATGCCGCTATTACGCGGGAACGTCCAGCATCTCCGGCAATGTTCCTGCGGGATCTGTCGTCCCGGCAACTCCCGACGGACGGAAAGCGGGAATGCCCCTCGCAGAAGGAGCGTCCCCCTCGGCGAGCGCCGATAAATCGGGTCCGACGGCGGTGATGCGCAGCATAAGCAAACTGCCCACGGATAAAATCCTCGGGGGCGTATTGCTGAACCAGAAGCTCGCGCCGGCAGTTCTTCAGTCGGAAGACAAAAAAGAGAAGCTGATTTCTATGCTCCACGGTTTTTTTGACGACCTCAAAGGATGGCATATCC
>JADGDJ010000264.1 GCA_016744925.1 Spirochaetaceae bacterium
ATTAGAGATATAGCCAAATCAATTCGTTTTCACTCTGTAAGTGAAACGATCAAACAATGTGGACAGAAAATTTATTCAGTATCCATAGACGATTTTAATTCTCTCTTGTCCAGGATCGTAATTGTTTTTCCTTCGAGTTTCAAAAGCCCCTCATCGGACATTTCCGAACAGACTCTGGAAAGAGAAGGCCGGGCTACTCCAAAGAGTTCTGCCAGTTTTTCTCTCGTATAGGGTAGTTTGATAATATTTGAGCTCTGTTTACCTGAAAGGCTTAATAAATAGCCTGTAAATTTTTCTCTGAGTGATTTGAATTTAAAAAGTCTCAATTTTTCAGCTAGAAAGACCACTTTATTTCCCGAATCGTTAAAATAATTAAGGAGAAAAAGTTTGTTCTTCTGCGAAAGGGCTATTATAGAGTTTTTAGGGATTGAGATGAGCCTGACCTCGGTCTGTGCTACCAGAGTCACCGGCAATGTGTTGTCATCGGCGAAAAGAATTCCTGTAGCCATGGCATCAGGAGCTTTCAGGTTTTCAATTTTAATAGTTTTCCCGTTAAAATCCTGAATCTCAGCAGAAACTTCGCCTTCCAGAAGGATTTTTAAAGAATCATATTCGTCACCTCTGATCATCACCATAGAATTTTTTGAAAAAGATTTTTCCGTATAGGGAATCCCCTCAAAGAGAAAGAGTAGTTCATCATCGGCAATCCCGTTAAAAAGAGAACAGGCGGAAAGAATCTTCGCATCAGCAGTATTCATTAAAAACTCCCATAGAAATTATTTCTATGGTAAGGAAAAATGACCGTTAAAACAATATCAGGAATTTATTTATGTTTAATTGTATAAATATTTACAGAAAAAGTGAACTTTGTAACACATGTTACAGAAATCTTTCTTTTCTACGTTTATTCTACTTTTGAAATTAAGAAATTAGAAATAACTTTTAGGAGAAATATTATATGAGTATGTTTTGTTATCAGTGTCAGGAAGCCGCCAAAGGAACAGGCTGTACAGTTGCCGGAGTCTGCGGTAAAAATGAAGAAGTATCCAACCTGCAGGATTTACTGATTTATTCAGCAAAGGGAATTGCAGAAGTCGTTGTTAAAGGTAAACTCGATGTAGCAGGTCTTGGCAATATCAATGAAAATGTACTTGATTCATTGTTTAAAACAATCACAAATGCCAATTTTGATCCTGCAGCTATTAGAGCTCAGATTCGAAAGAATCTTTCAATCAGAAATGGCTTAGTTAAATCTGTTTCAGGTGATCTTCACGACTGTGTTACCTTCGAAGTCAGCGATGATGCGTCAATGGATGCTAAAGCAATTGAAGTTGGAGTTCTTTCAACTGAAAACGAAGATGTCCGTTCTTTGAGAGAATTGATCATTTACGGACTCAAGGGATATGCCGCTTATACTCAGCACGCTCTTAATCTCGGAAAAGAAGATACAGACCTGTACGCATTTACTTATGAAGCACTTGCAGCAACTCTTGATGATTCTCTTACAGCAGATGATCTTGTAGCTCTGACTCTAAAGACTGGTGAATACGGTGTGAAAGCTATGGCACTGCTCGACGCGGCTAATACTGGTGCTTACGGAAACCCCGAGCTTTCAACTGTTAATATCGGTGTTAAAAATAACCCGGCTATACTTATTTCCGGCCATGACCTGAACGATATGGAGATGTTGCTCGAACAGACTAAAGGTACAGGTGTAGACGTTTACACACACAGTGAAATGCTCCCTGCCAATTATTACCCCAAGTTTAAAGAATACGATAATCTCGTTGGAAATTACGGTAATGCCTGGTGGAAACAGAAAGAGGAGTTCGAAACATTTAACGGACCTATTCTTTTTACAACCAACTGTATTGTACCCCCCAAAGATGCAGCAACTGTAGCTAGAATCTTTACCTCGGGCGCTGCAGGATTCCCGGGATCAACACATATCGATGCTGATGAAAAAGGGAACAAAGACTTTTCAGCGGTTATTGAACTGGCTAAAACTCTTCCTTCACCAACAGAAATTGAAAAAGGTGAAATCGTCGGTGGATTTGCTCATGCTCAGGTTTTCGCTCTGGCTGATAAAGTTGTTGACGCGGTAAAATCCGGTGCTATTAAGAAGTTCTTTGTTATGGCCGGTTGTGACGGACGAATGAAAGGTAGAGATTACTACACTGAGTTTGCCAAAGAGCTACCCAAAGATACGGTTATCCTCACTGCAGGATGCGCGAAGTTCAGATACAATAAATTGCCCCTCGGTGATATCGGTGGGATTCCAAGAGTTCTTGATGCCGGTCAGTGTAATGACTCCTATTCATTGGCTATCATAGCTCTTAAACTCAAAGAAATATTTGAGCTTAACGACATCAACGAACTGCCTATCGCCTACAACATAGCATGGTATGAGCAGAAAGCCGTTATCGTTCTTCTGGCTCTGTTGTCACTGGGTGTGAAAAATATACACCTCGGTCCGACACTGCCTGCATTCCTCTCTCCTAATGTGGCAAAAGTACTCATAGATACTTTCGGCATCGCAGGAATCGGAAGTGTTGAAGACGATGTTAAATTGTTCATGGCTTAATAACAAATAAATTAGTATAAAAAGTGGGTTCCTTGCGGACCTGCTTTTTGTTTTATAACGATGATAACAAGCAAGTGAGGTAATGAAATGGAAATGAATGTATTTACAGATTGTGAAGTGGCTATGGAAAGTGAACTCGTAGAGGCTAGAAAGCGGTTTGTGTCAGAATCCACAGTGGCTGTAGAGTTACAGTTGAAACCGGGTGGTGAAATCCCTGAACATGGAACTCCCGAATCTGTCATTTTTTATGTGCTGGAAGGGACAGGGCTACTTTCTATCGATGGAGAATCCGCCGAAGCTGTACCGGGAGTAGTGGCGCATTGCCCCTCTGAAGTTAATAAATCGATAGTGAACACCGGCAAAGCTTTACTGAAAGTCCTAGTTGTAAAAATGAGCTGATATTTCACTTTTCTCTATAGGTAATAGCGAATGGTTCGAACATCTCTGTATCAAACACCGTATCGCATAAGAGGCATACGAATTTTTCAGAAGGTTTGCTTTTGTCAAATTCGTGATACTCACCACATTTAGGGCATTCCAAATAACTCTTTATCGTTTTTTCTTTCATTTGTAACATCTGAGTATAAAAATACCGTGAATGTTGACTTGTGGATATAGGAAAAATTCCTATATTTGAATCGAATTCAGAGTGGGCTCCAGAGCTTTTGTCTGAATTACTTTAATTCCCAGGTCTTCGAAGTCGTTGATGTATTCCCTGTCGAGAAACCAGTCCGTGATAAGTGTGGTTATTCTGTTGGCAGGAGCGGTAACATAATCGGACACCAGTCCTATCTTCCGGTGGTCGGCAACAATTATTACTTCTCCTCTGGTTCTGTTTATCATGAGACGAGTCGCTTCTGCTGCATGCTGCATGGGAGTTGTCAGTCCGAATCTACAGCTTATTCCATGGACTCCCAGTATTGCTTTATTGGCGTTGACCTGATTGATAATGTCGTTGGAAATACCACCGTAAAAGGCATTTGATTGGGGATGATACAGCCCTCCAGCCAATATAAGTTCGATCTCCGGGTCTTCAATCTGCCCTATGCAGCCGGCATTTGTTGTGATCAATTTTATATTTTTCTGGTTGATATAGCGAAAAACATGATATGTGGTTGATCCGCCATTGATAAATACCGTATCGCCTTCGTCTATCAGTCCCGCAGCAAGTTTTGCGATAGAATCCTTATTTTCCAATTCCAGATCTGATCTACTGTTGTAATTGACCTCTTTAAAAATCCTTTTAGTCGAAATAGCTCCTCCATGAGTTCTTTCCAGCAGATTCTTTTTTTCAAGCATGGCTAGATCTCTTCGGATGGTAATTTCTGATACATTGAGTAATTTACTCAAATCGAGGCCTCGAACATGACCGTCTCTCTGTACTAATTCTATGATTCTTTTTTGACGGGATGTTTGAGACTGCAGATTTTTTGACTGATCGATATCCTTCATAAAGATCAGTATATTCCTCTTGTCTCTTTGAGGCAATAATCGATTTTGAATAAAATTGGTTGATTTCGATCAGATATAGGGATTATACTGATCGGAAACGTTCATTATATTGATTTTTAAAGCCGAATTGGAGATAAGATGGTTGAAAATCTAGTAAAGGCTATGGAAGAAGCAATCAGCACTTTGACGAATAATCCTTCCATGAGAATAACTCTCTTTCATCATAATGATACTGACGGTTTGAGTTCGGGAACCATATTGCTCGGTGCTTTTGACAAGATAGGATATGAAGTTTCGCGGTTCTCTCTTGAGAAACCTTATCCACAGGTTCTGGAAAAAATCCTAAGTCAAAAAGATCAGATTATAATTTTCGCAGATTTTGCCGGTAAAATCGCACCTCTCATTTCCCAAATGAATGATGGGAAAAATCTGGTGATGATACTGGATCATCATCCCGCCGGACCGATAGATGATGCTACTGTGTTTAATCTCGATGGTGAAATATACGGTTTAAAAGGAGATCGGGATATTTCGGCTTCGGCGACATGTTATCTCTTTGCTCGAACTCTTCTCAAACATTTTGGTTTCGACGGAAAAATCTATTCTCATCTTGGTGTACTGGGGGCAATTGGAGACGGTTTTTTCGTTGACGGGGCACTTTCCGGCGTTAACAGAGACATTCTGAAAATAGCTGAAAACACGGGCCTCATAAGAGTTGAACAAACAGTTTCAGGAGAAGACTATTATATTAGATTGGGATCAGAGGAATATTCAGCGCTGGATATTTGTTCAATTCTGGATACTCTCGGAGGTGTCGGGTACTACAGTGATGGCACTGCTAAAGGAATTAAAGTCTGTCAGTCTGGGCTGAATGTAGAACTCTTACTTTGTGCTGAAAATCTTCAAAGAAAAAAAGAAGAACTTTTTGCTAGGGAAATAGAAAATCTTAAAACAAGCATTGGAAACAGGGAACATATTCAATGGTTCAATGTAGAGAAGCGATTTCAACCGATGGGTGTCAAAATGATCGGAGTATTCTGCACTACAATAAAAGATATGGATTTTCTTGATGAGAAGAAATATTTGGCGGCCTTTCAACATGTGCCCGATGTGGTTCCGGGGTTTGGAAAAATCGACTTTGATTCGACTAAAATATCTATGAGGGTTTCCAATCTCCTGACAGAGAAAATACGATCCGGTGAGATTGATGGATTGAACAGCCTTCTTCCTGCAGCAACGGAAAAGATCGGTGGATTTTCAGATGCCTGTCATAGACTTTCCGCGGCAACGACGGTGAAAATCGGGCAGGAAGAGCGGCTTATAAATGAAATAGAAAAAGTGATTATAGAAAGGATGGAAAAATAATGAATTCAGGAAAAGGTTTTGGTAAAACTATTTTAATCGGTGACCAGTTCGTCTTATGGGAGGTCCCGGCTATTCTTGCGGCAATACCATTTGAGACTATATGCTCTGTTGAGCGGCTGGAGCAGGGCTCGGGATGGATTCTCGATGACAAACGAATTGAAGTCCCGGGATATAAAAAAGCAAAAGAGAAAGACAGTAATGCCTCTTTTGACCGCATGGTTGAAGTGATGGGGCTGGATCTGGTCAAGACCCCCATTAAAATAACCGTCGAAGGAGATCTTCTGGCGGGAAGCGGTGTTGGCGCCAGCGCGGCAATTTGTGTCTCTTTTGCCCGGGCATGCAATGACGAATTTGGTCTCAAGTTGGATATCCTTGATATAAATCATGTGGCATGGGAGGGCGAATTCGGTTATCACGGTCTGCCCAGCGGATTGGATAACACAGTCTCTACCTATGGTGGTGTTATCAAATACAGAATTAAAGATGGTGTAAAACAGTTCGAAAGGATTAATCTGGAAAAACCGATTGAGATTGTTCTGGGAAACAGTGGCGTTACAGCCAATACGGCATCTCTGAAGG
>JADGDJ010000265.1 GCA_016744925.1 Spirochaetaceae bacterium
ACATCAGTTTCTTTCTCTGTTTCAAAATACTGAATGTATTGGGCATAAAAATTCACATAAAAATCGGGAATCACAATAATATCGTAATAGAGTCTGAACCCAAGACCAAAAGCATCTTGACTGATTGACTGTGCTGTATACTCATCTCCACCTATTGCATTGTCTCGTTCATCTGCTCCATCATAAGTATTGAGGGGGATAACCGCTCCAAGAGCTGCGGCAAACCGCATTTTATCATTTTTTATAAATCCCCTATCTCCCAGGATCTGAACTTTTGCTCCGAGAAAAAGATCGTGAAATCCATTTAAATTCGCTTTTTCGGCTCCTACCTTTTCTGTTTCAGAGGCAAATGTATATCCGGGAACCCATTGTGCTGCAAAAGAGATGCTGTCAGTAATACCGAACTCCAAGGCAGCGCCGAGAATATTCATAGTCACTTTGTCCGTATCAGATTTATCACCATCAATATCATACTCTGAATCATACATATTATTAATATAAGCAAAAGTAGGTCTGATAACCCCAGCAGGCAGTACCTTGGCATCATCGGCAAACATAGGCATAACAAAAGCGGCAAGCAATGCAAGTATCAAAATTCTTTTCATTAATTTCTCCAATTTTTTTCGTTTCATTCAGTGTGTAATTCTATAGACATAAGCGGATAATTGTCAATTAAATAAACACATTGACCTAATGTGTCTAATTAATAATCAGAAATGGACTTTTTGTCCTTAATCCAAAAATAAAAAAAGCTTTAACACAAATCTAACCAGACCTTAATGCTCTCTGAAAAAAGCTCTTGTATTTTGTTCTCATGCGATTTGAAAAACACTAAAAAAGGAGCATTAAGGATGAAAAAAACAATTTCCTTATTATTAGCCGTTTTAATGAGTACTGCCTTGTTCGCAACTGGTGTACAGGAAGAAATAAAATCAGATGATGGAAAATTTTCATGGATTATAGAGTCGGAGGACGGAGTTCTTCCGGGAGTTAACCCACTCGCAATTACAGGTAATATCATCACAGCAGGCTCATCAACAGTGTTTCCTCTGTCAGAAGCAATAGCGGAGAGATTCTCAGATGAGGGTTATGCATTTAACATCACAGTAGATTCAATCGGTTCCGGTGCGGGATTCGAAAGATTTACAGTTGCCGGAGAAACAGATATCTCCAATGCTTCCAGACCTATTAAAGATAAAGAAAGAGTAGCGGCAAAAGAGATCGGTAGAGATCCAATCGAGTTTCGAGTTGGAACGGATGCTCTTGCTGTAACTGTTGCTAAAACAAACACATTTGCAATTGACGTAACTCTTGAAGAGCTTGCAAAAATATTTACTTCTGAAAAATGGAGTGATGTTAGAGCCAGCTGGCCAAATGAGAAAATCCTCAAGTTTATCCCCGGTACTGACTCAGGAACTTTTGACTACTTCGTAGAAGAAGTATACGACAAAGATGCTTCATTAATCCTTGGAACATCTGACCTTCAGATGTCTGAAGACGACAACATCCTTGTACAGGGAATCTCTGAATCTCCCTATGGAATCGGATTCTTCGGATATGCTTACTATATTGAAAACAAAGAGATTCTCAACGTACTGAATATCGATGGCGTTGAGCCAAACAGAGAAAATGTTGACGCAGCTGCTTACCCCCTTGCAAGACCTCTGTTCATCTACTCAGATGCACAGATTATGAAAAACAAACCTCAGGTTGCCGCTTTCATAGCTTACTACCTGACATATGTAAACGAAGAAGTCGTAAGAGTCGGTTACTTCCCTGCTGCTGATTCAGTAATCAATGCCGGAAAACAGGCTTGGTTAAAAGCAGTTAAAGGTATGTACTAAAATACATCTCCTTTAAACAGCACTTAATCTGATCCCCCGCAATTGCGGGGGATCCTTTTATTACTTCAGGAACTCTTCAATATAGGTCTACAAATTCTAAATAATCCTAACACAATCCTAACGCAATATTAACTGTCATTAAAAATACTCCTGTTACTTTGTGGTCAATGATTGAAAAGATAACAAAATTACAAGGAAAATAAATGACAGAAATCATTGCTATGGCTGTCGCAGCTCCTCTGGGTTTGGTTCTTAGTGAATACGCAAGTAATCGCCTCAAGGGGCTTATACAACCGACAGGAAGAATTAGTGACTACACATCATTTTTTCTTGTTAATGAGGAAAGAGAGGAATATCTGGTTGAATATGGAATTACAAATGATCTATTTCTAAATCCCAAAAATATCAGAACTGAAGAATAAATTAGCGGCAAATTCGGATAAAGATATTTCCGGGGACACAACCATAGATAGTCACTAGGCGTGATTGTAAATCAGCGTAAAAGGAGATAATAGAAATGGAAAGACTGGACGATCATGCAAGACATTTAGCCGGAAAAGTGAGCACTGAAGGACTGAAGATAGCCGGTCCCCATCTGAAAGAAGCGCTTGAAACTTTTCTGGAATTGAATTCCTCATGGGCAGAAGAAATCGCCAGCCAAGAGAATTATATAGATAATAAGTATTACGATCACTATGAAAAATTAATTGAAATAACTAAAGAAAAACCATATAAGGCTGAAAACCTCGTACCTCTATTATTTCTTAACAGATATCTTGAGAGGATTAAAGACCGCGTTACAAATATCTGTGAACGTATTGTATATTCCAAAACCAATAAACATGTTGAATTGAATAAATAATTAAAATAATTAGAAATTTCATCCAGATACTTAAGGTTAAAAAAATGTCTCTTACAATTAGAACAAAACTATTTCTCGGACCTGTAATAATGTCAGCGCTGATTCTTATCCTTGGTTTTTTCGGTGGATATACGTCAAAACGACAAGCCAGTCAATTTATTAAATATGGTGAGATTGTCCCATATATCATGGAGCTACAGCAAATACGTCACAATCAGGAAAAGATGATAGGCGGACTGAATATGCTATTTGATCCATCTAATGATGAAGTGGATCACACCAAAATCTTTAAAACCCTGGCAGAAGCAGAGAAGAATTATACATGGGCTTTGAGATCCATAAAAGATTTTCCCCGTTCGGAGAAAGAAGAAGTTCTCTATAAACAATTCCTGCAGACTAATGAGTATTTTTATATTATCATCAACAGGGTCATACCCAATGCCAAAGGCCGTCTGATAGCGGGATTGCCCATTGAACAGGTAATGGAAGAAATTAGTTCTCAATTACGAAAAGAGGGAACTGGTCATGTTTATGGTGAATTTCAGGAAAAACTCACGGCGCTGTTGGAATTCTCGATAAACCGTTACACTGTTGACTTGTTAAATGATTATATAAAAAAATCTCTCAATATTGGAAATTATTACATGATCACCGCTGGAGTTATTTTTCTCTCTGGCCTAATATTTGCACTTTTATATTCGGGGAATTTAAATAAGCCGATTGGGAAAACCATTCGGAACCTCATTCCGCTTTCAGAAGGTGTATTAACCTCATGTATACATGTCAACAGGACAGATGAATTAGGAGATATAAATAGAGGTCTCAATAGACTTATTGAAAACCTGACACAACTGCTAAAAAAGTTATGGGGGAAAATGGACCGTCTTTCAACCATTGACGACACTGTGGATACAATTATCCTTTCCACAGTAGCCTCTCTTAACCAGATTGAGAGCAATATAGCAGCGACAGGAAAGGAGATGGAAACTCAGATCTATCAAGTAGAGGAGACAGAACGGGTACTGTCTGATATGGAACAAGTAGTCCAGCTCCTCAAAACGGATATTCTCAGACAGACGACATCTATTGGGGATAGTACCACAGCGATGGAGGAGATGATAAACTCCTCATCATCAATACAGAAAATGACTGAAAATGCTAATTGTGAAGTGAAGATTCTTGTTGAAGATACGTTCAGGGGCCAGGAGACAATTTTGTCTGTCCTTAAAATAGCCGGTTCTGTTGAGGAAAGTTCCTGTTTTCTGATGGATGCTAATAAAGTCATCAATTCTATTGCAGCACAGACCAATCTGTTGGCAATGAATGCTGCCATTGAAGCAGCCCATGCAGGAGATTCAGGCCGGGGATTTGCTGTTGTTGCTGATGAAATTCGTAAACTGGCTGAAAAATCCAATGTACAGTCACACCAGATGGGATTGAGACTGAAGGAAATTAAATCTTCTATAATGCAGGCCAGTGAATCGACAAACCAGGCCGGTCAGGTCTTCTCTCAGATTAGCAATTCAATTAAGAGTGTCAGTACAATAGTGGAAAATATTTCCTATGCTATGAATGAACAGAATTCCGGTACTAGCCAGATCCAGTATTCACTTGGTGAACTTAAAGAAATAAGCGATTCAGTCAACAGAGGACGTTTAAATCTAGAAAAGGGAAATACAATAGTAAAAGAAACATTTCTGGAACTGAAGAGTATAAGTTCTCATGCAAAAGAGTCTATAACAGAAGTTAAAACCGGAAGTCAAGATATAGGAAACAATATAGATTCAATAAAAGAGACAATGAGAATTAGCCGTAATGAACTAGAAGAATTGATAACTTCAAGTCATTGGTTCACAATTAAATAGGTTAATGGATTCGCCTTTCATATATAAATCCACTTTTCCCTCTTAAAAAATTTTCTTTTTTCACTTTAGATTTTAATTCTGCAGCATAATGCCCCAATTCACGGGGGCTTATTGTTTTTATAAAATTTGTATTCGAGAACGCAGCCAAACTAATTGTTGTCAGGGGATAAGTCTTTATTTGCCCTTCTCTGTTTACCGCCTGATATTTTTTATCAATCACATCTTTTTCAGAAAAAAGATCAGTCTTACGAGTATCGAAATTATCACAGATTGAATTGAGAAACTCCACAGTAATATGAGAGTGTAAGATCAGTATAAAATCATCTCCACCAATATGCCCAAGATTTATATTTTGCACAGTTGTTTTTTTGAGTTCCTTCAAAATATCTGCAAGAAAAGTGATCATTATATCTCCATTGGAAAACCCATAGGTGTCATTGAATTGTTTAAAATTATCAATATCAATATCAATATCAATATACACAACGGTATATTCCTCTTCTAGAGAAATTTGCTCCAGCCATCCTCGAATGAGTCCATTACCGGGAAGAAGAGTGAGGGGATTCTGAAACGGGAGCTTAACCTCTCCAGTTCATTCCGTTTTTCTTCTGTCATTATACCAGGAATTGGAGCTGGTTTTCCCAAGTAATATCCCTGGACATATCTGACGCCGAGTCGATAAACAGTTTCCAGGTCTTCAAAATTTTCAATCCCCTCAGCCAGTATATTACTTCCTACATCCGAAGCGAAATTACAAAGAGTTTTAAGAAGTTTCTGTTTATAGGAACTATTATTGATTCCTTTTATTATTTCTCTATCAATTTTCATAAAATGCGGTGTCATGGCAACTAAAGTAGTCAATCCGCTGTGCCCGGCTCCAAAGTCATCAAGTGCTACTTTAAATCCCTGCTCCACATAGTGTTTAATTAACTTTTCAAAAATATCATAATGCTCAATTGTTGCCGTTTCAGTAATTTCAAGCACAATCTGTCTATGGTTCAGCCCATGTTCTTTTATAAATTTTGATGTAAATCCCGATTGAAATTCAGGATTGTAAAAGATACTGGGGCTGACATTGAGAAAAAAGAATTTATTGTCAAATGATCCATCGAGGACACAAATCTTATTTAATGCCGCAATCCGACAGGCATATTCCAATTCCCATTCAATCTTATTGTCTTTTGCAATTTCAAACATTTTCCCGGGATTAAAGAATTCCCCCGCTCCCCGGGCTAACATTTCATATCCGTAAACAGTTGAGGTAAACAGATCGACAATAGGTTGGAAATAGGAAGAAATCATACCTGATCGTATTACTGATAGTAGTGCGTCTTTTTCTCCCTGATTATTTATTTCAGAAAGATCTGAAATCAAATCAATTGAATCGAGATTAC
>JADGDJ010000266.1:0-2482 GCA_016744925.1 Spirochaetaceae bacterium
AAGTGCCATCTGTTCATCTTTACCCAAAACCCCTCTTGATTTGCGGTAGGAAAGAGCTTCTACACTCATGGTACTGGCATAAACCGTTTTTATGGCATAGAGAAGATTTTCAAGACGCTCTTTGTGAGTTCCCTGATTCGGACAGAAAACACTTTCATATTTCCCGGCAAAAGCATTGCCGAAAGCATCCTCCAGAAGGCTTGAAGAACGAACGATTATCGGTGCCTGCCCATAATAATCGAGCATATCGGCAAAACGCTGAACAATATAGTCAGGAAATATCCCTTCCATTATTTTTTTATGAGCCTCTTCCGTATTATCGAGATACCTATCAGGGTCTTTCTGTTTCTGTTTTTCCCACCAAAGATCATTTTCTACCAGAAAAGTATAAAAAGCATCAGATCCAATATAAAAAGAATCATGCCTTTCAAGCTTTTCATACAATTCAGGAGATTCTTTGCGCAATACAGCATGAACGAGAAGCATACCGACAGATTTCCCACCGATAAACCCGGTTCCGATCATTCTTTTCCATATATAAATGAGATCCTGCAGAGTAAAATACTCTCTGGCAATAGAGAGAACCTTTTTATCGCGCGAGATAACGATTTTGATGAGCCACTGAAAGACTTCATCGGCTTTCTTTGAAAGATGTTCATCATTCTCTGATTCTTCCAGAATCTCCTCAGCATGAATAAACATACGGTCCCAGGCACCGATCATCCTGTAACTGGCAGACCTGAGTCCCGGCCAGGGAACAGATGATAATACCCTTGTGATGTTCAGACTCTCTTTTACCGGTACGAGAGAATTGTCTTTATACTCATGAAGCCGGAACATATGCCTGGAATATCGCCCTTCGACCTGAAAAGGTTTGATGTATATAGCATCATTATATGAATACCCGTCTAAAAGAATCTGGGTATTTTCAGAAATATGCTGCTCAGCATGAAATGAGTGTTTATACCGCATAAACGTGTAATAGGCTATCGCTTTCAGTTCATGCAGATAGGGACAAATCAGTTTGAAAAAGTTTCCGACCATGCGATCGCTAAAACAGCTATTGGGCAAATTAGACATTGAATCAAAGACATAATTACCACCGATTCCAACCTTTGTAATGGTATCTCTGATTGTGACTATAAAATGCTCAAACCCCTTCAGCACATCAATTTCAACAACCGTTACACCGGGTTCCGGCTTCAATAAGGGATCGTGCTCTGCGAATCTAAAATAGACCAATTTTGATCCTTTTAATAAAAGGCTTCGCCTCAGAAGATTCGTGTACAGACTATAATCGGAAATAGTATCAATTCTCCAGACAATATTATCACCGGGTAATAGTCCGTTTAAGAGATTATCGAGATCGATGAGCCCGGAAGAAATATTCATTTGAAATCTCCTGCATTCAAGATAAGCAATCAGAGGAATTATAAATCCTATATTCCATTAAGTAAAGAAAAGGGCTTTTATCATTTTATTAGATACCAGTATTGATACTGTTCCTCAAAACCAATTTTCTCATAGAGACTGACCGCTATTGGATTGTCATCCTCCACCTGGAGATAAGCCATATGGCAGCCTTTCTCCTTGCCATAGGCCATAAGAGCTTTGGTCAGGATTTCTCCATAACCCAGTCTGCGGTATTTCTTATCTACAAAAACACCATAAATCCCCACATACCCCTTCTCTATAACACCTCTCCCATAGGCTATCCGGTGACCATCGATCTTCAGGGCTGCATAACATTGTTGAGGAATAACTCTCTTCCAGGAATCACCATAGACTTTCCTATCGATTCCCGATAAAGATTTGGAACTGCAGAAATTTCGAAACCACTCACTGGAAAAATCTTTAAGATATTCAATTTCAAATTCTGAAGAAAAATAAAAATCATTCAGTTTCATTGTTTTGATGTGAGTCCTGCCCGATTCTCTGTATCCTCTATTCCGGAGAAAATCCCCCAGCCTGAAACAGGTCTCCTGATCTGTTAATTTGAAAATTTTTCTCAAACCCTTATCTTCAAAAATCTTTTCACAGTGAGGGACTTTTTCTTCAATATCCAAAGTCGATGGATAGAGAGAATATACGGAGTTCACCCGTCGTGCGTCTCCATTGGACATGCGGATGACCCACCCGTCGTAATAAATTGTATCGAGGCATGGAAAAGCATTCATTGATAACTCTTCAATTTTCCTAATCATTCTATTTACTCCTCATCCATTAGAAATGATTGTATTTGGCAAACGCTTTTTTGATTCCACGTCTGTTAATGGTGTATAGAACCTATTTCCCCTTATTGGAATGAAGGTCCTCAAGCCCCGCATATCTGAATACCGTCAGAAGCCGGAAAACGGTTGAGGCATTCATGCAATAATTTTGTGAAATAAAAATTCTCCTGTCAACAACTGAGACAAAAAAAATCCGCCCTCAATGGGACGGATATTTTTATATGTAAAAAAATTAAGCCTTTTCAGGATCA
>JADGDJ010000266.1:2492-2894 GCA_016744925.1 Spirochaetaceae bacterium
CAATTTTGCTTTCACTTGTCTCAGAAGTGTCTGAAGCCTTCCGTTCTTTTCTCGCTTTCCCCGCGTCAGCCCCTGCTTCTTTGAACTCGTTATATTCCCTTTTCACAAAGTTTTCAGCATCATCTCTCAAGTCTTCGAAATTCTCTTTGAATCCTTTGGACTCATACCCTTCAGGTCTTTTTACCTGCAGAAAAATCGCCGCCGCGCCATAGGCTGCTAACGCCCAACCCATTGTAATGAATGCCAGGATTATAGCCGCAATCCTTATATAGCGCACAGAATAACCAGTTGCATCAGCCAATCCCTGACAAACTCCGAATAATTTTCCCTCTCTCGATCTGTAAACTTTCATAAATATCCTCACTTTATTGTTTTCTATAAACATTACTGCAAGTTCTATGC
>JADGDJ010000266.1:2904-4411 GCA_016744925.1 Spirochaetaceae bacterium
CATCCTAATAGCGATAGAAAAGCATTATATAAGAGAATATCGGGAACATGAGGTATTATTTACCATGGCCTGAGGGATTTCAGACCATGGGTAACGACATTAAGGATTCTGGTCCTTTTTTTTGTGATATAAAAATCGCTTTATTTTTAAAGAAGGTGTTTTTTCAAAAGGTGAGTGATGCTCAACCATTTTACTGAGTCGCGATTGAATACTGAGGTTTTTATTGGCTTCTGTTCTAATTTTCTCAAGTATGCTCGTTTTATATTCATCAACTTTTTGCATCGGCAGTTTCAGATGCTTTATTTCCTGGGCAAGTTTGTCCGCATTGAGATAGATCATTGCTACCAGTTCTTTTCCCATTTCCATTATGATTGATTCTGCAACATATTCATTTTCATTCAATACAGATTCAATCTCTTCGGGATAGATATTCTCTCCGCTGGAGCTCAATATGAGATTCTTTTCCCGCCCACGGATAAACAATCGTCCACTTGAGTTTATAGTGCCGAGGTCTCCCGTCTTAAGCCAACCATCTTCTGTAAAAACTTCAGCTGTTCTTTCAGGGTCTTTAAAATAACCCTTCATGATATTGGGACCAAAAGCCTGGATTTCACCGACTATTTTATTGGGATCTGAAGAATCTATTCGAAGTTTACCATTGGATATGGGCTTACCGGTTGAACGAAATTTTTGTATTGATGGATTATCCCCCGCAAGAAGCGGAGCAGTTTCAGTCATGCCGTATCCTATTGAATAAGGGAAATGACTATCTTTCAAAAACAACTCTACTTCCGGGGCCAGAGGAGCTCCTCCCACTCCGAAAAAACGGAGAGAACCGCCAAAGGCTTCGAGCAGCTTTTTTCCGGCAATCCGATTGAGAAGAATTCGGAATGGCAATATACCATATAAAAATGCTATGGATTTTTTTGCATAAAATTTTGCGGCAATTTTATTCCTGTATATTTTTTCTATCAATAGAGGAACTGATAAAACAAAAGTAGGTTTTACTTTGGCTAGCGCACTCATAAGAACTCGCGGAGTCGGTACACCTTGAATATAAGTGATTGTCGAGCCATAAGTAAAAGGAAAGAGAAAACCGACAGTACATTCATATGTATGAGCCAGAGGGAGAATAGAAAGAAATCTATCATCTTTTGAAGCGATTATAATATCTGAACAGGCCTGGACATTGGACAAAAGATTTTTATGGGAAAGCATAACACCTTTTGAACTCCCCGTTGTACCGGAAGTATACAGAATCGCCGCAATATCATCTTCTTCGATGACAAACTCTTCTCCCGTAGAATTCTTTGACTCATCGAGGCTGCCGCGAATTAAACTGAGAGTCTCCAATAAAAAGACAGGATATTCCATTTCTACTTTATCTAATTTAACTCTCTGCTTTTCTGATAGAAAAATCATCCCGGCTTCGCTGTGAATGAGAATATTCTGAATTTGATTAGCAGAAAACTCCGGTAATATAGGGACTATGACAGCTCCATAAGAT
>JADGDJ010000266.1:4421-5957 GCA_016744925.1 Spirochaetaceae bacterium
GATAAACGATACCCCAATTGGGCTGATTTGCACTTAACAGTGCAACTTTATCACCCTGACCGATTCCGGCCTGAGACAAATAGGACTTAATTTTTTTTACTTCTGATTTCACATCTCCATAAGTGAGATATTCCTGATCTATAAAACCGAAGGCTTTTTGGGACTCGGGGATATTGTGATTATCTATCATATCCCGAAATGTAAGATTATTCATGGAAGTATAGTAACACGGTGTAAAAAATAAATCATGTCATTTTCTCTTATTTCCCAACTGCCCGCAGGCAGCCATGATCTGATCTCCCTGGCTGTATCGTGTAAAGGTTCGGATCCCTCCGTTGATTAATTGTCTGTGAAAACGGTCCAGTTCTTTTTGTTCAGGTATTTCATACTGATCATCTGATCCGGGATTATAGGGAATGAGATTCAGAGAAATATTAGGGATATCCTGAACGAATTCGATCAGTTGACATCCATTATGAATTCCATCAGTCAAATCTTTTATCAAAATATATTCCAAATATAATAGGTATTTTTTTCCATATTGAGCTGTTTGTTCGAGAGCTGTTTTTAACTTCGCCATAGGCCATCTCTGATTGACAGGCATTAGTCTACTTCGCACTTCATCATTGGAACCATTTAGACTTACTGCCAGATGTAATTTGTGATAATCATTGCGTTTTGTCGCACCCAATTCAGAAAACCTATTGATCCCGTCTACATTTCCCACAGTGGATATACATATATTTTTTTTGTTGAGATTCATAGCCCAATGATGAGAGAAGATATCAATGGCTTTAATGACATTATCAAAGTTATCAAAAGGTTCACCCATACCCATAAACACGATATTGCGGATCTCCTTTTTGAAAACGAGCTGAGCTGTCATCAACTGTACCAGAATTTCTCCTGCAGACAAATTCCGCTTCATCCCCATTTTTCCGGTTTCACAGAAAGCACAAGACCAGCGGCACCCTATTTGAGAGGAAACACAAAGAGTATTATAATGCTCCATTGGTAAAATAATGGTTTCAGATTCAAAGCCATCTTCCAGCTTCAGCAGGAATTTAATTGTCCCGCCCTCTTCCTCTTTTGAACTAACAGGTGGTAAATCAGCATGATAGTATTCTTTCAGCTGCCCATCGAGCTTCCCTGCAGAGAGAAGTCCTTTTTGATAGATATTTTCAAAAAGCATTTTCGCGTGATATTTTCCCCTGCCGAATCTCTCTTCCATAAGCCTGAGAAGATCTTCATATGAGTGTCCGATAATCGATTTCATGAGACATTTATATCACAGACGAATCATTTGTGAAATATGATCAAATCTCTTTAAACAATTCAATATTCCGGTTTATCAACTCGCGATGCCCGAGTTGATGTCTATAGAATACAGGAGCAAATACTAAAAAATTTGGATCTGACTACAAAATCCATTACAATATAATGTAGTAGGAAATTTAAATGATACAGTCTAAAAAACTACTGATATATATTTTAATATTCATTACAGTCAACTTATACACTCAGGAAATACAGCTG
>JADGDJ010000267.1 GCA_016744925.1 Spirochaetaceae bacterium
GATCTTCATCAAAATTATCTCCTCCGATATTAATACCATCTATTTTACTGATAGAGTATTTATCTATACCCGTTTTTTCAGGATCACGGATGACATGAGAAAAGTCCGATGTACCTCCACCGAGATCAATAATCAGAAATGACTTATCATCAGCTCCGAAATAATCATCAAAACAAAGCGATGCGGCAACGGGCTCTTCAAGTAATGTAATCTTTTTAAAACCTGCCAGCTTAAAACTTTGAAGAAGACGCTTATTCGCTAACTTGTTATCATCTTCATTTGTAGAAAACTTAACCGGTCGTCCGAGAACGATATTGAGTGGAGTTATACACCATTTATCCCATATTATTTTTTTTAACTCTAAAAGAAAGAGAGAGATCAGTTCTTCCAGTTTTACATAAGTCCTGTTAATAGTCGTATGCTGAAGATATCGGTCTGATAAAGATCTTTTGATCGAGTGAATATATCTTCCGGGCATACCACCTTCATAGCGTTGCCGTGCAGGATCCCCAATAAAGATTTTCGAAATCCCCTGGTTTTCTGAAGGGATGAAAATTGTCGTAGGCATAGAAAAGCTGTCAATGAGGACACCTTCCCTACTGCAGATGGATACGACAGTGTTACTTGTACCGAAATCAATTCCGCAGAATATTTCCATGAGTTAGCCAGCCTTTGTTCGTTAGATGGGAAAATGATAATATTAAAATAATTTATAAGTGTCAAGAATCTTCTACAAAGGGTGTCAGTCTTTCCCGGAATAGTCTTGAATTATGTGCCGGAACAAGGGTGAAAGAGGAAAAGAGTTAATTTTCAATGTTTACACTTGAATAAATGCTCATATGTTCATATATTAATTTAAAGGAGAAAATATGGGACACGATCATGGCCACAATCATGAAGAACTGAAAGGAACTAAACTGCCAATTTCTATAGCTCTGAATATTATGATTACAGCAGCACAAGTAGCGGGAGGGGTTTTTTCGGGTTCTCTAGCCCTATTAACAGATGCACTCCACAATTTTAGTGACGTCATGGCACTATTGATCAGCTGGCTGGCCAACAGGTTATCGGGGCGAGATTTTACTCCGGAAAAAACTTTCGGCTACAAGAGAGCTGAAATCCTGGCCGCTATGATCAATTCATCATCTCTTATAATAATTGCTTTTTTCCTCATTAAAGAGTCCATAAGCCGATTTTACAATCCCGAACCTGTTTTGTCCTTTTGGGTTATTATCCTGGCGGCATTGAGCATAATCCTCAATGGAGTGAGCGTTCTTTTAGTCAAAGAGGATGCAGAACACAATATGAATATGAAATCCGCTTATTTACACCTCTTTACGGATATGATGACTTCTATAGCGGTAATGGCCGGGGGTATAATAATGCACTTTACAGAGATACACTGGGTAGATCCTCTCCTCTCTGTTCTTATTGCTTTTTACCTTATATATTCCAGTCTCTCGCTTTTATTTAAAACGATTAAAATACTAATGCAGTTTACACCCGATGGCATTGACCCCTTATCTATAGCAGAAACGATAAAAGGAGTTTCCGGCATCAGAAATATTCATCACATCCACATATGGCAGCTCGATGAATACAACATCAATTTCGAAGGGCATGTTGATTTTGAAAAAGATCTCTTATTATCTACTGTCCAGGACAAGTTGACTGAAGTGAAAGAAATTCTTCTGCACCAGTTTGCAATTGCACACTCGACACTACAACCGGGAATAGGATGCTGTGAAAAACCAGTCCCTATAATTACAGAAGAATCTAAAGAACATCATCACTATTAATAATAAGTGCTCTTCTGAACTCTTCCCGGACTGAGTGCTCCCAGTAGAGCAAATAAGAGTAGAACACCAACTAGTCCGGAGGAGAGAATTCCTCCGGCAAGAAATATGGTCAAAGGAAAAAAAACAGCTGCTATCACAATTGTGAACACTGCCCTTATAAAAAATCCGACACTGGTGAGTAAAAATCCAAGTAAAAAGAAAAAGAATTTGAAGAGATAAACTCCTCCGAAGAATATTGCAGCACCGACAATGAAAAGTTCAAACATAAATACCTCCATAAAATACAGAAACTATTATGCAATTTTCATGCCAAAAAATAGACCTGTTAAAACGTTCAAAAAGGAATCGAGAGGTAGACCGACGGCAAATAATACCTGTTAAAGGTATATTTTACCGCTACAACTCAATTCCAGTTCTGGCTTTTACACCATGATCAATGTAATGTTTTATTTTTTTCATTTCTGTGACCAGGTCAGCAGCCCCGATTAACTCCTCCGGAGCATATCGACCTGTTAAAACGATCTCACCGTGATTTTTTGTCGATTGAATTTTATTAATAAAACGTTTAGCACTTATCAATTCATAATGAACCGCAGTGTTTAATTCATCGAGAATATAAACATCATAAGATTCTTTATCTAGAAAATGGAAGAATAACTCCTCTCCATGTATAGCAGCTATACGATCTTTTTTTGTCATTGCTGTGAATAATTCTCTTTCAGCCCCGCTCTGACAAAAATAAAGCTGTTCGGGATAAAGACCCTTCAGTTTTTCAATTGCTTTGACTTCGCTGTATTCACCATTTTTTAAAAATTGTATGATACAGACCTTTTTCCCTGCGCCGAGAGCTCTCAAGGCCAATCCTAGAGAAGCAGTCGTCTTCCCTTTACCTTCACCTGTATAAATATGAATATATCCTTTCATTCGACTTACCTCCGCTATTGATCTATTTCTCAATTAAATTTTGTACTTTGATAATCTAACACAGCCTTTCTCAAAGTAAAGCAAAATCAAAAATATTCTCTATTTGTAAAAATAATTAAAATACTTTCCCAAATAATTACTTATTTATTATCAAATATATTAAAATATAAGTAATATAAAAAGATAGGAACAAATTTATTAATGTTCCTGTTTAAAAGCATCATTGCTGAACTGAATACACAGTCTTTTTCCCGAAATAATACAGCGGGATTCAGGCTTATAGGATAAAGGTGATTGTATGAAAGAACAGGATTTATCGAGGGTTTTTATTGAAATACTACCCATGCTTGACAACTTCTTCTTCAAGGATTTTCAGGGTATCTATGAGCAGTATAAACTCAATAAAACCCAGCATAAAACAATAATTGTCATAGGGACTTTTAATGGTTCCCATATGACAGAAATTTGGAAGAGAATGGGTATTACGAAAGGCAATTTGTCTATTATAATCGATTCTCTCACAAAACTGGGCTATGTCATTTGTGAAAGACATACTGATGACAGAAGAAAAGTGAGTATTCACTTATCTGAATCGGGAGAAAAAATTTACAATGAAGCTATGGATGATATTTCTGAAAATATAAATCGAAAGCTCTCTGCTATTTCTAAAGATGAAAAAGTTAAGTTTATTGACTCCATAAATTTCATTTACAATATAGCTTCGAAGTTTCCCGTATAAGAATTTCACTATTTCTTCATGGAATAGGCTCTCAGATTCTCAAGGAGGCTCTCTTTAGAGGCCGATTTGAGAATTGAGTTCCGAGCTTCTTCACTGTTCAATATGGCACTGATAGATGAAAGAAACTGAATGTGTGGTCCCGAAGTATTTTTCGGAGATATAATCATAATAAATATGCTGGAAAGCTCTCCATCGAGAGATCCAAAATCTAATCCTGTCTTTTTAATTCCTACAGCGGCCTTTAACGAAGTCACACCAGTACTTTTTCCATGAGGGAGAGCTATACCATACTGCATACCTGTGCTCATTGTGGATTCTCTTTCAAAAACAGCTTTTTCACACAATTCTGGATCATCCAATTTACCTGCATCGCTGAGTATTTTAAGCATTTCCCGGATAACATCTTCTTTAGTATCACTTTTCAGATCAACATTAAGGCAACTAAGATCAATATACTTGAAAATATCAAAGGCTGCGGCTTCTGTCTCTTTAGCTAGGTCCTTCTGGAGAGATTCCGGCTTGGCTGTATCTTTCAACTTGTTCACTATCTCGTGTAGTTGCAATAATGATTCATAAACCATGGTTTTTACAAACCCTACGTCTTTGATTCTGGAAGTTATCGATAGAGATTTCTCGCCTTCTACCATTGTGATGAAGGTCTCCTCTTTTCTCATTTGATAAATTCTTTCACCGGCTTCCATTGTATGAATGTAAAACCCTTCTTCCTGCATCTCCTGAAGAATATTTCTAATGAGAAATTCACTCATCTCCTCACTGGGAAAATCAAAAGGCGTTGTGATCAAATTTCTTTCACCAAGTTCCTCTTTAGTTCCCGACGCATCTATTTTCAAAACTTTTTCAAGCATAGGAGGAGCTATGAGGATTGCCAGAAGTACCATGAGAACAGCAACTCCAAAAAGCTCTTCACCAAGGGCTCCCGATGATAATCCGATTCCAGCGATAATTAAGGCCACTTCTCCACGAGGCACAAGTCCCAAACCGATTCTCAAAGCTCCTAGCTTATTAAACTTCATAAATAGGGATGGTATTCCACCGCCAATAATTTTTCCGATAATCGCTGCTAGAGCATAAAAGATTCCTATTAAGAGAACTTTGCCCGAAAAAAGAGTATTGATATTGACCATCATTCCCATAACTGTGAAAAAAATAGGAACAAAAAACTCATGGAGTGGATGGAGATGTTCCTGTATGACATAACTGATGTCTGTCTTCGACAGAGATAGCCCCATAACATACGCACCTATAATCATAGCTAATCCGGCTTGTTCAAATATTCCAGCCAGTATAAAAGCCAACCCAAGAGCGAGAATGGAAAATACGGTCACACTTTTAAAGGCCTTTAAAAAGCGACTGATATATTTTGCGCAAAATAATCCCAATGCAGTAAAGCCGAGCCAGACACCGAAAGCTTTGAAGGCGATCATCCCTATGTTTCCCCAGGGGAGAGAGCCGCCATGACCTTCGTTCAGAATATTGATGACACCGAGGACTACAGCCAATAATACGATTCCCACAACATCATCGATGACAGCAGCAGCTAGAATCGTCACACCTTCAGGTGAATCCATTTTCCGCTGTTCTGATAAAATCCTGGCTGAGATACCCACAGATGTTGCCACACTGATAACGCCCAGAAGAAGTATCTGAGGATCCATAAGCGATTTTTGTAGAAAAAACATGCCTACAGAACTCCCGAGAAAAAAAGGAACAATGATGCCCCCAAGACCGATAATGCTTCCCTTGAGGCTGTAACGAATGAACAGAGCAAGATCAGTCTCCAAACCGGCAATAAAAAGTAAAATGATTGCCGCTATGGTGGAAAAACCGTATAGCTCCTGAGAAATGGGAACAGACTGATTGACAATGAGAGGGAAGATCCCTTCGGCAAAACCGGGGAGAGTTAGACTGCCCAGAAGATAAGGACCGATGATAATACCAGCTGTTAATTCACCTAAGACGGAAGGTAATTTTATTTTCTTAAATAGAAGACCTCCGATTCGGGCTGCAAAAATTATTATTCCCAACTGAAAAACAAGCATGGTCATAAGGTGAGTCATATCGCTCGATTGTCCGGAAGAAGCGGACAGAGTCTGACTTCCCGATATAAACAATAACAACAGAGCCGTTTTACCGATTAACTTCCTAGTGATTCCCATTATTGGACTCCCGGTTATATGTGAAAAAATTGTCCCAGCGAAAATCCAGAGTCTTAAGTGCTTCACTGAGAGGGATTACCTTTAAGGTGTTATCACTATTTGTATTGAGCAGGTTCAGTCTTTTTAATTTAGCAAGAGCATCGGAACACTCAAAATCTAAAGAACAGCCATGAATAGTTTTAAACCAGCTCTCTATTTCCTTATCCAGCAGATCTTCGGTAATATGAGTTTCAGATTTTAAAAGAAAATAATAAGCCAGGACAGCTTCTTTGAATTCCTCTTCCTCAGCCGAGTCTATCAATGAGTAAAAAAC
>JADGDJ010000268.1 GCA_016744925.1 Spirochaetaceae bacterium
TTGAAGATGCCTGCAGAGGTGCGGATATCCTTGTGATTGTCACAGGATGGGATGAGTATAAAACACTGGAACCCCGAAGGTTGAAAGAGCTGATGAACAGAAAAATAATCTATGACAGCAGAAATATTCTCTCCCCTGAAAAATTTATATCAGAGGGATTCAAGTTCTTAGGAACAGGTCGGAAATATAGAGGCCAATCAATATCATAAGAGATTGCCAATCCCCTTGAGGCATGAAGCGCGAAAATTTAAGGAGTACTATTTTGACAGAAAGCAATTCTAGATCATTTAGAGATTACGTGGAAGAGGAGCTGGATTCCTTTCTCCAGGAACAAAAAATATCTTTGGGAAGTGAAAAGGACATTTTAAAAATAGACCTGCACTGCCATGATAAAAACAGTGATAATCCCAGTGAGAGGCTGGGGCGTATTCTGGGAATCCCCGAAACGTGGTTGAAAACAGAAGATCTTCTCACATGCCTTGAGAACAGTAAGACATCGGCTCTGACTATTACGAACCACAACAACGCAAGAAGCTGTTGGGATCTACTGGATAAGGGGTACGATATCCTTCCCGCCGCAGAATTTACCTGTACACTTCCCGGTTCTGGATTCTCCATTCATGTTTTAACCTATGGCTTTACTCCCCGCGAGGAGGCAAAACTGAATAGCCTCAGGACAAATCTCTATCGGTTCCTCTCTTACTGCAGGGAAATTGATCTTTTGACTATCTGGGCTCATCCTCTCTATTTTTACCCCAATACTTTTTCTCCTAAAGCGGTTGAAGAGCTTGAACATATGGCCACACTCTTTTCCCATTTTGAAGTAATAAACGGCCAGAGAAATTCCTGGCAGAATCTGATAACTAAAAATTGGCTCGATTCATTTGATGAAGAAAACATTGACAGGATTGCCGCGAGAAACGGAGTGAACATTCACAATCTGAACAGCAATCCCTATTCTACGGTTATGGTCGGAGGATCTGATGATCATATGGGGCTATTCGCCGGTAGCACGGGAACTTATGTCCATGTGGATAAGCTCAATGAAAAGCTCAAATCCTCCTCTATTTCAGAAGTCGTGCTCCAGGGCTTGAAAAATGGCAATGTGGCTCCTTATGGTTTTTATACAGAAGAGAATAAGATGTCCATCACTTTTCTCGAACTTTTTTATATGATTGTCGGCAATATGAAAGATCCGGGACTGCTTCGGATGCTGATGCATCAGGGGAGTCGAAATGAAAAGCTTCTCGGATTTTTTCTGACCAATGGTATCGGCGAACTGCGCAGGCATAAATTCACAATGCAGTTTTTAAAAACATTTCACAATGCCATACATGGAAAGGGGCCCGATTTCTGGACTCAGGCATTTGTCAAGAAGACTACAAGACCCCTCTTGTCAGAGATTGAAAATATTGCAAAGGCAAAACAAAAGGGGACAGCTGTCTATGTCAAAGAGACTAAAGACTCACTCAGAACTCTATTCACACAGCTTTCAGGACAGGTTATAAGTAAGGGGGCTGCTAATATTCGCGCTCTCAATAAAAACAGTGATCTGGAACAGTTCAAATTACAGGATCTATTGGACAAAATTGAATTGCCGGCGAATCTCAGGACAATATTCGGTGAGAACCCGCCGGGATCTAATGCGGCTTCTGATTTGAATATCAATATTGGAGGACTCTTCGACAGGTTGTCATTTCCCGCTCTGGCTTCTTTCATTATCGGCGGAGTCAATTTTACAAGTACTAAGGTGCTTCACGATAACAGACCTTTCCTCGATCATTTTGCCAGAGAAAACAATATACAGACACCGGTCAAGAGAATGCTTTGGCTCACCGATACCTTCAATGATAAAAACGGCATAGCTATCAGTCTGAAAAATTACCATGAAGTTATCTGCCGGCAAAATCTGCCCATTGATATTCTCGTCTGTCATGAAACACTTGACTCTTCAGACCATCTCATCGTCTCAAAACCTATCGGGACTTATCCCATTCCGCTCTACCGGGAGCAAAATGTGAGGATCCCCGATATTATGGATATTCATGAGATCTTTAAAGCCGGTAATTATGACCGAGTCATCTGTTCCACAGAACTTCTCATGGGTGCCGTAGGGATTTATCTTAAAAAATGCTTTAATGTGGAAGCCTATTTCTTTCTCCACACAGACTGGCTCTCCTTTGCCTCTACGACTTTGAAACTCTCCCAACAGAACTTAAAGAGACTGACCCGGTTTTCACGGATGTTTTATCAGAATTTCGACAAACTGATTGCTCTTAACAGTGATCATGAGAAATGGCTCACAAGCTCTAAAATCAATGTGGATCCCAAAAAAGTGACAGTGACCAAACACTGGCTCAATAGTGAGTTTTACTCTGGTGAGAAGAAGGGGGGTGAAAAATATATAAATAGGCTACCGAATGAGAAAGTCCTTCTCTTTGTCGGGAGGATCAGTGAAGAAAAAGGTATTTCAGACTTTCCTGAAATCCTGAAGATCATTCGTGAAAAATGCGGTCCCTGCAAAGTGGTTTTTGTAGGAAGCGGGCCGGCGAAAGATAAAATCAGTTTACAACTGACCAATGCGGTTTTCATCGACTGGGTGGAACAGAAAGAGTTGGCTTCAATTTATCATATGGCGGATTTTCTCATCTTTCCATCCCGTTTTGATACATTCGGCAGGGTCGTTCTCGAAGCGCTCAGTTGCGGTTGTCCTGTGGCGGCCTATAATGAAAAAGGACCTGCCGATATTATTGTCGACGGTATAAGCGGGATTCTCAGGAAAAAGAAAAGGGAACTGGCAGAAGAGGTCGCCAGAATTCTCAATGATGAACATCTGCATATCAGGATGCGTCGCGACGCTGTGAAGAGAGCCGGGCTTTTCAACAGAGATAATATTATTGAGGATTTCCTAAACTCTACCGGTTTGGAAGAGGCTCTGGAGAATACACATGAAATTATATCTTATTGATACTCTGTCCCCTTTCTTTATGCCACTTCCTGAGAACCGGGAATACAACTGGTCAAAAGTCCCTTTTTCTCTTCTCGAAGATGATGAGGGGCTTGTCCCGGGATACGAAGTGCAAATATGTCAGTCTTTTTCTCTGTATCTCAGAAAAGTCAAGCAGCTAGGGTATAATGCCATCACCATAGATGAATTGTGCCGGATGGTGAGTTTTGATTTTTACAATGAGTCTTTAAAAAGGAAATTGAAGAGATATGAGGCTTTTTATCAGAAGCTTTTTGCCATGGCTGAAACAGAAGGTCTGAAAGTGTATGTCACATCGGACATTATGTTTTTCAATAGAGATATTGATAATGATATCGGCAATAAGAGAAAGCACGAGAAGGTTCAGGATCTTCTTCAGCTGGCTGTTGAGAAACTGCTGGAGAATTACAGTCAGGTTGAAGGTGTAATATTCAGACTTGGTGAATCAGATGGTCTTGATGTTCAGGGAGATTTCCTCTCTCGATTGTTTATTAAAACACCCAAACAGTGCAGAACATTGATCCGCAATCTCATCCCCCTTTTTGAAGAGAGGGAAAAAAACCTCATCATACGATCCTGGACTATCGGTGCTTATTCCATCGGTGATCTTATGTGGAACAAAGACACTCTGGATAAAGTTTTCAAGAATATCGAGAGTGATGCCCTCATCATTTCTCATAAATTCGGAGAATCGGATTTTTTTAAATATCTCAATCTCAATCCTCTTTTTTTTGATGAATCCCATCAGAAGATTGTCGAATTACAGGCGAGAAGAGAATATGAGGGCTTTGGTGAATTCCCCTGCTTTGTCGGTAGAGACTATGAAAAAATAGGTCGCTATTTACAGTCGGCCCACAACATGATGGGAATCATGGTCTGGGGACAGACCGGCGGGTGGTCCCATTTCAACAAACTGACTTACCTGCGCAATTCCTCTCTCTGGGTGGAAATAAATATCTATACCATCATTAAAATTTTTAAAAACAAAATGAGCTCGGAGAAAGCCATCTTTGATTTTTCAGAGGAGCATTTTCCCGGAAAAAAGAGGGAAGTCCTGCTTAAAATTTCCAAAATTTCAGAGGGAATCGTAAGAGATCTCTGGTATATTCCCGAGTTCTCATCAAAAAGACTCTATTTCAGAAGAAACAGAATCCCCACCATCTTGTGGATCGTCTGGGACAATATTCTTATAAGTCATATGATCAGAAGGGTGATCAGAGCTTTTGTTCTGGAGAAGAAGGAAGCTGTCATCGATGGATACAGAGCTCTTGATAAAATCGGGAAACTTAAAAAATACGGTGCTCAGTTGGGAATGGATGAGAGGCAATTCGAATACATGTACGATACATACAACATCATTGCTCATGGTCGCGAGTACTATTTGGGACATTGGAATCCAGAGATTCAGGAGAAGATTCAGAGGCTCAGCCGAGAGTATCGCGAAAAATACCCCTGGGGATTTCATATCTCCTGCGAATTTTCTCCTGTTCAGCCTCGGAAATGGGTTATTAAATCTCTGTTTCGCATAGCCATAAGAAATCGGCCTCAATACACGCTACAGGACAAAATGATACTCATCCGCTTTTCATCGCTCATCTACTTTTTTGCCAAGATAGGTCAGAGAAAAAAAATGCCCGACTTCCTGGAAGATCGGGCTATGGGAATTCAGACTTTCTTAAAGTAAATCTGATCTATTTTTTTCTCTCAAAGTTTCAACGGCATCTTTAACCAGCTGGGATTGACCTTTTTTACAGATCATCAGCTTGCCCTCGTCGATGACTACAATGAGATCTTCAACACCGCAGAATGTCACCTGCATATCATCACCGTAGACGAAATTGTTTGTTGATTTTATGGAAATGATGTCCTTGGGACTTTTATCGATATCGGAGATAACATCCCAGCTTCCCACGTCATTCCAGTCGAATGTCGCTTCGATCATGGCTATTTTATCACTTTTTTCCATAAGGGCATAATCGACAGATATTTTAGTCATATCCAGATAAATCGGCTCTATGGCATCGGTCTCTTTCAAGTAATATATAGAGTTGATCTGATCAAAATGATTTTCGTTGAATTGAATCTTTTTGAAAGGTTCCGACACCCCGGGTGTCAGTCTTTCCAGTTCACTGAGAAAGAGCGATGTCGGATAGACGAACATCCCTGAATTCCAGTAATAATTTCCAGCTGCGATAAACTTGACCGCTGTTTTCATGTCCGGCTTTTCTTTAAATGATGTAACATTCAATCCCGGTTTAAAAGGCTCTCCACCTTCGATATAACCGTATCCGGTTTCTGCTGTGAGAGGGGGGATCCCAAAGGGTACCAGTCTTTCCCGCGCAGCCAAAGCAGAAGCTTTTTCTACAGATTCGACGAATTTATCAGTCTGATTTATTATATGGTCTGCTGCCAGTACAATTACAGAACTGTTTTCTTCACCTTTCCATTTCAGCCAATATGCGGCAAGTGTCAGTGCCGGAGCAGTGTTTCGCGCATATGGTTCCGGGAGGATGACTATTCTTTTTCTCATCTCTTCCGGGAGAAGGCTGCATTCTTCCAGTGCCGGTTTTAGATGGTCAATATGAGTTACTACGATGACATACCCTCTGTGGTTCAGGGCGAATGCTCTTTTTATTGTTGAGTTGATAAGCGAATCAGGGCCGCCTATTTTCATGAATTGTTTGGGTCTGTTGCTCTTCGATGCAGGCCACAATCGGGTTCCCGCTCCGCCTGCCATTATTATTACATGATCTATCATAAAAACAACTATAACAGCTTAGGAGTATTTTACAAACCATAGAAAAAAAAAGTTCCGGCGGGGACCGGAACATTATTGAATAACAGGATGAATAATTCGATTGGGAGGGGAAGTCTCCACCCCGTTACAATCTTTATATCGGCAGGGGGTTGACACGGCCTGAGGA
>JADGDJ010000029.1 GCA_016744925.1 Spirochaetaceae bacterium
ACGCGATTGCTGAAGCAGAGTGAAAAGTACTCTGATTTTAAAGATATACCAATTATTATGTTTTCCGATATGGATGAAGTTAAGGATAAGGTCGAGGGATTTGAACTGGGCATTGATGATTATATTATCAAGCCTTTTAATTTTTCAGAAGTACTTGCCAGGATTAGAGCTGTACTTAGGCATAGTGCTTTGATTACACAGATTGCGAACAGGGAGAGAAGAATGGCCATTTCTGAATCTCTCAATAAATCTCTGGTCTACCTGACTGAACATTTAAAAAAACCTGTAACCGACCTGTTGGGTGAGGTTAAAGACCTTGATCCTACAGATCCTGAGTCTGTGAAAAAATTTACTGAAAATGTTATTTTAGAATGTGAAACAGCAATTTCTACTATTGCAGGACTTGAAAATGAAATTGCTCAGCTTAAGACTGAAGATGAAGAACTCAAAAAATCTGAGTTGTCTCTGGAAGATTTAGATGAACATTTTGAAAGACATTTTAAAAAATGGGATGAAAATAATAGTAAAGTTCTTAGTTAAATTGGGAGTTGTGCATGGTTTCTGAAGAAAAACGAAAAGTAATCAGTTTGTTTGAAGAAGGACGCCTTCTATATAAAAAACGCGCTTTTAGAGAAGCTATGCAGAAATTTGCAATGGCATTGAAGATTGATAAAGGGGATGGTCCCTCTCAGATCTATTATGCCAGGTGTAAGCATTACGCAGTGAATCCCCCTTCTGAAGACTGGGATGGCGTCTGGGTCATGACAGCAAAATAAAGATCGTATAAATAAGGTAGAATAATGTCAGAAATAAACTCAACAGTGTTGGGAAATGAAACTTCTTTTAAGGGAACAATGAAATTCAAGGATTCTCTTAAGATAGATGGTTTATTTGAAGGTAATATTGAATCTACAGGTTCTCTGTATATTGAAAAAGACGCTGAGGTGAGAGCCCATATTAAAGTGGGTACTATTATTGTCGGTGGTAAGGTTATTGGTGATATCGAGGCTTCAGAAAAGTTGGAGATGCTCGATAGCGGTAAAATATTCGGAAATATTAAAACTCCTAATCTGAAAGTAGCAGAAGGAGTCGAGTTCGATGGCGAATGTGATATGATCAAAAATCCTGAAGAAATCGATATCTTTTCTGCAACAGTCTCTCAATTAAAACAATCTGTTAAAAGTGTCTGATACTCAACATATACCCCACTTGCTTTTTAATCTTCTCAGTGATAGAAAGTTGACAATGACTGCTGCGGAATCGTGTACAGGCGGTCTCATTTCGAAAATTATGACCGATTTTCCGGGAAGTTCAGATATTTTTTGGGGGAGTTTTGTTACCTATTCTAATCAGTCTAAAATGAAGCTTCTGGGAGTTTCTTCCGAGACTCTTGAACATTTCGGAGCGGTCTCCAGTGAAACTGTTCATGCAATGGCTCATGGTGCCTTGATCTCAAGTGGTGCTGATTGTTCTGTCTCTGTGTCTGGAATTGCCGGGCCGGGTGGCGGGACTGCTCTCAAGCCTGTCGGTACTGTTTGGATCTGTGCGGCATTGAAGAATGGCGCGGAAAGAGCAGAAGAATTTCGCTATAATGGCTGTAGAGACTCTGTTCGGGAAAAAACAGCTGAGTCAGCTCTAAAGATGTTATATCAACTGATTTTAGAAAATAAACTATTGACAGTCAATAAGTGAATCAATATAGTGAATTTAACATAAATTAAAAAAATTATATGTGCACGCCATTTATCGGTTCATATCAAAATCAAAAAATAAGCATATTAAACATATACATATAAATTAGAAGTGGAGAAATCATGGCTATTATTCGTAAGAATCAGTCTCCTTTAGATGCGGAAAATTCTGCAGACGATTCAAATTCGCCTCAACCGGAATTGGAACTGAACATGTCAGAACCCAAAGAGGAAACAGTCAAACCCAAGAGAAAAAGGGCCGTAAAAATCAAATCAGAAAAAATTGAAGATGCAGAGAATGAATCCTCTGTTGAAGTAAAACCTGTAGTAAAGAGAAAAAGGGCAGTTGCAAAGAAATCTGCAAAAAAAGTTATAAAAACAGAAGAGGAAGTGCAGATTAGCGCTCCTGTCGATGTTGCCCTGCCGGAAAGTGTTGAGAAGGCTGTCGAACCGGTTGTTGCTGTTCAGTCAGATCCGCCTGCCGAACCTTCTGCAATCGAATCAGATACTGCCGGTTCTGAGGAGAAAGAAGCTGTTCAATCTGAATCCGCCGATAAACAGGATTCGAAAAAGCGGCAGGATAATCGCTATAATAACAGTAACAATAATAACCGTAGAAACAATTTTTCCAGAAATAGAAATAATAGAAACAGAAGAGAACCCGGCAATAAGATCCCTAAGCAGATCCCTTTGCCCACTGATGATCAACCCAGAATTACTATCAATGAGTTGAGTCATAAAAATATGCCTGATTTGAGGCAATATGCTACAGATATGGGAATTGTACGAGACGATCTGATCACTTTGAAAAAGCAGGAGATCATTTTTGCAATCCTGAAAATGCATATTGAGATCAATGGAGTTATTTTTGCCGAAGGGGCTTTAGAAATCCTTCCCGATGGCTATGGATTCCTGAGATCTTCCTTTAATTCTTATCTTCCCGGCGGTGATGATATTTATGTGTCGCCATCTCAGATCAGATTATTTAATCTAAGAACCGGGGATACTGTTTTTGGACAAATCCGTTCACCGAAAGAGGGCGAAAGATTTTTTGCCATGCTTCGTGTGGAAACTATAAACTACGACGATCCCATCGCTGCTCAGTCGCGAGTTGCCTTTGAAAATCTCACACCACTCTTTCCTACAGAAAGATTGAATATGGAAACTGTTTCAGGAGATCCTTCAACGAGAATGATCAATCTGTTCAGTCCTATAGGAAAAGGGCAGAGAGGACTCATTGTCTCTCCTCCTAGAACTGGTAAGACTGTTTTTCTTCAAAAGATTGCCAATGCAATAACGGAAAATCATCCGGAAGTACATCTTATTGTTCTTCTTATAGACGAGCGGCCTGAAGAGGTTACGGATATGAAGAGAAGTGTTCAGGGTGAAGTTGTTGCATCGACTTTTGATGAGCCGGCGTCGCGACACGTTCAGGTTGCTGAAATGGTTTTGGAAAAAGCAAAGAGGCTGACTGAGCACAAAAAAGATGTGGTCATTCTTCTCGATTCCATCACAAGGCTGGCAAGAGCTTACAATCAGACTGTTCCTACATCGGGAAAAATCCTTTCCGGTGGTGTAGACTCTAATGCATTACATAGACCTAAGAGATTTTTCGGTGCTGCCCGTAATATCGAATTCGGTGGAAGCCTTACGATTGTCGCGACAGCGCTTATCGATACGGGAAGCCGAATGGATGAGGTTATCTTTGAAGAATTCAAAGGTACCGGTAATATGGAAGTCGTTCTCGACAGGAAGATGGCAGATAAAAGACTTTATCCAGCGATTAACCTTAAGAAATCGGGAACAAGAAAAGAAGATCTTCTGCTCACTACTGAAGAACTCAATAAAATGTGGATTCTCAGAAAAGTCATCAGTCCTATGGATGATGTTCAACTCACCGAGATGATTGTTGACAAGATGAGGAAAACCAAGAATAATGAAGCGTTCCTGAGGTCGATGAATTCAACCTAATGGAAATCAAGATCTTTGAAACGGAGATCTACGGAGGATTTTTAATATGAAAGATGGAATACATCCAAAATACGAGCTGTCTACAGCTAAATGTGCTTGTGGGAATACTTTTCAAGTAAAAAACACAATCGGCGACCTGGAACTTGAAATCTGTTCTGAATGTCACCCTTTCTTTACAGGAAAGCAGAAACTTGTTGATACTGCCGGACGAATAGAAAGATTTAACAAAAAATACGGAATCAAAAAGAAAGACTGATATACCGGTTTTGAATGAGAAGAGCTGTTCGCTATGCGGACGGCTTTTTTTTTGCATTGGCTTTAATAGGACGATGAGAGACTCTCAACTAGTTAATTAAAAAAGGAATATCCCCTTTTCTATTGAAAAAATGGCGATTCAGACTTAAGATAGTAGATATTATAGCTTTTACACCAGGTGCTTGATTATGAAAGAAATTTTTTCCCTTCATAAAGATGAATATGGTACAGAACCGGAAGTAGTAACATCTGCTCCGGGGAAGATTAATCTTATGGGGGAATATACAGAGTTTTCTGAAGGCTATGTCTTATCTGTCGCAATAGACAGGTATGTCGAGGTAGCCGTTTCAAGGAGAAATGACAATTCTCTCAGATTTTATTCTGTAAATTACGACGAACGTAAAAAGACAACTATCTCAAACCTCAAGAAGAAAAAAGAGGACCGCTGGGCTAATTATCCCAAGGGTGTTATCTCTTCACTGCTGAGGATCGGCTGTATACTCAGAGGGGTTGATATAACCATTATGGGGAATATTCCTGAAGGGATAGGTCTCGCTTCTTCATCAGCTATGGCTATAGCTCTTACTGTTGCTCTGAAAAAACTATTTGCGTTGGATCTTAGCGAAGTGCAGATTATAGAAGCCGCCAGGCAATCTGAGTCTGTCTTTCTAGGGCAGAAAACAGGGATATCTTCCTTTCTATTAGCTTTTTACGCGAAAGAGGGACACGCTATGTTTCTCGATACGAGAAGTCTAGAATACGAATACATCCCATTGGAATTCAAAGATCATAGTTTTCTTATAACAGATACGAGAATACCGCCCTCTCTCATCGAGATCGATGATGAAATTGATTATTACGAAGATTTTCAGTCCATTGTGAAGGCTCTTTCTTCGAGAAAAGCAGGATCTTCTCTTCGCGATTACACAAAAAGGGATCTTAGCCTCAGTATTGACGGAGTCAGTGAAGATACACGGCGCCGATCTATGCATATCATGGATGAGAATCAAAGAGTTCTCGATATGAAAGGCTTTCTTGAACAGTTGGACATGGTTATGTGTGGAAGACTATTAAGCCGTTCCCACGAAAGTCTTAGAAATCAGTTTGACGTATCCTGTCCCGAATTGGACTGGCTTGTTAAACGGGCCCAGGAAACTCAAGGTGTATACGGTTCACGTTTGACAGGAAAAGGTTATGGTGGTTGTACTGTAACTCTCATCGATAACGATAAAATAGAGACATATGAAGCACACCTCGAAGAATATGAACGTATTTTTGGGTTTAAGGCTGAAGATTTTATATGCAGACCTTCTGTGGGAGTTAAAACACTATTTCCGGAAGAAGGTTGATATATGACCATATTATTGACCAATGACGACGGTATAGAGAGTCCTGGACTGGTCGCTCTTCATGAACAACTTAAATCAAAACACAATGTGTGGATTATGGCTCCTGATGGGGATCGCAGTGGCAAATCTCAATCCATAACCCTTAAAGATGCTATCAGAACAGCTCCTGTCGCGGAAAAATCTTTTTCCTGTAGTGGCACTCCGGCGGATTGTGTCGCTATTTCAATGCTGGGAGCAGTGCCTGACAAGATTGACCTTGTCATTTCCGGTATCAATTTAGGTCCAAATCTCGGAACGGATATTATTTATTCAGGAACAGCAGCCGCTGCGAGGCAGGCTTCTTTGAATAACTGTCCAGCTATTGCCGTTTCACTTGCCAGGCATAGAGCTCCATATGATTTTTTGCCTACGGCTTCGTTTATCGCTGAAAATATTGAAATTCTCACAGGGTTGTGGAATCGAGATCATTTTGTAAATATCAATTTTCCGGAAAAACTGAATGACGATTACACTGTTGAGATCACCCATCCTTCGAGACGAATGTATGAGGACAGGCTGGTAAAGTTTATCTCACCCAATAAAGATACCTACTATTTTCTCTCCGGAACAGGAGTTGCTTCTTCTGACCTGAAAGGTGAAGATTCTTCTGCTATACTGGAGGGAAATGTATCAATTTCTCCCATTTATCTTCACCCTGTTAATCACAGAGAGGATGAATTGTATAAATCGGCAGAGTTTAAGAGGTTTTAGATGATTTCCAGAAGAGATAAAGGGATAAAACTCTACAACAATGGTGAATATCAGAAAGCGGTTGATGCGCTTCTGGCTCTGGATGTTGTTTATGAAGAAGATCCAGAGACTGCTTATTTTCTAGGTCTGTCCTATACTCAGCTGGGGAATTTTGAAAAGGCTGAATACTATTACGATGTTGTAATCCGCTATGATATTCATGTTCTCAGGGTTTTTCAGAGTTCTATGGTGCTCAGTTATATTTACAGTATTACCGATAAATTTGATCAGGCCATAAGACTGATTCTTCAGGTAATTGATGAGGGTTTCGAATCGGCACAGATCTATTCGACTCTGGCATATTGTTGTCATTCAAGTGGAAATCTTTCAAAAGCTCTGGATTATCTGGAAAAGGCAATGGAGCTGGAGCCGGATAATCCCAACAGTCTTAATTCTTACGGTTTTATTCTTGCCGAGGAGGGGAAGTCAACCAGTTCGGCTCTCGAATTCTGCTTGAAAGCCTTGAAGCAGAATCCCGAATACGGTGCTTATCTCGATTCCGTCGGTTGGGCTTATTACAAAGACGGTAATATTACTGAAGCGATAAAATTTTTAAGAAGAGCCAAAGAAGTCTGGCCAGATGATGAAGAGATCGAACGCCATTTAAGGGCTGTTGAATCGAGATTTTAGTCAATAGGACGGTATATGATCAAAAAAATATATTTTACAGTTATAATCTTACTGCTTTCTATCGGTGCTCTCTCTTCACAAGCCATTGATATGAAGGCTGTTGAGGCGGAGGAAAACCTCAGATGGGGTGTTCTTGCCTATAATAATGGTTTCTATAATAAAGCTGTTCAATCTCTGGAAAAAGCATTGGCTCTGAAACCGCAAAATCCCAGCATCCTTATGTGGCTTGGGCGCAGTTATTATATGTCGGGCATGGAAGATGCCGCTTTGGCGGAATGGGATAAAATTATAAATGCAGAACAGGCTGGATCGTCACTGATCAACTTTTCAGAATTGGTTAAATATCGTCAGCTCCTCTCTATACAGCCGGAATATGATGAAAAATGGGTCATACATATGGATATTGAAAACATGTTCAATAACTATAAGTTGTTTGAGAGACCGACAGCTGCTATCAGCACCGGTGATGGTTCCGGTGGGATATATGTGGTTTCCTTCTCTTCGAATCAGGTACTCCGGTTTGATGCTAACGGCGCGTTAAAGTCCACTATGGATGGTGGATTTGAGGGCTTTAACCACCCCTTTGATATTTTCGCTCTGAAAAATGGTCATTTTTTACTCAGTGAGTTTTCCGGAAATTATGTATCTCTATGTGATTCTTCGGGTACCAGACTTCTAAAGATAGGAGAAAAGGGGATTTCTCCCGGTCAATTGCTGGGACCTCAGTTTCTGGCAGCCGACGATTCGGGATATTTTTATGTTTCCGATATTGGAAACCGTAAAGTTGTGAAGTACGATTTAGAAGGGAATTTTATTCTGGAAATGGGAAAGCGTGCCGGTGATTACAGAGGTCTTTCGGCTCCAGCGGGAATTGCTTTGCTCGATAATAAACTCTACGTGGTCGATTCTGTAAGAAAACTAATTGATGTTTTTGATGAGAGTGGTAATTATCTTGAGTCTCTTGTGAGCGGACAGCTTATACAACCGGAAGGGCTGAGTCTATTCGGGCAGGATCTTCTCATTGCCGATGGTTCTCTGATTCGTCGATATAATGTAACTATGGATCGTATGACTGTAATGGCTGACCGTACGGGCAATAACTTCAGATCCATGAACATCGATTTTGATGAGAACGGTAATCTGCTCATCGCTGATTATGAAACAAACAGAATTACTATACTGACAGAATTGTCTACAGTGTACGGAGGTCTTTTTGTTCGAATAAATCGGGTCAATTCCGATCAGTTCCCTAAGGTCGTTGTCGACTTCTCTGTTGAAAAGAGAAGTGGCGAACCCCTTTTGGGACTGGAGAGAGATAATTTTATTATTACAGAAAATGCACGGAGTGTCGGTGACTATAAGCTTGAGTTTGCCGGTTTTAAAGGGGAAGAATCATATATCACCATTCTTGTCGATGGTTCTGAAAAAATGTCTTCTTATTCCGATGCTCTCACTGAGACCTTGAAAGCGATATACAAAACCGGTGGTACAAGTGCAGAGAAAGCATTGATGTCTATTGGTGAAACACCTTATCTTATCACTCCTTTCGGCAGTAGAGACACCGCAGGAGCAATTGAAGAAGCTACTGAGCAGTGGAGTTCCAGTTGGAATCCCGATACCGGCATACGGCTGGCTGCATCCCAGATGATTCCCGGAAGAGATCGGCGTTCTGTCGTTTTTATCACACAGGGAGAGATGCCCGAAAATTCCTTTAGTCAGTATGATATCATTGATCTCGCTGCTTATTACAACAACAACAACATCAGTTTCAATACTGTGTATACAAGCGATTCTTATAGGAACAGGGAACTTGAGTATTTGACTGAAGCCACAGACGGGCAGAGTATCTATATGTTTCAACCGGAAGGGATTGATGCACTTCTCGATGATATCACCACTGAAAAGAGCTCTGTTTATACAGTCAGTTATACATCCGGTAGTGATTCCGATTTTGGACGAGCTTATATTCCTGTTGAGTTAGAGGCTCTATTTGTCAATAAGAGTGGCCGCGATGAGCTGGGTTATTATCCGCCTGTTGAATAAATCATAGAGAAGAGTTGTATGAAATTAAAAAATATTGGTCTACTGATCCGTTCGGTTTTAACGGGATATGGCAGTGAATGGGAATCTCTCTGTAATAATTGTGGAGTCTGCTGTTATGAAAAAACTGAAAATGACGATGGAGCAATTTTTATTGAATTTGATAAACCCTGCTCTTATCTAGATACAAGTAATAACAACTGTACGGTCTACAACGAGAGGTTTCGAAAATGCAGGGAATGCTCCCGGCTGGGAGCATGGCATGCTATATATGCCCGGTGGCTGCCACCGGACTGTGGATATGTCAAAAAATTCCGAAAGTTCTGATTATTCAGCGCTAATCTTATCAATTTTCCAACCACTGTTGTAATGTCTGAATCGGAATGTCTGTCTGGGTTTGAAAAAGGTAATTCCAGCGGTATAAAGGTATTTGTTGTCGGCCCCTTCTATTGTTAGTAGATATGTTCCCTCTTCAATTTTTTCGACATGTATTGAGTCTAATTTGTAGAGATCTCCTGGAGAAAATTTCGATAGATCATATTTTCTGTCAATTTCCTGAACCATGGGGAGTAACTGGTTTTTTGTAAGTCCGCCATTGTATTCTGGAAGATAGAGTCTCTCCGCAATCAATGAGTCGGCAGTTTCGAGATCTTCAGTTGTCACACTTCTGAGCAGTTTTGAGAAATAATATCTGATTTCTCTGCTTCTGTCGGTTCCGCTCATTTTTGCCTCTTCAACCTTTTCCGGTGCAGAGACTGTCATGTTCAGCTCTTCTCTATCAATAATAATTAATTCAGGATAGATAAAAATCGCCATCTCTTTAAATTTCGCCGCTTGATCAGAATCACCTAGTTCCTCAAATTGTTCACTGACCATTAAATAAGCATGAGCCGTATCGAGTTTCTGTGCATCAGTATAACCCTCAAAGAAATACTGGCTGTTCAATGTCATAGCAGATAATAACAGTACCACTATCGTAAGTTTTATTTTCAAAATATCCTCCAGACTGAAAACAGTTCTTTTCTTACCTTAATAATTAATATACTCTACCAGCAAAAATTTGTAAAACCATTCCTTTTGTTGAAAATCAGTTAAATATTGTATAAATTAAGAATATGCCTGAAAAATTTGATGGACAGATAAAAGAAAAAATACGCGAAGAAGTGAAAGAACCCGATATGTACAGGGTTGTTCTTCTCAATGATGACTATACGACGACAGATTTTGTTGTGGAAATTCTAGTTTCCATTTTTCACAAACCACCAATAGAAGCAGCAAAAATTATGATGGATGTCCATAAAAAGGGCAAGGGGATTGTCGGTTTGTACACTCATGATATTGCGGCTACAAAAATAGCCCAGGTACATATGATTGCTAAAGAGAGGGAATACCCTCTGAAGTGCATAATGGAGAGAGTGTAAACGTGAATATAAGTGATGATGTACAATCAGTAATTAATTCAGCCTGGTACGAGGCCAAAAATAGAAGTCATGAGTACTTTACAGCGGAACATGTCCTTTTTACTGCTTTGAGTTTTGATAAATCTAAACTTATCTTAGAGGAATGCGGTATCGATACAGACGGACTGGCAGAAGAGCTGGAAGTCTATTTCGAGAAACATATCCCCGTCGCCAAAGATGTCGACCCCTTTCAAACTGTAGGACTTCAATCGGTAATTGAAAGGACGATGATCCATATCGAAGCTGCTGGTAAAGAAACTATAGAGCTGGGTGATTTGCTTGTTTCAATACTGGAGCAGGACGAGAGTTACGGTTCTTATTATCTGAAAAAAGCCGGACTCGAAAAACTGACTCTGCTGGAATTGCTCTCCCACAGTATTCCCGAAGAGATTCAGGAACCTGAAATTGATGCCGATGCAGATGATTATGAATTTGTTAAAGAGCAGATTAAAACAGAGACTTCCGGCCATAAAAAGAAAAAAAAGCAGACCAATCTCGATAAATATACGACGAACCTCACAGAATTGGCCACGGAGGGAAAACTCGAACCTCTTATTGGACGGGAAGATGTAATTGAGAGAACCATACAGATCCTCTCGAGGCGCCTGAAAAATAATCCTGTTCATGTAGGTGATCCCGGAGTCGGTAAAACGGCTATAACAGAGGGACTTGCCCAGAGAATTGTCTCAGGTGATGTTCCTGGGCCTCTGAAGGATTACTCTATATTTTCTCTCGATATGGGCTCTATGCTCGCCGGGACAAAATACCGTGGAGATTTTGAAGAGAGAATGAAGCTCGTGCTGGGAGAACTGGAAGAGATGGATAAATCCATTCTCTTTATCGATGAGATTCATACCATTATCGGAGCCGGTGCTGTTTCCGGAGGTTCAATGGATGCTTCAAATCTTCTCAAGCCGGCTTTGGTTCGGGGATCGTTGAAATGCATTGGTTCCACGACTTATGACGAGTACAAAAAACATTTTGAAAAAGATCACGCGCTGGTCAGGCGTTTTCAGAAAATTGATATTACAGAACCGTCAAATGAAGAAACTTTACAGATCCTTAAAGGTCTCCGAAGTGTTTACGAACAGCATCACGGTGTCATGTACACCGATGAGGCTCTTCAGTCCGCTGTAGATCTGTCTGCCCAGTATCTCAATGAGAGAAGACTTCCCGATAAAGCCATAGATGTGATCGATGAGGCCGGTGCCTGGAAAAGACTTTTCAATGAGAAAAACGGCGATACGCTTATTCCTGAAGTAAAGGAAAAAGATATTGAACTTGTCATTTCCAAAATTGCCGGAATTCCTGAAAAAAGTGTCTCAGTCAGTGAGACTGAAAAGCTAAAATTGCTTGAACATGTTCTTCAGAAAGAGATTTTCGGGCAGGATAATGCTGTGAGCGCCGTTGTTAAAGCGGTTAAGCGCTCTCGAGCCGGTTTCAGAAATCCCGATAAACCTGTGGCCTCTTTTCTTTTTGTTGGACCGACCGGTGTTGGGAAAACAGAGCTGGCAAGGAAGCTGGCTGATGAAATGGGTATCTCTCTCCATCGTTTTGATATGAGTGAGTATCAGGAGAAACACACAGTCTCCAGACTTATTGGTTCTCCTCCCGGATATGTGGGATTTGAAGAGGGTGGTTTGCTCACTGATGCGGTCAGAAAGACTCCCCATGCAGTGCTTCTTCTCGATGAAATTGAAAAAGCTCATAAGGATGTCTTCAATATCCTTTTGCAGATGATGGATTATGCCACAGTTACAGATAATATGGGTCGGAAAGCTGATTTTAGAAATGTGATTATCATCATGACATCTAATGCCGGAGCCAGTGAGCTCGGAAAGGCGGTTATCGGTTTCGGTGAAAATCTCCTGAACGTAGGTTCTATCAACAAAGCCGTTGAGAATACCTTTGCTCCCGAATTTCGGAACAGACTCGATAAAATAGTTCTTTTCGATCGACTGGATCAGAAAATTGTTGAAAAAATTGTAGTCAAAGAAGTCGGTCATTTTCAGGAGATGCTCAGCACTAAAAATGTAACATTGAAAGTGAGCGATGAATGCATAAGCTGGCTGGCTAAAACCGGTTATTCACCCGAATATGGTGCCCGTAATATTGCCAGATTGATTGAAGAGAGGATCAAATCTATTTTTGTCGATCAGGTTCTCTTCGGCGATCTTTCTCAGGGTGGAACGGCTCTTGCGGAAATTGTGGAAGATGATATTAAAATTGTCATAACCCGGGGTGAATTGACTTGAGCCTCCAGTGGTTGAGCGCTTCAGAGCAGATACTTTTTCCCTCTGTTGAGGACTCTACAGAAGAGGGGATCGTCGCTGTCGGTGGGAATCTCAGTCCCGGAGTGCTTCTCTCTGCCTATCACCAGGGAATCTTTCCCTGGTATAGCGAGGGAGATGAAATCCTCTGGTGGAGCCCCGATCCCCGGTTTGTGCTCTATACGGATAAACTGAAAATTTCTAAATCAATGAAAAAAGAGATCCGAAAACAGAACTTCAAAGTGACTCTCGATAGTGCTTTTGATGAGGTTATCGGAAATTGCGCCAGAACTGTCCGAAAAGGGCAGGGTGGTACATGGATCACAAACGATATGAATTCAGCCTATTGTGAACTCCACAGGCTCGGATGGGCTCATTCGGTTGAAGTGAGAAGAGACGGAGAACTGGTTGCCGGGTTGTATGGAATTTCTCTCGGTCGAGTTTTTTTTGGTGAATCCATGTTTACCAAAGTATCCAATGGATCGAAAATGGGATTTATTCTCTTAACTCTCTTCCTGAGAGATAGAGGCGTTACACTCATTGACAGTCAGGATCATACCAATCACCTTGAGAGTCTTGGTGCGGAAAATATCAGTAGAAAAGATTTTTACAGTATATTAAAACGAGAGCTCGATTATCCCGATTTTAGGGGTTTGTGGAGCCTGCGATTTCCCGAATTCCCCGATTCGAGTGGATACAGGGAACTTCTTAAATGAGAAAGATTACAATTTTTTTATCTGCTTTGATACTTTTTCTCTTCGCGCAGGGGCTCTTTTCTCAATCTGACTCGTCAATGCGGGAAGGTGAGGTTGAGATTCATATCAATCAGGCTCTGGATTTATTTAGCAGGGGAGAATATATACAAGCCATTGCCATACTCAACAATGTCCTTCTTTTGGATCCCGGCAATCAGCGCGCTGCTGATTTGAAAGAATCTATAGAAGAGCTTTACAACATGGAACTCTATGCAGAGGAAGAGGACTCGGAACAGTCATACTATAGTGAGAGACCGGACTTTAGTATTAAAGATACTGATGAATTGGAAAAACCAGAAGAAGAGGAACTGGAAAAACCGGACTTTTCTGTTCGCTCGGAAGAGGATCAGATCATTCATCCTGAAGATACGAGAACGCATTTCGAGCTTTCTCTCTATCCCAGCCTGGTTCTCCCCTGGGATATTGGCGAGGACTCAGTGGTTTTTCCAGACGAAAGTGGTTACTCCGCAAGTTTTAATGTGAAAGCCGACATCTTTCTCAAACCCTGGAATCGCAGCTTTGGAATCGCCGGAGCCTATTCTCTTTTTCTGCTCGATCCCGCACAAGGGGGGTTTGCCTCCAACAAGCTCAATGTCGTTGACGTTATGTTTACTTTCAGAACCTTTTTCTCGGAAGAGATAGACAGTAAAATAGTATTTAAACTGGGAATGGGGTACAGGGGATATTATTCAAATGGATATGATTTTTATTCTGTAGAACGGGATTATCTCAACGGATTTAATATGGGAGTGAACCTGGAAGCTCCGGTATTCTATCTTTTCTGGGATAGAGAATTTTTGAAACGGATAATACTGAATTTAGACATGAATCTACTGTTCTTTCCCGAGTTGAGTTCGCTGAACCTCTTCGATTTTAAAATGAACACCGAAATCCGATTCAATCATTTTTCTACAGGAATCCATTTTGGTGCTTATTCTGTTATCACTACCGATTCGATTCAATATATGTGGATGACTGGAGTCAATTTTAATTTTTATTTTTGATTTTGAAGAATTTCATCATGCGCCCCGGTTGAGCCCAGTTACAGGTTCCTTCCATCCCCTGATCTTTCAATAATTTTTCAATGAGTGGATCTGAGAGTTTTTTTGCGATTATGATTGCCTCTTTTTCACTCTCTAAGGGGATAAAAGCCTGCAGTGCCTGGTTAGGCTGCCACAACTTCCCATTGCTGGTTGAAAATATTCTGGCTCTGAATTCCTTTTTCCCAAAGGCTTCCCAAACTACTTTCCAAGGTGAAAATGAGTAGGGACCAATCCCCAGAAGCGACCACCAGAAACCTTTTTTTATGGAGTTTTGTATAAGCACCCCTTTTCTGCTGCAGAGTGTCTCTCTGTGTAATTCCAGATAAGTCCGGGCTTCGGGGTATTTTTGTATTTCTTCACCATTCATAACTCGTCCATTGTTTTTATAGGGTATAAAGACATAGCGGTTTTTTTCATTCCCTTTGAATTGATCCGCTCCGATTAGAGGATATATGAGCTCTGTGGGAAGCACAGCTGAAACATGGCGGTTTTCCATCAGACAAAGGTCATTTTCTAACAACTCCATGGTATCAAAAATAAAGAGCTTGTTGGCGCCACAGGTATTCAGTCCCTGGCGGGGTCTATTCTCCTTCTGAATTTCAATGGATGGCAATTCCCATTTTTCATTCGCTTTGTGTATGATAAAAGGACTATTTGGTTCACCTATGGGAGATGCCTGCTTGACAACAGTTGAGCCATTGTCTCCGACAAAGGTGTAGGGTAGGGGATAGTGTGTAATCGCATCTCTGGAAAAAGAAGCAAATCCGTATCTTGTTGATACGTCGGGGAATACAGAGTGATTTTTATAATCCAGTATATAATTGAGCGAAAATTGTCCACTTTGCAGAATTGATCGGAATCCTTTATGGGCACCGTCATTGAGGAACAGGGACAGAGGAAGGTAAAAGAGAGCTTCTCCGTTTTTTTTAAGATTTTTCCGGATGGCTTCAAAAATTATCAGAGCGGCGATGTCAATTCGGGAGCTGCCGAGCAATAGGTCTTTTTTGTTTTTTGCCAGGCCTGTTTCGAGGAACAGGTGTTTGATCCTCTCTTTGTACTGACCATCGAGATCGCAGAAATTGAGCCAGGGAGGATTGCCTAGGAGATAATCAGCCCGGACGTTGAGGTCTGTGAAGAGATAGTCCCCGTTGATGAAATTTCCTTTCGGGAACTTGATAGAATATCGTTCTTGTATATTTTTATGGAACTGGGAGATGAATTTGTCCTGCATTTCCACAGCATAGAGATTTTTTAGTAATTTGGGCTGAATATCGTCATCTCTCTCGAATGCGGTTTTGATAAAAGATTCTATGAAATTTCCACTTCCCGCAGTGGGGTCGAGAATCTTAGCCCCTTCTCTCCACCGGTCATACAGTTTAGTGCTGATGATGGTGTCCTGTGCATAGTTAAGAGGAGTGAATACAGCACCGATCGGTGCAGGCAGTCTATTTTTATTGTCTGTCATCGTTTTTTATCAGATCTGAGACTGTTTTATTTTGTAATTCTCTCATCCCGCCGATGAAAAAATCCTTTGTACTTTTCCGGTCAGGGTCTTGAAGTCCACTCAATTGGGAATAAAGTTGAGATAGTTTCACATTTTCAGGCGCTGTAGAAGGGATAAAAAATCCTTTCTCTGCTCTAATTATCAAACCTTCAAAGATCAGGCGATCGGTATGTTTTTTCACCATGTCTTCGGAAATGGAGTGTTTTTTGGCCAGTAGAGTCAACGTCGCATTTCCATCTCCCTTATTATAATAGAGCGTTGCTATGCCGATGTAGAGATCGACCATTGATCTGAAAGATTCGGAGAGAGGCTCTTGTTCATTGTATCGTATGTGCGATTCCTTTCTATGATCGTGTACATAGGCGGTTTCCATGGCAATCATTATGATCAACCAAACCACATAGAGCCATAAAAGTAAGAGGGGAATGAGAAAAAGCGACCCGTAAATCACCGAATTTCTCACTGAGTAGTTCGCCCAGGTTTTAAAGCCCCATTTGGCCAGTTCCCACAGAAGAGCTCCTGTAAGTGCACCGGTCAGTGCGCTATGAAAAGCCGCTTTTTCCGAAGGGATCAATAGGATTATCAGAAGGAAGGTCAGAGATATAAATGTAATGGAAGATAATCGATACCCCAGTTTTAATAGAAAGGGTTCCTTGAGTGCAACAGCATAGTCGGGAATTATGGCCAGGATGTTTCCCGAAATGGAAAAATTCCCCCCGATGAGTAGTGAGGTAAAAACGATGACTGTTGTGTATATGGTGAATTGTTGGAAGAAATTCCTTTTTCTTTTACAGTGCCAGATGAAATTGAGATTGTTCTCAATGTTATTCATTAGGAGAAGAACCGTTAAGAGAAATAACACAATCCCGAAAGTTCCCAATCGTGTCGAGTTTTCTGTAAAAAGATTGAGAGCATCTATAATCTGATTAAGACTTGATGGGAGCAGTACATGGACGAGAAAATCCTGAAGAGAGGTACTCACTGTATTCAATCCGCCAAATGCAAAAATAACCGCAGATAGGGGAACAAGTGCCAGAAGACTGTTGAATGCCAGTCCCGAAGCTCTTATGACGCAGTTGTCGAAATAAAATTTATCAAATATCCGAAATACAATCTGAAAGAAATTGTAGGTGAATTGTTTCACCTTTGATTCAAAGCTTTTGTTATCCCTTATAATCTGTTTGAAAATTGATATTCTGCTCATAAAAACAGTATAGATATAAATTGAAGGAAGGTCGACTCTAATTGATATATTGGAGCTTCCGCTGTATATTTCAAATATGCTGAAAAACAAATTACCTGATACTCTCAAAGACTTTCATATACACCTTGTGGGGATTAAAGGCACAGGTCTCGCAGCCTTTGCCGAATTGCTTCACAGAAGGGGCGCATTGATCACCGGTTCTGATATTGATGAAAAATTTTATACCGATGAAATTCTCACGCGTCTGGCAATTCCCTACAATGAACATTTTTCCGCCGAACACTTAGGCGAATCGGTTCAGCTTGTCATTCACTCTGCGGCGTATGGAATGGGTAATCCCGAAATGGCAGAGGCTGAAAAAAGGAATATTCCCAGAATGGTCTATACAGAAGCTCTCGGTTACATATCATCTCTGACGAAATCCTTCGGTATTGCCGGTGTTCATGGTAAAACAACGACGACGGCACTTGCCGGTACTATTGCAGGAGCGACCGGTCTCGAAGCGTCTGTTCTCGTGGGAAGCGCCGTTCCTGCCTTTGATGGTTTTTCCACAGCTTATTTTGGTGAAAAGTATTTTATCGCTGAAACCTGTGAGTATAAGCGTCATTTTCTCGACTTCAAACCGGCATCCATTATTTTAACAAGTATAGAGCCGGATCATCTCGACTATTTTAAAGATTATGAAGATATTCTCGATGCCTATCTCGAATACATCGATCTGTTGCCTTCCGGGGGAGATCTCATCTACTGCTGTGATGATCCCGGAGCTCTTGAAGCAGCAACAATAATGCAGGATTCTCGAAGGGATATCAATTATATTCCATACGGATTCAGTGCAGAGGGAGCATTTCAAATTATTGAATCCAAAGAAGGACAGGGCGTTTCCACATTTCGAATGAGAGGTTATGACCGGAATTTTTCTTTGAGAATTCCCGGAAAGCACCTTATTCTCGATTCCGCTGCAGCTTTAGCTCTGAATATCAGAACTCTGGAAGGAGAGGGCCGAATAATTGATAAGGATATGCTTGAAGCGCTGGCAGAGGGTCTGTTCTCTTTTACCGGTACCCGTAGGCGGAGCGAGATTATTGGCGAAGCCCGTGGGATCCTCTTTATGGATGATTATGCCCACCATCCCACCGCCATTAAAACTACCTTGGAAGGTCTGAAGAAATTCTATCCGGACCGGAGACTTGTTGTGGACTTTATGTCCCATACCTATAGCAGGACAGCGGCATTGCTCGATGATTTTTCCCGATCCTTCGAGTCTGCAGATATGATTCTTCTCGAAAAAATTTATGCATCGGCGAGAGAGGTGTATAATGGGAATGTTACAGGACAGGATTTGTTTGAAAAAACTAAAGGATTCAGTAAAAATGTCTATTATTTTGATGATTTTGATAAAACTTTCAAGTTTTGTAGGGACAATTTGAAAGAAGGCGACCTCTTTGTTACAATGGGCGCCGGAAATAACTGGCAGATTGGAAAAAATCTGTATGAGGAGTACATAAAATGAAAAGCATGACAGGCTTCGGGTTTTGCGAAGTACAAGATGAAAAAAGCCATATATCACTTGATTTGAAATCCTATAATAACCGCTATCTGGATATCATTACAAATATCCCTTCAATCCTCAATCCTCTGGAACCTAAGCTGAGAGAGTGGTTGTCCGAAAGAATTAATCGGGGGAGAGTCGAAATACATATACGATATCGGGAACTCGAGGAGAACATGAAGGTAATTCTCGATAAAAACGTGGTGAGAGAGTATACCGATGTCCTGGGGCAGATAATGGAAACTGCCGGAATAGAAGAAGAACTCAAATTATCTCATTTGCTCAGTATGGATGGCATAATCAAGACTGATAAAAAAAGAGATCTCACCTATATCTGGGATAGAATCCTTCCCATGCTTGAAAAAGCTTATTCCGATTATGATGAGAATCGGAAAAAAGAGGGAAAGAATACAGAAATGGATATAAGTTCACAGGTCGAAGTTCTCACGAACAATCTCTCTTTTGTTGAAACTAATGCCCCTGAAGTTGAAGCTCAGGTCAAGCAGACTCTCAGTGAAAAGTTTAGAGATATTGCAGGTGATGAGATCGAAGAGTCAAGATTGCTTACAGAGACGGCTATGTATCTCGTAAAATATGATATAAACGAGGAGATTATCAGGATGAGAAGCCACCTCGAGCGGTTTCTGGAGATTTCAACAAGTGAGGAGTCTGCAGGGAAAAAGCTTGATTTTCTCTGTCAGGAGCTAAACCGTGAGATCAACACAATCGGATCAAAATCTCCCGTTGTTGAGGTTCATCAATCAGTTGTACAAATGAAAGATGCGTTGGAGAAAATTAGGGAGCAATTGCGTAATGTCGAATAATATCAGAATTGCCATATCGGGACGAAGCGGCTGCGGGAATACGACCGTAACAAGATTATTGTCGGAGAGATTCAAATTTAATATGGTTAACTTCACTTTCCGCAATATTGCAGAAGAGAAGGGGATTGAATTTTCCGAATTCTGTAAGATGGCTGAATCAGACAGCAGCTGGGATCGCTATGTAGACGACAAGCAGGTGAAGCTGGCCATGGAAGGTGATTCCATACTCGGTTCCAGGCTGGCGATTTGGATGTTGAAAGAGGCTGATCTAAAAGTTTTTCTTACAGCTTCACCCGAAATAAGAGCCTCTAGAATTCATCAGCGAGAAGGCGGTGTTTTTCAGGACCGCATGAAAGAGACTGATGAGCGAGATGCAAGAGACCATGCTCGTTATCTGAAATTGTACAATATTGACAACAATGATTTCACCTTTGCCGATCTGGTCATAAATACGGACAGGATGAACCCTGAACAGGAAGTAGAGATTATTGCAGCGGCCATAGTGAATATACTTAAGGAAAAAGAACGTTCTGAAACAAGAGTCAGTTGAATCTTGTTCCCTATTTCATCTATAATAAAATCTACTGTGAAAAAATCAGTAGATTATGTTCGTTAGGGATGCGCTTTGCGCTTTTTTCCCGAATAAAATCTACTGTGAAAAAATCAGTAGATTATGTTCGTTAGGGATGCGCTTTGCGCTTTTTCTCCCGAATAAAATCTACTGTGAAAAAATCAGTAGATTATGTTCGTTAGGGATGCGCTTTGCGCTTTTTCTCCCGAATAAAATCTACTGTGAAAAAAGAGGTAAATATGGCAGATAAACGAAGAGTAATCCCTATGGATGAACTTGTTAACAGCGATAAAAATATGTACGAATTGACTAATGCAGCAATTCATCGTGCTGAACAGATCTCTATGACCGGAACTGATAACAACGAAGATGAAGAAGGCAAAATCATCTCAAAAGCGATCGGTCAGATTGTTACTGAAGAAGTTAAGTACGAGTATAAAAGATAAGACTCCCCTGGTCTTATTGTTTGGACCGACCGCAGTTGGCAAAACCGATCTTCTCCTTCAGTTGTTTGAAGGGAGGGGAGAGGTCATCAGTGCCGACTCGATGCAGGTCTATAAGGGTTTGGATATAGGCAGTGCCAAACCGGAATCATGGTATCTGGAAAAGCTGCCTCATCACCTTATCAGTGTTTTAAATCCCGATGAACAATTCAGCGCCGGTGATTTTGTCGTTCAGGCGGAAAGATTGATCCCCGAGATATATAACAGGGGTAAAACCCCCGTCATTTCCGGTGGAACAGCTTTTTATTTTAAAAACTTCTTATACGGCTTGCCCGATATTCCCGGGATAGACAATCAATTTCGTGAAGATTTGAATAGGGAGCTTGTAGAAAAGGGTTTGCCTCTTTTATATCAAGAACTCTGTTTGTGCGATCCTCAGAGCGGAGAGCGCCTAAATTGTAATGATAGTTCCCGTATCGTTCGTGCACTCGAAGTGTATCGCGCGACGGGGAGAACTCTTTCCTCATTCAAGCTCTCTGATGAGATGCGTGACGATTATCCTATGACTATAATCGGATTGGAAAGAGAACGGGCTGAACTTTATTCACGCATAAACCGCCGTGTGGACATTATGTTTGATCAAGGGCTGGTCAGTGAGATGAAAAGACTTATTGATGAAGGTGTTACAAGTGATTATCCCTCTATGAGAGGTATTGGATATAGTGAATTTTTCGAAATGGTCAACAGAGGATGTATGACTTTTGCAGACCTGAAGGATCAGATAAAACAGGATTCGAGACGTTATGCTAAAAGACAGATCACTTTTTTCAAGTCACTTAGAGGGGTGAAATGGTTTTCCCCTTTGAATATTGAGGGGATAAAGAGAGAGGTTTACCCTTAATCCTATTGACTTATGTAGGCAGTCTCTGCATAATCTATAAAGTTCTGTATTCCGGAACATTCAGTTAACTGTATACCCTTTTATTAGGGCTTAATATTAAAGGAGTAAGCACGTGCCTTGCGGTAGAAAACGAAAACGAAAAAAAATAGCTACACACAAACGTAAGAAAAAGCTCAGAAAAAACAGACATAAGCATAAATAGGTTTTGATGCTGTTAATTTGCAAATACGCAGCATCAGTTCTGATTTCATAGAGGGTTCTTCCCTCTTTCTGTAATAGCTTCTTCAATGAGTCAAATGACTCATTCGGACGTATAAACCTCGGATATTTTTCCGGGGTTTTTTCATTTATAGGGGTTTTTTTGCCATGGTTTTTATTCCATTTTATGTTATATTTCACTTGTAGAGGTCTGAATGTCTGAATTATCCATTCTTCCCGGTCTGAAGGATCCTGCAGCTCTTAAGAGTTTGTCTCCCCAGGAGCTGGAGATTCTATCTGATGAAATCCGGGAATATATTATAGAAATAGTGAATAAAAACGGCGGCCATATGGCATCCAATCTCGGTGCCGTTGAATTGACGCTGGCGCTACACCGATCGTTCAATTCCCCCTTTGATAAAATTGTGTGGGATGTTGGACATCAGTGTTATACCCATAAACTCATTACCGGCAGGTTTGAAGAATTTAAAACTCTTCGTCAGTCGGGAGGGATGAGTGGATTTCCGAAGAGGGAAGAGAGCCCTCACGATATTATGGATACGGGCCATGCTTCAACTTCGGTTTCCGCAGCTCTGGGTGTTCTAATCGGCGAACACCTTACTGGTAGTAAAGGGAGAGCCATCGCCGTGATCGGTGACGGTTCGCTTACAGGTGGTCAGGCTCTGGAAGCGATGAATCATGCGGGACACCTTAAGAAAAACTTAATAATCATTCTCAATGATAACAATATGTCCATCGGTACAAATGTGGGTGCCATGTCTTCTTATATGAGCCGTCTCACATCGACGGGATCCTATTTGAATATGAGGAATCTTATTGATAGATCTATCAGGACAATTCCTTTTTTCGGGAAGGCGATTCTCAAGGGGATATACCGATTGAAGAGGGGAGCCAAAGGGGTCATCTACAAGGAAAATCTCTTCACTGATCTCGGTTTCAAGTACATCGGCCCTATTGATGGACACAATATCGAAAGAATGGAAAAAATTTTTGAAATCGTAAAGGATATTCATAAACCGGTAGTCATCCATCTTATGACAAAGAAGGGTAAAGGACTTACAGTTGCTGAAGATGATCCTTCGAGTTTTCACGGCGTTTCTCCCGTTCCTGAAAAAAGTGAAAAGGATCCTCAACCGGCAGCGATGAAATTGACCGAAGCTTATGGTGGTGCTCTCCTTGACGCTGCGGCTTCCGATCGGTCCATTGTAGCTATTACAGCGGCAATGACCAGTGGGACAGGATTGAAAAAATTCTCCGAAACTTATCCTGATCGATTTTTTGATGTGGGGATTACAGAACCTCATGCTATAACTTACTCAGCGGGATTGGCTATAACGGGTATGAAACCCTTTGTTTCGATCTACTCTACTTTTATGCAGAGAGCCGTCGATCAGGTTATACACGATGTCGCCATACCCGGGCTTCCTGTCACTATCGTTATGGATCGGGCGGGTCTGGTTCCCGGCGATGGAGAAACCCATCAGGGGCTCTACGATATATCTCTTTTTAAAAATGTTCCCGGTATGACATTTCTATCACCGGTCAACAGTTCAGAGATGAAATGCGTCATAGAGCTGGCACGACAATCTAGCGGTCCTTTTATGATCCGCTACTCGAAAGAAGTCTGTTTTGAAGAGAGATCCACACTGGACGAGCCCTTTATTTCAGGGCGTGGTGTCTTTGTGAGAAAAGAAGATTCTAAAAAAGAGAAAATGCTGATCATCAGCCTGGGTTCATTGCTGAGTGAAGCTGAAAAATGCGCCGATCTTCTCGAAGAGAGAGATATTTCTGCAGATATCTACAATATGAGATTTATTGCTCCCGTAGATATTGATTATCTTTTTGATATAGTTAGTAATTATAACCTAACTGTTTTTGTAGAAGACGGTGTGAAAACGGGCGGATTAGGCGAGCAGCTAGCCGCCAGAATGTTTGAAAATGATCTAAAATCGCATTTTAGATATTTCGGAGCACCGGATAAGTTCCTCGGACAGGCGACGCGGGGGGAACTGATTAAACAATGTGGACTCGATGGAGAGAGTCTCATGAAGAATATAATGAACATACAGAAAAGTTATAGATTCAAAGAGGTTGTAAAACAAGTCCAAAATGATTCATGGCGTTGATCGTGATAACCTCAGAAAAAAATAGAGAAATAGTACCGGTAAGAGAATACAGAGAGTCGCCCTCAATAAATTGAGAAGTACCGTATTAATGAGATAGAGAATAAATATATGAAATTTACAGAATTTGATTTTAATGAAAATTTAGCAAAGGGAATTGCCGGAGCAGGGTTTGTCGATTGTACACCCGTTCAGGCGGAAGCTTTTAAATTCCTTTTTGAGGGGCGAGATATTTACGCTCAGTCCCAGACCGGAACAGGGAAGACGGGAGCATTTGTTATAAGTGCTTTTCACCTGATGGCCGAACATGATGATTTTAAAGGGAAGAAGACCCTGGTAATCGCTCCGACAAGAGAGCTGGCCGTGCAGATAGAAACAGAAGCAAAACTCCTCGGTAAAGAAACGGGATTTTCAATTGGATCTTTCTATGGTGGTGTCGGTTATAATAGCCAGGAAAAAATGCTGAAAGATGGTTGTGACCTGATTATTGGTACTCCCGGACGGTTGATTGACTTCGGGAAATCCGGAAAAATTGATTACTCACAGTTCGGTATTTGTATTATCGATGAGGCGGATCGACTTTTCGATATGGGATTTCTGCCAGATCTTAGACAGATTTTAAAAAAAATGCCCCCTAGAGAAGAGCGGAGAACCATGCTTTACAGTGCTACTTTGAGCTCAAAAGTGGGTAACCTTGCCTGGGAACATCTGAATAATCCGGGAGAAATAGTCATCGAACCTGAAAGTATCACTGTCGACGCCATTACACAGGAACTGTACCATGTTGGGACAGATGAGAAGATGAGACTGCTTTTAGGGCTCTTTAAAAAAGAGAATCCTCAAACGGCAATTGTCTTTACCAATACTAAACACACAGCTTATGAAGTAGCCAAAAGACTTGAGCACAATGGTTATGACGCTCAATGTCTTATGGGAGATCTTCCTCAGAAAAAACGTTTAAAAATTGTAGAAGATGCCAAAGAGGGGAAAGTTAAATTCCTCGTGGCCACTGATGTAGCTGCCAGAGGCTTGCATATCGACGATCTCTCCATGGTGGTCAACTACGACATCCCCGGGGATTGTGAAAATTATGTGCACAGAATCGGTAGAACGGCCCGTGCAGGGAAAAGCGGAAAAGCTATCTCCATGGCTTGTGAAAAATATGTCTACGGATTGCCGGCTGTTGAAAAATATATCGAAACAAAAATACCTGTAGCCTGGGCAACAGATGATCTTTTTGTAGAAGATAAAAGTGAAGGCATGAGATTTCACATGCGTGACAATAACAGTCGTGCAAACAGTGGGAGCAGACGGGGTCGGGATGATTCTCGTGGAAACTCCGGAAACAGAGATAGAAACCGCAACCGGGATGGTAACCGCACCGGCAACCGGGATGGTAACCGCACCGGCAACCGGGATGGTAACCGCACCGGCAACCGGGATGGTAACCGCGACGGAAGAAATCGAGATAACCAGGGATCGAATAATAGAAACCGCACTAACGAAAAAAAGAAAGAGTATCCCAATAATAAAAGACCGCTTGAACAGAGTGAACGTAAAGTACAATCTCTGGTTATGGAAGCTTCAGGAAGTAAAGATTTCCTTTCAGGATCTAAACCTGCGGCTGAGAGACCTAAAAAACGAAATAATCCGGATAAAAAACGGGATAATAGAAACCACAGAAAACCCACAAACGATAAGCAGAGAAGAAGCAGAAATACAAGTGCTCAGAACCGACCCAATAAAGAACGGGTTTCCGGTAAAAACAGTATGGATGACAGATTGGCTTATTACAGATCCAAATACGGGGAAGACTTTAAAGTTGATGAAAAAACCGTAAAAATGGATAAAGAGCAGAGACGAAAAAGTACGAAGAAAAAAATTGATAAAAAACCCGTCAACAAGCAGGTTGGAAAACCGGCTAAAAAGGGTATCCTTTCCAAATTATTCGGAAAGTAATGATAAAAAGAGAGCTGCTCATCAGAGTGGCTCTTTTTTGTTTAGCAAATATTCATGAAAGCGGCAAATCGTCCAGTCTTTCCTTTTTCAGCTCGGTATGAATAAAACTCTTTACTGCAACAACATGTACATATACTGGATATCTCGATATTCTCTTCCTTTAATCCCTGATGGACTAATTGTTCCCTGTTGGCTTGTTTTAAGTCAGCCCTATATTGTTCTTTATTCTTGAGGATTACCCGGTCGGAATAATGAAAGCTATTCTTTAAAACTTCTGCAATTTGCCAACTGATTTCAAAGCAGCACGAGCCTATCGATGGTCCCAGTCCGGCAATCATATTTTCGGGATTGCAATTCAAAGTCTCAGTCATATAACGAATTGTTTTATCAGTAATAAGATGCGCTGTTCCTCTCCAGCCTGCGTGAATGAGGGCTCCGACTTTTTTGGAGTAGTCAAAAATCGCAATAGGGACACAGTCTGCAACATGGATATTTATGAAAATATCTTTTCTATCGATAATCAGGGCATCAGTTTTTGATATTGATTGGTCATAAGAATCTTTTCCGGAACCGGGAAACTGCTCATCTACCTTTAAAATCTTTGCACCATGCACCTGTTCTGCGCATGTGTAGTTATCAAAAGGGATATTTTGGGATTGGCACAAACTCTTTCTGTTTTTTATTACATCCTCGGCGTTATCTCCGCAATGTAGAGCTTGATTAAAACTTTTGTAAACTTCAGTGCTGCTTCCTCCTGAACGGCTGCTGATTCCAGCATTTACCAAGTCTGAATACTTATCAAATATATTCCATCTGTATAGAGGGGGATAATCATCTGTCCTGTACATGCTGTAAGGATATCACTTAGAATATTAGTTGAACAATTTACGAAAGGGGAAGATATGAAAAAAGTTGTACTTTTTCTCGCAGAGGGATTTGAGGAAGTTGAAGCCATAACTCCAGCGGACTTTTTACGTCGCAGTGGTGTAGACTTAATTTTAGCCGGTGTGACTGGAAAAACTGTAACAGGAGCTCAGGGTATAAAAATAGAGTGTGATGTTGAAGTCTCTCAGTTGTCAGGGGACTGGGATGGTGTTGTCATTCCCGGTGGAATGCCTGGCGCATCTAATATTGCAAAAGATGAGAAAACTGTAAAAATTATTTCAACAGCCATGGACAGTGGAGCTCTGGTGGCGGCAATTTGTGCGGCGCCAGCTGTAGTCCTCGGATCAAAGGGTCTGATTGAAGGGAAAAAATTCACCTGTTATCCCGGATTTGAAACCACTTTTTCAGGGTCATTTTTTTCAGAAGAGAGAGTTGTCATCGATGGTAATCTCATTACCAGCCGTGGACCGGGGACTGCTGCAGAATTTTCTGAAACTATAGTCGAATACTTATGTGGAAAAGATCAGAGAGATCAGATTCACTCCGGAACATTACAGAAATAAAAGAACCGCCCATATCAGGGCGGTTAACACTTAAAAGAAGAAATTATCTGGCTTTTATTATAATATTTTCAAGACCGGGTTTTCTTTTCAGATCTCCCGGGAGGGATTCTTCTCTATTTCTATTGACATAAGAAGGATCCTGGAAGGAGTAAGTGAAATTCGTATGAACGTCATAAGTACCGTTCATAAGAGCGAAAGTATCTTCTGTCATTACCAACTCTTCATCTGTTGGAATGACAAATACTTTGACCTTTGAATCATCAGTAGAAATGCAGGTTTCGCAATTTTGTGATTTAGAAACAGCATTTTTTTTCATATCGACTTTTACACCGATACTTTCGAGATCCGATAGCGCTTTTGCTCGGGTTTCAGGAGACATTTCGCCCACTCCTGCAGTGAATACTATAGCATCGACCCTGCCGAGAACAGCAGAATATGCACCGAGATATTTTTTGATTCTATAGGATTCCATATCTTGTGCCAGGATACATCTCTCATCATTTTCCTCGACACCTTCATTGATATCTCTTCTGTCTATATATTTTTCAGTAATTCCGAGGAGACCACTGTTTTTATTGAGAATTTTGTCCACTGCATTGGCATTCATATCTGTGCTGTTAATAATATAGGGGATTATCGCAGGATCTATATCTCCGCTGCGTGTGCCCATTATCAATCCTTCCAGAGGAGTGAGACCCATGGATGTGTCGACGCAGACCCCATTTTTTACAGCACACATGCTGGCACCATTTCCGATATGGGCTATGATTATATTTGTCTCCAGAGGGTTTTTCCCCAGAAGAGTAGCGGCTCTTTTCGCAGTGTATAGATAAGATGTTCCGTGAAAGCCATATCGTCTCACATTATAATCTGTATACCATTTGTAAGGTAAGGCATACATGAATGCTTTATCGGGCATGGTTTGATGCCAAGCCGTATCGAGTATGGCACAATGGGGCACGTCGGGAAGAACTTGCTGAGCTCCGGTTATACCTGTTATGTTGGCGGGATTGTGAAGTGGGGCCAGAGCTGATAGCTCCTGGAGCGTTTTGATTACATTATCATCGACAATGACGGATTTGATGAATTTTTCTCCACCGTGAACTACTCTGTGACCAACAGCTTTAATCTCACTAAGATCGGGAACACAGCCATTTTTTTTGTCGATAATCGTAGCGATTATTAATTCAACAGCCTCTTTATGGGTTGGGCAGGCTCTTTTTCTCGAATAAGCTTCCTTTCCTGGTACATTGCTCTCGATTGTAGAAATATTTTCACCGATTCTCTCTACAACACCATTTCCTAAGACTGCTTTTTTTTCCCAGTCATACACCTGATATTTTGCTGATGAACTTCCGCAGTTCAATGTCAGAATTATCATATTTTGGACCTCCAATAATTTACAAATCACTTTTTACATAACAACAATCAGATCTAACCGTAATAAGTCTAACTTTTTTTAATATCTAATTACAACATGATTTAAGTTTCAGATAAATTGAATTTTATTTTTTTGATGATTTTTTATAATGTATAAAATCACTGTTTCAGTAGTAATTTGAGCTCGAAAATGTTTTTGCTGGCCAATTTACCGAAAACTGCTATTCTGTAAATAAGATGGTTTTTTTTGAGATAATTCGCATGGGGAGACAACGAGGATGAGAGGGAGCAGGTATATATTTAAAAGTGAAGACTACAGAGATATTTCAGTCGTAAAATGGATCCCTGAAAATGAATCGGAAATTATAGGTGCCGTTCAGATATTACACGGTATGGCTGAGCATATCGAGAGGTATGAGGAATTTGCACAGTTTCTCAATGCCAGAGGTTTTGTTGTCATCGGGAACGATCATAGAGGGCATGGAAAATCTTTGAAGGAAAATGGTGATACAGGAATTTTTTCAGAAGCCAATGGCTGGGAATTAGCACTTAACGATGTTAGAACTGTAACAACGCAGCTAAAGGAGCAACACCGGGGATTGCCTGTTTTTATAGTTTCGCATAGTATGGGCTCTTTTTTTGCCCGTGACTATATTTCCCGTTGGGGAGATGATATAGAGGGTGTCATTCTTTCCGGTACGGGAAATCAAAAAATGTTTACAGTCAGACTTTTACAACTTCTTGTTAATTTTGAAATCCGTTTCCGGGGCTTGCGGCACAGAAGTCATTTTTTTGATAATCTCAGTTTTGGTTCTTACAATAAACCTTACGGACCTCATCCCAGAACATCATTTGAATGGTTGTCGAGGGACAACGATCAAGTGGATAGATACGTTAAAGACCCCCTATGTGGATTTATCTGTACTTCCGCCCATTTCAGAGATCTCGCTCAAGGATTACATCGAGTCTGCTCTCCATCAATTTACAAAATTATTCCTGAGAATCTCCCTATTTTTCTATTCTCAGGAGACGAAGATCCTGTGGGTGGGATAAAAGGTCAACTCGTAAAAGAAGTGTATGAGAATTATAAAAAATCGGGAATCGCTGATGTTTCCATGGGGTTAAATCCCGAAGGGCGCCATGAAAGTCTCAATGAAACAAACAGAGAAGAAGTTTACAATATATTTTTCAAATGGCTTAAGGATCACATTCCCTTAAAATAAAGCACCAAAGGAAAAATGGGAGTAGTGGATTGTGTAATGAAAAATCCACTGCTGATGTATTTCCTGATTTTTAGTTTTCGTCTGTACAGTCAGGATCATCTTGCCTACAATTACGGTGTTTCCTATCCCGGGGGAATTTATAGCGGTATAAATTTCAGCAGAGATGATTTCTCCTCTCTTTTTCAATTCAATTATAGAAATGAAACTTTTCAGTTAGATCAATTCTACTTTAAAAGCGATTATCTATCCTTAGGTCCCGTATCATTCAGTGGATTGTTAAAAGATATGTCCACTGATGATATACATCCTTTTTCCGTTGATGAAATCCCCGCAATGGAGATTAACAGTTCTGGAAACCCCGGCAGCAATATGGGGTTGATTTTTGAAATGACTAAAATCGATGGCGGTTTATCTGTCATTCGGCAGGAGGATCTTGCACGGTTGCTTATCTGGAAGAACATATTCCTCAGCGGAGATGGAATGATTAATTTGAGTCAGTCTCTCTCTGTTGATGAAGAGAATGATGATGATGTTGGGTCCTGGTATACTGATGAGCCGATTCTCAATTCGCTATTACAATTAAATAGTATGCTTACTATTGTAATTGGAAGGGACGAGTTATTCGGAGGAGGCCAACTCCAGATAAATACATCGACCTCCGATCCTCCCGGTTACTCTATTCTTTTACTTGGTGGCATAGTTAAGGGCGGGATCTTTTTTCAGAATGATTTGCGATACAGCAGTCCCGGCTTTGTCACTTCAGACTTATACCCCTACAAGTATCCCTTACTCCTGATCGGAGGAATCAATTTTTTGGAATTGTCATTTGAATGGGACAATAACTATTATTTTTATGTGGAAAGAGAAAACCTTCCCTGGGATAATTCTCTATGGGAATTGGCCATCGAGTCTATTTTTGAGTATGAAACTGGTTTGTGGACATTTAATGGTGAAATCGATTTATCATTTTATAGTAGTG
>JADGDJ010000269.1 GCA_016744925.1 Spirochaetaceae bacterium
ATTTCAAGAAAAACACAATCTCCCGGCTTAGAGCCACCTATCTTGTACTGGATCCCCTCCATCGCACCATCGGGGATGACTTTTTACAACAGTGAAGTGTTGGCTCAATGGAAGGGAAATGTCTTTGTCGGAGCTTTGGCCGGCAAACATCTGAGAAGACTAGTGCCTCAGGGAAATAAGATAGTACATGAAGAAGTTCTTCTGAAAAACAGATTAGGTCGAATAAGGGATGTAAGAACTGGACCCGATGGCCTGATCTATATTTTGACAGATGAAAAAAATGGCGCTTTATATCAATTGGCTCCTGAAGGTAATTAGAGAGTCCAAAATTATCTCCAGTGTTCTTCCGCCCATTGGGAACACTCTTCACCCGACAGAAATGTCCAGGCGATCAACCGACTCTGTTTTTGTCCCTGACTCATATCAACGACTCTGTGATCTTGTATTTTAAATGACTTCAAATGCTCTTTCAGCGGTCTTAAATTCTCTTTTTTTGATACGAGAGAAGTAAACCAGCAGACCTGCCTGCTATAATCGGAACTCTCCTTAATCATTCTTTTGATAAAAGCGGTCTCTCCACCGGGATACCACAATTCATTTTCCATTCCGCCAAAATTTCTTCCGGGATTCTTTTCATCACCATCTTTCCCGAGATTTTTCCATTTCCTCAAATTGGCTTCAACAGCTTCATTTTTTGAACTGTGAAAGGGTGGATTACAAACAGTGAGGTCGAAACGGTCTTTCTCCCCTATCATATTTTTTAAAATAAACTGCTTCTGTTTCTGTTGGATGATCTTCACTTGTTTTCCCAATGAAGGATTGGACTGAACAATCAGCCTGGCAACCTTAAGAGAAAGCGGATCAATCTCTGTACCTGTAAATTTCCAACCATAGGATTGACTCCCTATTATGGGATAAATACAGTTGGCTCCTGTTCCCAGATCGAGGACATTGACCCTTTTGCCTCGGGGAACATCTCCCCCATTGAGGTCTCCCAGAAGATCGGCGGCATAATGGATGTAATCGGCTCTTCCCGGAACGGGAGGACAGAGATACCCGTCGGGAATCATCCAGTTATCCACATTGTAATGCCTCTTCAGCAAAGCTTTATTGAGCAGAAGAACCGCTTTGGAGTCGCTGAAGTCGATGGATTTTTCGCCGGAGGGAGTCGTGATAATGCACTCTTTAAACTCGGGGAGTTCATAGACCAGTGCGTCTAGATCATATTGCCCGTTGTGTATATTTCTTTCATGAAATTGTTTCAATTTTCTAAATCCTGTTCTTTTCTGTATCTCCGCCAGACAATAAATCCGAATAATCTGAGAGAGATCCAACAGATCCAGGCCTGTACACCATTCGCATGATGAGAACCTGACTTTGCAGTTTTTCTCCAAACCCGGTCGGCGTAACTTCTTGTAATGGCAGTTCCATCGATTTTTCCAAACTTGTAGAGCCAATCATGTATGACTCCCGCAATATCCACTTTTGACCAGTGCACGACAAAACGGCCGAACCAGGGTATGGAACTGTAATCCGTTTCAAAATCCTTTTCTATGGCAAAGAATTCATCATCGATCTTCAGATTGAATTCCCTCAACAGTTTCCGCCTGCCATCAGAGAGTCTCTCCGTCTGAAGAGCTTGGTTTAAAACATCCGATTCAGTTTTTTTCATTGGTTTAGTATAATGCTATTTTTTTCCTTGGGCAAATACCAGTATCAATATTGCGCTGCAAAATGGACATTATCATAAAGGCAAATAAGAAATTCCTGCTAAAACAAGAATTTGACAAAGTGATTCCTATATGCGATGTTTGATCTGGAGAATGAAACTAAACCGATTATGCAAATTGAAACATTAAAATTATTCTGCGATATTGCCCGATTATCCAGCTTTTCAAAAGCTGCCAAAAAGAATGGCATAACACAATCAACAGCTAGTCAGACTATAAATCAACTTGAAAAACATCTGGGTGTTCAACTCATAGACAGATCTCAGCGCCCCTGGAAACTCACAGAAGAAGGGACCATATTCAACAATGGCTGTAAACATCTCGTTGATGATTTTCATGAGTTGAAAAACAAGGTTCAAAAGAGACATGAAGAGCTCAACTCCCTGATCAGGGTGGCATCTATTTACTCTGTCGGATTAAGACATATGAAAAACTCTTTGAATATCTTTTCAGAGATAAATACCAAGGCTGAATTCAGCCTAAAATATCTCTCAACAAAAGACGTTTACAAAAGTATTTTGAATGATGAAGTTGATCTTGGAATTGTATCTTTCCCCAAACCTCAGCGGGAGCTGCAGACAGAAATGTGGAAAATCGAGCAGATGATTCTAGTCTGCCCTCCGGAACACCGACTGTCTAGGCAGAAACAGATTGCTCCGCAGCAGATCTCCGGAGAAAAATTCATAGGATTTTCAAACGATCTGGAAATACGCAAACAAACCGATCGATTTATAAAAATGAAAGAAATAGATATTGAGCTGACTCTGGAATTCGACAATGTTGAATCTATTAAAAGAGCTGTTGAAATCGGAACGGGTATTGCCATCCTCCCGGCGCCTACAATTATCCAGGAATTTAAAAACAAAACTCTGATCGGAGTTCCTTTTATTAACAATGATTTTGTCAGACCTCTGGGTATCATCCGCCGAAAAAGTAAACGGATGAACAAGACAGCTATAGAATTTATTAAATTTTTAAAAGAAGAATCAGTTTAAAAACTCAGTCCAACTGTCAGATCCCGCACTTTAATCAATTAAAAGCAAAGCCCTAACTCAGCATAATTATACCGATTTAATGAATATCCTGAATATTATCACTTATTTATTCACACAAATAAATATTTATGAAACATATCCTCGATCGAGAGAATATGCACCATTGACATAATTCGAAATTCGTACTATCTTTTTAATATTCAATAAACAAAAGCCATACGTCCACTATATTAATATTACTAATACATTACATTGATAATATCAATATATAGTTTTTACTGTATTCCTCTTACCGATGCTTTTCGATTCTGAATATTGATTAATTAAATAATAAATACAACAATTATTATTTAATAACCTTTCATATGTATGATTTTAACTATTTTACAAATTAGATTGGAGGGAAAATGTCCTACACAAAAGATGTATTTGAATTGGTTAAGAAACGCAATCCCGGAGAGCTTGAATTCCATCAGGCTGTCGATGAAGTCCTGACGTCTCTAACACCTGTAATGGAACGCCATCCAGAATACGAGAAAGCAAAGATTCTAGAACGACTAACAGAGCCGGAAAGAGTATTGATGTTTCGAGTTCCCTGGTTTGATGACAAGGGGGGGATTCAGGTCAACCGGGGATTCAGGATCGAATTCAACAGTGCTATCGGCCCCTATAAAGGTGGCTTGAGGTTTCACCCCACAGTTAACCTGGGTGTCTTGAAGTTTCTGGCATTCGAACAGATATTCAAGAACTCATTGACAACTCTGCCGATGGGAGGAGGGAAAGGCGGTTCCGATTTCGACCCCAAAGGGAAAACGGATAATGAAGTCATGCGCTTCTGTCAGTCCTTTATGACAGAACTCTCCCGTCACATCGGAGTCAATACCGATGTCCCAGCCGGAGATATAGGTGTAGGAGGCCGAGAAATTGGCTACATGTTTGGCCAATACAAGCGACTTCGAAATGAGTTTACCGGTATATTAACCGGAAAAGGACTGGGTTGGGGAGGTTCTCTTATCCGTCCTGAAGCGACAGGATATGGAGCCGTATACTTTGCAGAGGAAATGCTTAAAATGCGCAGAGACTCATTTGAAGGAAAGAGATGTGTTGTCTCCGGATCAGGTAATGTAGCGCAGTATACAGTAGAGAAACTCAACGAATTGGGTGCTACGGTTGTCACTCTTTCCGACTCATCGGGATACATCTACGATCCCGATGGAATCGATGCAGCAAAACTTGAGTATATCTTTGAATTAAAAAATATCAGAAGAGGACGAATAGAAGAATACGCCAAAGAGTACGGTGTAAATTTTTACAAAGATCAACGCCCATGGGGAATCAAATGTGATGCAGCATTCCCAAGTGCAACCCAGAATGAAATTAATGCCGAAGATGCTCAGACCCTACTCGACAATGGTTGTTTCGTAATCTCCGAAGGGGCTAATATGCCGACCTCACCGGAAGGAGTGGAAAAGTTCATAAAAGCGAAAATTCTATACGGTCCTGGTAAAGCCGCCAATGCCGGAGGTGTCGCTACATCGGGGCTTGAGATGAGCCAGAATTCCGCAAGACTATCCTGGACGAGAGAGGAAGTTGATTCCCGCTTGAGAAATATAATGAAAAGCGTTCATGATGCCGCCTATAAAGCCGCTAAAGAATATGGTGAAGAGGGCAATTATGTTCTGGGAGCCAACATCGCAGGATTTGTAAAAGTAGCTGATGCCATGTTGGATCAGGGGTTGGTTTAACTTAGTGAAGCGGGAAGTTGAGGCTTCCCGTTTCTAATTTTTATAAAGCACAGCAATCTGACCTACCGGATCAGCTGCCATGAGTATATTCTGCCCTGATATGGGACAGTCAATGACGTGAATGACATCAGTCCACTCCTCATACTGAGGAATAAGATTTCCGAGCAGATTAGTCGCATTTCTTAAGAAATCCAGATCCAGAGCATTGCCCTCACGACCGTTAAAATATCCGATATAAACCATTCCATTTTCCACCATTTCATTAAAAAAGTGAGTCCCCAATGAAAGATCGGGGACCAGACCTTCATGCATGGAATCTATTTCACAGATAGCGTAGGCAGATCGTATCTCGGCGAAAGACACTGGCACCCCCAGTGAGGGAGTACTGGTACCCCACCTTCCCGGACCCAGAAGAACAGTCCTTCGCTCCCTATTTTCCAGTCTCATCAACTCGCCGATAATACGGGCCACAGAATAGCGCTTATTCTCCGAAAGTTGTCCATAAGTTTTCGGGTCAACAAAAATAATACTCTCCAAATCAACAAGACTGCTCCGCCCGACGACGGCACCCTGAGCCTTGAGAAAAATATTTTTACTTGTAATTTCAGGAATATGGACATTTATAATATCGTGTTCATCAACCTGAAAGGGGCGACATTGAACAAGACAGATTTTATAAGCATCGGGATTATAGAAGTTACAGGTGAACTCCAGATCAACATTGGATCCATATGTGTTTTTCACTATATCCAGAATACGGCGCATGTTGTCGATAAAATCAGTAGTTTTAATCAATTTTTCAAATGTCAAAGTCCACCTGTCTTTCCCCTCTTTGCCCCTTTCCCGGTAATAGCGCTCAGCCTCCAGGTCCCTTGTGCCAAATAAATCAAGATGGGATTCTCTACTGACTATGGAGTCAAAATTGATTTTATTAAAAGAATTATCATCGAGATCCAGAACATCAACTTTTTTCTGGGAATAACGTTTAACCTCATCGTCGTTAGATTCGGGTCTTTTCAAAGGAGCATTAAGAGCAACAACACGGGTGTAATCGCTATCGGAACGATCTACTGCACGGGTTCCCAGACCATAAACAAGACGGATCATACCGGACTTCGGATCAATATCCCGACTCCAGGCGTAGGGATTAAAAGAGAATCCAACACCGGAAAGCTGAGGATAATAATATTTTCCCCTTGGTATTCCCGAAACTCTCTGAACAAGAAGTGCCATCTGTTCATCTTTACCCAAAACCCCTCTTGATTTGCGGTAGGAAAGAGCTTCTACACTCATGGTACTGGCATAAACCGTTTTTATGGCATTGAGAAGATTTTCAAGACGCTCT
>JADGDJ010000270.1 GCA_016744925.1 Spirochaetaceae bacterium
AGATCAGGTTACAGAGCGGGTTGCGCTTTTTGAGTCTGTTTATGGCTCTGTCGTTTCTGCAGAAAGATCTTCCAATATGCATTGGAAGTTAGTATATCTGCTTCAGAATAAAGATTGGTCCGGAGAAGCTCAGTATGTGGGTAAAAAAGACAAACAGGCCGTGTATCTCATACCATCTCTGGCTATGGAAGCCCTCATGCCTGTGAAGAAGGATCTTGCCCTCAATGGGATTATTTATATAAAGCCTGAATTTATTGATGTGGCGACACAACAAATTTTATTTAAGGAAATTGATCGGGAGTAATGTTATTATAGTGAATATGAAAAGATTTCTGCTTTCAATATTTTTTCTGCTGACAATTGTTGTTCTTTCAAGTCAGTCTTATAATTACAAGCCCTTCTTTACAATTCGGGTGGTCGATAATGAAGAGACTGAATTCCTCTTTTCCGATATGCGGTATTTTGATTCTAAGGAAGAATTGAAATATTTTTTCTGGATTCGACGAGGTTCTGATCTGGGAACAGCCACTTATCAGATTGATTTTAAAAAAATTAAATCGATAAACTTCACTAGTGAGTACGATGAGTCTATACCCGGGTATACCGCTGTGGAGATGACACTGACAAGTGGTGAAGTTTTTGATGTTCTTATTAATACCAGTGGGAAAATCGGAGGCATGGACAATGATTTCGGCATTTATGGCGAAATTTATATGAATTACAACATTATAAAGTCCATCGAGTTTATTCATGATGGCGAGTATAAAGTTTGTCCCTTTTGTACGGCTGTTTTTTACAATGAAGACTATGAGGCTTGTCCCTTTGACAAAACCCCGCTTTTGGATCAACAGGCTGAATAAAGCTGCATTAATTTATTGCTAATCTATATATTTATACTTATAGTTAAATTGAGGTTCTTTCAAAAAAGACTTTTTGTCAGACCGCAGCATTGAACAGGCATCGGAAAGCCTTTTTTAAAAATTCCTCCTTAATATTCTCTGGAGGATTTATGTCTGATTCAGAAAAAAGATACTTTATAAAAGATTACGACTTCTCATCATTTCTAAACAATTTGATGGAATCGGAAAATTTAGTTGGTCCCATTGCCAAAAAGAATAAATTTGTTTTCGGTAAAATCAATAAAACGGAAGACTTACGCTTAGATTATGACATAACCATTTTGCCCCCTAAAAAATTTTTCTTTCCTCCGGCACAAAAACTCATAGAGTTTGATGGTGAAAATTATCGGGACTGTATCGACCCCCAGAAAATGGTTCTTTTCGGCGTTCATTTTTATGATATTAAATCCCTTGATATGACTGATTTTTTCTTTTCCGAAGGTCAGCCGGACAATAATTATTTAGCCAATCGCGAAGCGGCTACAGTAATCGGATCAAGTGTACAGAAAATATCTGAGAGAGCATTTTGGGGTAGTATCGGACGGGATGTGAAACCCAAAGGTCACGATGGGTTTCTGACCCGTTTAGGAGATACTGGTTATGTTTACGATGTAACCAGTTATAAAGGCGAGGCACTCCTTACATACGGTAATTTCCGCAATGCCACAAAGGAAGAGATCAGCAAAGCTGAAAAAGTAAATGAAGATATAATGCACCAGTGCAATGCTCAGCTTCCATTTCCCACAGACAAACTTGCTGAAAAAGTGAGAGCCGAATTCAAAAATGAAGAGTTATGGGATGAATTGGCAGAAAAATGCTTTTCCTGCGGAACCTGCAATACAGTCTGTCCCACATGTTACTGTTTCGATGTACACGATAAATGGAATCTGGATCAGAAATCCGGATCGAGGATTCGTTATTGGGATGCCTGTCTTACATCGGAGTTTGCTCAGGTTTCTCTTGGTTCAGGAACATCTGAAAACTTCAGAAATACGCGGGGGGAGAGGTTTCGCCATCGGATAATGAGAAAAGCCGTTTATCTCAATGACAAACTCGGTGGACCGGCCTGTGTCGGCTGCGGTCGCTGTTCAACATCCTGTACAGCTGACATAGCTGATCCAGTCGGAGTGTACAATCGGATTATGGAGTTGGAGAAAGAAGCTGAAATTGCCGCCAGGAAAAGTCAGAATATTTTTATGCCTAGGAAGGCTATGATACTCAGGGCAGAACAGACCACAGCAACAGAACGCCATTTCACTCTAAAAATGGCTGATGGCAGCTCTGTTCATTTTGAGCCGGGGCAAATGCTCGAAGTCTCACTATTCGGATATGGAGAGATTCCTATCGGTTACGCCAGTTCTCCCACACGTACAAGAACCTTTGATATCGTTGTTCGATCTGTAGGGCGAGTTTCAAAAGCCTTGAATAAGCTGGAGGTTGGCGATTCCATGTTTGTTCGAGGACCTCTGGGACACGGATTCCCTCTTGATAAGCTGAGGGGACAGAATATTCTCATCGTCGCCGGGGGAATCGGTTTGTGTCCCACCAGATCGCTCATACAGTACATTCTGGATAGGCGGGATGAATTTTATAATTTTTCTCTCTTCTATGGAACGAGAAGTCCATCGGAACGGATGTTTCTTGAAGATTTGAAAAGCTGGGATAAATCTCCTGAAATAGATTTTTTTGAAACAGTGGATACTGCAGAAAAGTCATGGAAAGGTAATATCGGTGTTATTACGACTCTCTTTAAGAAAAAAGCTTTGACACCTGACACACGGGTCATTATCTGCGGTCCTCCAATAATGTACAAATTTGTAATAAAAGAATTAGACACATTGGATATTGATCATGGAAATATTTATGTAGACCTGGAGCGAAGGATGAAATGCGGGATTGGAAAATGCGGTCACTGTCAGATCAATGACAAATATGTCTGCAAGGATGGACCGGTATTCCCATTCTCTGAAATTGAAGATCTTGAGGAGGCATTGTAATGGCTAAACCCAAAGTGGGATTCTTTGATTTTTCCAGTTGCGAAGGATGTCAGATTGAACTTACCAATTATGGAGACGCCGATTTTGTTGAGTTGTTAAACCATATTGATATTGTAGAATTTCGCGAAGCGATGTCGGAGAAAGCCGAACACCTGGATATTGCCTGTATTGAGGGAAGTTTTACCAGAAAAGAGGAGAGGACCCGTCTTGAAGCCATAAGGAAGCGCTCCGATGTGGTGATATCCTTCGGAGCCTGTGCTTCAACCGGTGGAATCAATGCCTTGAAAAATCATCAGACCGATTTTCAGGAATATGTTTACGGCAAAGATGCCGGGGCTGCTCATCTCCAAAGCAATGCTAAAGCTCTCCCCATCGATGGAGCGATTAAGGTCGATTACAAAGTATTTGGCTGTCCAATGGACAAATATGAGTTTTTAAACATAATCTCTTCACTTCTCCACGGAAAAACTCCTGAAATACCCGACTATCCCGTTTGTGTAGAATGTAAGAGAAACGAGACAATCTGCCGTTTCCAGGAAGGTGATCACTGCATGGGCATGGTGGCTCGTGCGGGATGTGGAGCCCCTTGTCCCGAAGCGGGAATTCCCTGTGAAGCCTGCCGTGGCTTCATCAGTAATCCCAACGAAGCTTCACTGGTACAAGTGCTCATAGAAAACGGAATGCCAGAAGAACGGGCGAGAAACAAGTCGAGAATATTTACCAACGCTATGAGGAGTGATGCCTGATGAGAAAAGATATCAATATAAATGTACATCATCTGACAAGAGTTGAAGGCCATGGAAATATTCTGGTTGATGTAAAAAATGGTTCCATTGAAGAGTGTACATGGCAGGTTCCCGAATCTCCCCGTTTTTTTGAGGCCATGATAAGGGGGCGTCACTACAGTGAAGTCGCCAGGATTACAAGCCGGATATGTGGAATCTGCTCTGTGGGGCATACTCTGGCTTCTGTTAAAGCCACAGAAACTGCCTGTGGAATTACAATTACGGAACAGGCAAGAAAAATGAGAACCATACTGAAACACGCGGAAAACTTTGACTCCCATGTTCTGCATGTGGGGGTTCTTGTCGCACCGGATCTCCTTGGTGCTCCTTCAGTGTTTCCTCTGGTTGCCAGTCACGGCCCTGTGGTCGCTACTGTTCTCAGATTGAAGAGGTTAGGGCACGAATGGGGATCGGTTATCGGAGGCCGAACAACCCATCCCACAACAGTCATTCCCGGCGGGTTTTCAAAAATGTTAACAATTGAAGAGCTCACAGAATTAAAGGAAAAAATTCTGGCCTCTGTTGATGATATTAATACACTCGTTTCAACAGTGGCTTCTTTAGCCCCTAATATTCCAGTTTTTGATCGTCCCACTGAATATCTCGCTGTATCATCGGATCAGGAATACGGACTCTATGATGGATTCATCCAAACTATGATGCCCGATGGATCAAAAGAGCGTTTTCCTGTATCGGACTACAAATCTGTTACCAATGAATATCTCTCTCCTAACTCAACTGCAAAATTTGCCAGACACAACCTCGCCAGTTATGCAGCAGGAGCATTATCCAGATTCAATAATAACTACGAGCAATTGCATGGTGAAGCCAGAAAAGTTGCTAAGGCTCTTGGGATGGAATCCATGGTATGCAATCCCTACATGAATTCTGCAGCCCAGATAATAGAGTGTGTTCACAGCGTGTATGAATCTTTACGACTGATAGATGAACTGATTGAAGATCCCGCTTATGATGCAAATCAAAAAGCTGTGGAACCGTTACATTTCGGAACAGGAGCCAGTGCTGTCGAAGTACCCCGGGGAATACTATTTCATGAATATACCTATGACAAAGAGGGGATATGTGTAGGAGGAAACTGCATTATCCCAACGAATCAGAATCATGGAAATATCCAATTGGATTTTGATAAACTGGTACCTGAACTTCTTGAAGCAGAGAAGACAGAGGAGGAGATGACACTGGCATTGGAAATGCTTGTACGCTCTTATGATCCCTGTATTTCGTGCTCGACTCACTATCTCGATGTCAGGTTTAAAAAATAAAAAAGGCAGTTTATGAGGTATTTGATTGGCTTAGGAAATTATCTGATGATGGATGACAGCATTGGAATTCGCATTATTGAACATATTTCTGAAAGAGGATTGGATAAAACTTTTAGAGCACTTGATGTCTCGGGAAATTCTCTCAATATACTCTCTTACCTAAATGACGATACAGAAAAAATAGTTATAGTTGATACAGCGAATATGGGTGAACATCCGGGAGATTTCAGATATTTTACTCTTGATGAAGTTGATAGCAACAAACCCATTACGGGGATTACGACTCATGAGGATGATATGATTCAGGTTCTGAGGTTTGCCCGGGATAATGGATATGCGCTACCAGAGATTGTTTTCATGGGAATAGAGCCGGTATCTGTGCAATTGGAATATGGTTTGTCGGAAATATTCACAAAAAATTTTACCCAGTATGTTGATGCTGCGATGGGTGCATTGTTCACTGCAAAATGAATTATTTTAAGTGAACCTTTGGTGTAAGAAAACTTATGTTTATGATTGCTTTTATTATTTATCGTTATTTAGATGCCTTATTTTAGGAGTAGGGTCGTGCTCAATTTTATTATTTTCTCCTGTTATACAGAAAACTAGATAACAAAGCTATATATACTTAATTGAAGTTTAAGAGTGCGTGATAACTATAGGTAATATATATTATGTGTATAATAAAAATATTCATAAATAGAAATCTCTTGTTACTGACAAATCTCGTGATGTAATATGTTATGCATATAATGGTATGAACCGGTTACACAAAATGCACTTTTCTCAGAAGATGACTTACAGTTATAAGGCAAACGATTATACTTTAT
>JADGDJ010000271.1 GCA_016744925.1 Spirochaetaceae bacterium
TAATCCATAACGCTGTTGATTTTAATTTGCTGGCTGTTTAAATAACTATCAATTTCTTGTTCAGAATGATATGCAGTCAATGCCGGATGGTATTCTTCTAGTGCTTGTCTGAAAATGTTCCAGTCTTTTTGGTAGTCACTATTAGTCAGTGTCTTGGGAGCCGCAAAAAAATCAACGCTTCTGCAGCCGAATGTTGTCATTGAAAATAGTAAGAGAACCAATATAGAATATCTCATTTTAACTCCTTGATTATGATTGTAGTTGGGAAATCTGGAGAAAATGTAAAGGTTTTCTGAAAATATTCTGTTGATGTTATTTAAGTTTAAATCTCGATTTCAAATCATTTAAATTACTTAATTTTACAAATACTGATACCTCTGAGAGATATTGTGATTTAGAATATAGTTATGGCACACAGAACATTAAAGAAATCATCTTATGATAATTTAATTGATCGTCTGAACAAGTTTCCCCAAGGTGCTCCTCCTTCAGAGACTCTTTATCAAATTCTGAGGATACTGTTTAGCGAGAGAGAGGCCGAACTTGTTTCTCAGCTTCCTATTAAACCTTTTACTGTAGAGAAAGCCGCAAGAAACTGGAAAATGAATCTCAATCAGGCTCACAAGATTCTTGATGAGCTCGCGAGCAGGGCCATACTTCTGGATATTGATAAAAATGGAATCAGTCAGTATGTTCTGCCGCCACCAATGGCCGGTTTTTTTGAGTTTTCTCTCATGAGGTTAAACGGCAAAGTGGACCAGAAGCTTCTGGGAGAATTATATTATCAGTACCTCAATGTTGAAGAGGGGTTTATTAAAGATCTTTTTGTTCGGGGTGATACACAGCTCGGTCGTGTTTATGTTAATGAACCGGTGTTATCCGAAGAGAACTCTCTCCATGTTCTCGATTACGAAAGGGCTTCCGAAGTGATTAAGACCGCGAGCGCCATTGGTGTCGGAATCTGTTATTGTCGTCACAAGATGGAACATGTCGGGAAAAACTGTCATGCCCCTATGGATATTTGTATGACATTTAATACAAGTGCCGCTTCCCTGACAAAACACGGTTACGCTAGAAAAATCGATGTGCCGGAATGTATGGATCTTCTCGATCAGGCTCATGATCACAATCTGGTTCAATTTGGAGAGAACATTCAGAAAGGAGTCAATTTTATCTGTAACTGCTGCGGGTGCTGCTGTGAAGCGATGATCGCAGCCAGAAAATACGGAATTCTCCAGCCGGTGCACACATCAAATTTTCTACCCCATATAAACCAGGAAAGCTGCACGGGATGCGGTTTGTGTGTCAATGTGTGCCCCGTTGAGGCCATGACTCTGGTAACGGCAAATGATCCCAAACAGAAAAAGCGGAAAGTGGCCAAGTTAAATGAGAGTATCTGTCTGGGGTGTGCTCTCTGCGTTCGGGTTTGTAATCAGAAAAGCATCAGTTTGAAAAGTCTAAAAAAACGAGTCATTACACCGGTGAATTCTGTACATAAAGCAGTGATGATGGCCTTAGAACGGGGAAAACTACAGAATTTGATTTTTGATAATCAGCTATTGTTCAGCCACAGAGCCATGGCTGCTATTTTCGGTGTTTTATTGAAACTCCCTCCGACGAAACAAATTTTGGCAATGGAGCAGGTGAAATCGCGGTATCTGGAAAAAATGATAAACTGGTACGATAAGAATTGAGGGTTTTAAATATGAAAAATGCGGCGATTATAGGTTTTTTGATTCTATGTACGGGGACGTTCTTATTTTCCACTGATCCTTCTACCCCGATTGACGGGAATCTTCATAGCAAAATTATTGGTTCCTTTGTTGGTGGAGCAATTAGTATTTATGATAATACTTCTATCTTGGCTGAAAACAATATCATCCTGGAAAATCAGAGAATATACAAAACTGATAGAAAAGATAGTGATTTTAATATACCTCAAAAGGCGATTGGTTCGGATATTTCCTGGATTGATGAAAATTCTTTTGTTGTTCTGACAGGAAATAGCAATCGTTACAATCATGGAGTCCTGGGCGATAATATTGAAGCCACAGGGTTTGCCATTTACAATAATGAAAAGCTAATTAGTCAATATGAACTACCCGATGAACGAGTCTTTGAAACATTGAGACCTCTCATTGCTGATGTCATTCCTGAAATTCCCGGTGTCGAGATTGTTCTCACATCCAGTAATCGTCAGAGCGGTTCGAGAATTGAGATTTATTCCTTAAAAGGGAAATTTTTCGGGGCTTCACCATCAATCGGACGGGGATTTCGGTGGCTTCATATCCTGTCAGCTGCTCCATTTATTGATGATTCGACTCAGTCTATTGCCATTGTTCGCACTCCCCATATAAACGGAATACTGGAGTTATACACCTGGAAGGGCAGTGCGTTAGAGAAAGAGGTGCAAATGAGCAATGTATCAACTCATCAGATAGGGTCAAATAATTTGAATATGGCTTTAGTGGCAGATCTGGATCATTCTCCCGGGCCGGAATTGCTTATTCCTACGAGAGATTTTAAGGCATTATTGCTAATAAAATATTCCAAGGGGAAATTGACTGTAATCGATCAGTTCAGTCTGCCAGGCCGATTATCTACGAATTTATATCTTGATAATACTGCCCCTTTTACAATCTGGGCTGGGCTTCAGAATGGTCAGATAATCAGAATTAGCGAATAAAAAGGCAAGGAGATTCCATGGAGATTCAAACACTTACGCCGGACAATATTCTGGAATACGGATTTTGCGGGTATAAAGACGCAACAAAGCATAAAGAGATGGCACGAAAAGCAGACTGGTACAGAGAGTATTATCCAAGAGGTTTAAGGATCAATGCTCTTGTGACTCCAGATGATGGAAGCCAGGGGATGATCGAATATATTCCCGGAGAATTTGCTCACCGTCCTGTTTCTGCTGAAAATTATATGTTCATACACTGTCTGTTTGTAGGATATAAAAAAGTTTATAAGGAACAGGGGTACGGTAGTTTGCTTCTGAATAGCTGTATCGAAGAAGCTCGAAAGCTTGGGAAAGATGGTGTTGCTGTGGTCACAAGAAAAGGCTCTTTTATGGCGAAGCAGGATATATTTATCAAAAATGGTTTTGAGGTGATTGATAAAAGGAAACCGGACTTTCAATTGCTGGGACTGAATTTCAATTCAACAGAAAATACACCGCATTTTCTCGATGGTGTTTTAGAGGATTATAGGGAGGGATTGTTTATTCTTCGTTCTCCACAATGCCCTTACACAGAAAAGAATGTAAGGGCCATGGCGGAAACGGCCAAAGCTATGGGTATGCAGCCTCAAGTAGTTGATCTTTCTGATCACAAGGCGGCACAGAGAAATCCCAGTCCTTTCGGGTCATTCGCTCTCATTTACAATGGAGAGGTTCTCAGCCAGCACCCCATCAGTAATACACGATTTCAGAATATAATGAAGACTATTTCTTCGTAATAAATCGTTCGACAACACTGTTGAGCTGAGAGAGGTTTTCAGAGTTTTGTCCCCCCAGTGTCGATAACTCTGTCAATGCCGATGAAATGTCTTTCATCCCGTGGTTAATTTCTGATATTCCATCTTTATTCTGAGTTGCAAGTGAAGAAACATTTTGAAAGGATTCTTTGACCTGTAAAGAAGTATCATTCATCAAATTGGCAGAGGTTCTGACTCCGGTGGATGAATCCACAAGAGAGCTGAGAGAACTGGTGATTTGGCTGGTTCCTTCGGATATTTCTTTCAGAGAAGCGATCACCTCGGACAAACTTCCGGAGACTTCGACTATCTCACTCACAATGGTTTTGAAAGTTTTACCCGTATTACCTGACATTTTGGCTGCTTCAGTGATCCTGCCGATTATGGCATTGAGAGATTTTGACATGGCACTGGTGTTTTCTGACGTCGTTTCGGCAAGTTTCCTTATTTCATCGGCAACAACAGCAAATCCTTTTCCCGCATCTCCAGCATGAGCCGCTTCAATAGCCGCATTCATTGATAAAAGATTTATCTGATCTGAAACACTGTTTATCACTCCGATCATATCTATCATCGTATCGGCAGATCGACTTATATCGTCGATTGCCTGCACGGTGGAATCCATATCCTCTTCTCCTGACAGTGCAATTCGTGTCAGATCTTCGATTGATTGTTTTTTATCTTCAGAAATTTTTGAAACACTGTGTATTGAGGCAACCATCTCCTCAATGGCAGCTGAAGATTCCGAAATATATTCACCTTCTTTGTCGACCTTGGAATTCAGTTCGGAAATCAAATTCCTGATACTTCCAATGGATTGATCCGATGATAGTATTTCTCTGGAAAGAATATCTGTTTTATCACTGATAGAATTCATCGTAGCCGTAACCTCCACAACTGTTGAAGAAATCTCTTCTGCATTTGATGCCAGAACATATCCCATCTCGCGGCTCTGTTCCGAAACGTCTTTCACATTATCTATCATTGTACGAAGCGTCGTGATAAAGCGATTGATAGACTGTGATAAAAGACCCGCTTCGTCTCGTGACTTTATCCCTATTGATTTGGTGAGATCTCCTTCTCCTTCTGAAATATCATCTACAGCAGCCGTTAAACGTTTTAGGTTTTTTGCGATAAACCCAGTGAGAACAAATAGTAAAGACATGACCAGTAATAAAAATATGAAAGAGATCAGGATACTCGAGTAGAGCGATCTGTTGAGATCGGCAAACAACTCTCTTTCACTCGCTTCAGTGATAAGATACCAGCCCAGCTGAGGAATGAATCTCGTATTGACAAATATTTTTTCACCATCCTCTCTTTTGTAGTGAAAACTATAACTATCGGTAGAGGTTATTTTTTGAATATGAGTAGAATAGTCGGAATCGTCAGATAAGTTAAAAGAACTGATCAATTCCTTATCTTTATGGAGCCTGACAATGGCATCGGAGTCGATCATCATGTTGAGGCCCTTTTCTCCAACGGTTTTGTTGACTACGGTATTTACAAAATCAGTCAGTTTCAAAGCGACGGATATTAAACCGAGGAATTCACCTTTATTGTCAATTCTGACATTCATAAAGGCTACTTCTCCCAATGCGACATGGTCTGTATAAGGATTTATTCCGACAGCTTTCCCACTATCCCTGAATGCTGGAAACCAAACATCGCTATCTTTTATCTTAGTTATATTAAAAGTCCCTCTGGAGAAGTTATAATAATTACCCGTATTCCATGAGACTATATTACTACCCATAGTGTCAAAATGTTTAACATTAAGTTCAAGCCGGTTTTTAATTAAGGGAACATCACCGGGAGATTCTCCGTCGAGCAGCCATTTTTGGATAAAAGGATCTTCCGCTATAACAGAAAGAGAGGTTGCAACTGTCATGATCTGTTTATCCACTTCGGCAAGAATATTCTCGATCTTTGAAGGGATTTCCTGCACAAAAAGTCTTTTCCGAAGACTTTCTCTTGCCAGGTTGATGTTTATCATTGTGACAACACTGAGGGATACAACAAATATCACTCCGGTTATTACTAATATTCTATATCGAAAACTTCTATGACCTTTCACTATTTACTCCTGGATTATTTAAAAATAAATATTTTTAACCTATTATATATTATTGATTATACGACCGTAATAGGTTATGTGCATCAAAACTGAGAACATTCTCAACTTTTTTATGATGGTTTAAGAATTTTATCCCAATAGAATGAGAGAACATCTGCAGCGCGAAATTGAATACGATAAAATATATAAGTGTCATATTGTAAC